>JAOUHJ010000001.1 GCA_029865225.1 Nitrospira sp.
GTCGGGACCGTCAGTCATCATGCTCGGCGTACCCTGTTACGACTCACGACGGCTGCGCAGCAGGGCCTCTTGGCCCTCGCACGGAGCAAAATCTTGGCGCTCAGCCCTGCTTAGCCGGAGAATAGGGAGGCATAAGGACTCGCTCACGCCTCCAGTTTGACTCGTCTCCGATCCTTTGTTACTCTCCGCGCGGATCACCGGGCCTCAGTAGAAAAGACTATCTATATGGACATTGCCGAATATCTTGAACGGAAACGTATCGAGGTCGATCGCTTTCTTGACCTCGCAGCCCCGCCGGCTGCTCTACCACCAACGACGCTGCATGGGAGCCTGCGCTATAGCCTGATGGCGGGTGGGAAACGGGTTCGGCCGATTCTGACCATCGCAGCGGCGGAAGCTCTGGGGCATACGCCTCCCGGCCTCATGGCAGTCGCCTGCTCGCTGGAGCTCATCCACACCTATTCGCTCATCCACGACGATCTCCCATCGATGGATAACGATGACTTTCGCCGTGGAAAACCCACAAACCATAAAGTCTATGGCGAAGCCATGGCGATTCTCGCAGGGGATGCACTCCTGACGATGGCCTTCGATCTCATCAGCAGGCCGGATCTTATGAAAGGCTGCGATCCGGTACGGCAGGTCCGCATTATTCAAGAGTTGGCCTTTGGATCCGGCAACATGGGCATGGTGGGTGGGCAGGTCTTCGACATCCAAGCTGAAAACCAGGACATTGACCTCCCGACCCTTCAGAACATTCATAAGCACAAGACCGGTATGCTCATTCGCGCCGCCGTGCGAATGGGCGCGATTGCCGCCGGAGCTAGTGATCGTCAACTTGATGACATGACCGGCTATGCCGAAGACATCGGGTTGGCATTTCAGATTGCCGATGACGTGCTGAACGTGACGGGGACACGAGAGGAGCTTGGCAAGAACCCCAACACCGACGCCGAGCGTGGGAAGAAGACCTACCCAACGTTCTACGGCGTCGACGGAGCCAAACAATTGGCTGATGACTGTGTGACCCGTGCGATCAGCCGTCTCGCGTCCTTTGGTTCCTCTGCTGATCCCTTGCGCGCCATCGCACGGTATATTACCGCTCGCAAAAACTAAGAGCTGATAGTATATGGCTTATGGCACGATCATGAGATTCGGATTTTCTGCCATCAGCTATACGCCATTCGCCATTCGCTCCCCCCGATGAAAGCCCTCGTAACAGGAGCAACGGGATTTGTCGGCGCCGCGGTTGTTCGCGCCCTTCTTAACACAGGGATGGACGTTCGGGTGATAACCCGTCCCGGAAGCGATCCGAGCAATCTCCGGTCGTTGAAGGTCGAACAGGTCCTCGGCGATCTCCGTGATAAAGCCTCGCTGCGCGAGGCCCTCACGGGTTGCCGTCACCTCTACCACGTTGCCGCACATTATGCCTTGTGGGCCAAAGATCCATCGATCTTTTATGACATTAACGTGGTCGGCACCAGAAATTTATTGGAGGCCGCGCGTGAGGTTGGGATTGAACGTACGGTCTATTGCAGTACCATCGGTGCAATCGGCTTGCCTCCTGGTGGAGGGCTCGGAACAGAGGAGACACCGGTGTCCCTAGAACAAATGGCCGGCCACTATAAGCGCTCGAAGTATCTGGCCGAACAGGAAGTGCACAAGCTCGCCGCAGAGGGATTACCCGTCGTCATCGTCAACCCGAGCGCTCCGGTTGGCGAGCGCGACGTGAAACCGACCCCGACCGGCCAAATCATCGTGGATTTCATGAAGGGCCGCATGCCGGCATACATTGAAACCGGCATGAACATTATCGATGTCGACGACGTCGCCACCGGTCATCTGCTGGCAATGGCGAAAGGCCGCCAGGGTGAACGCTATATTCTCGGCTCGGCCAATCTGTTGCTTCGCGAGGTATTTGAGATCCTGAGCAAATTGACCGGCGTGAAAGCCCCAGCTCTGAAATTACCGCGAGGCGTCGTCCTTCCCCTCGCCTATCTCAATCACTGGTTCGCCAACCTGACCGGGCTGCCCCCAAGAATTCCGCTGGAAGGTGTAAAGATGGCCAAGTACAAGATGCACTACGATTGTAGCAAGGCTGTTCGAGAACTCGGGCTCCCGCAGAATCCACCAGAGATCGCACTCGAGAAGGCGGTGCGGTGGTTCAAGACTCACGGGTACGCCTAACGCGAGTGCATACACCCTGTTCATGGAAGCTGTCACACTCTTTTTCAAGACTATTGTTCTCCGCCCCTATGTGTTTCTGTTTCTGGCCGCGTTCCTCTTCTCTGCCATCAAGCTGATCGGCTGGCCTAGAACATGGCGTTTCTGGCTCACCACCTGGATTACGGCATTCATCTGCGAGTTCTCCTCCACGAGAACCGGTATCCCTTTCGGCTGGTACTTCTATAATGGTTCGACGGTCGGTCAGGAGCTCTATGTTTTTGACGTGCCGTTTATGGATTCCCTCTCGTTCAGCTTTCTCCTTTTCGCTTCCTACTCCGTGGCCCTCGGGCTCCTGCTTCCAGTTGACCCGTCTTCGACCAGCGCCAGGCTCTTTCCAAGGCCATTACGGTTCGACCTGGCTGCCCGAACCAGCTGGGCAGTCTACGGCATGACCGCGTTTCTGTTCGCCTTTATCGATATGGTGATTGACCCTGTGGCCCTGCGCGGCGACCGTTGGTTTTTGGGCAAGATCTATTACTATCCCGATCCAGGCTGGCATTTCGGAGTCCCGATGGCCAACTATGTCGGCTGGGCCGTGGTCGGGCTGATTGCCCTTGCCCTGTATTTCTTGATTGATCGTCGCCTTGCTCCCCTCTCACTTGCGCAACCGATCACCCCACGGCTTCTGTTCGGCATCGGACTCTACTACGGAGTGTTGGCCTTTAACCTCGCGATGACCTTCTGGATCGGTGAATGGTTCATGGCTGTATGCGGCCTGCTGATGCACCTCCCCTTGATCGTCTTCCTCATCGTCCGCCTCGTTGGTTCATCACGGTTCTACCCAGCCACCTGAGGGAGTGGTATTCGCCAGGAGGAATTTGTATAGTGGAGGGTGCATGTGTTCTGGTCTTGCTCACAGGAGTGAGCTGCACTTCGAATTGCCGGAACGATGAAGACACTCCACTTTACCGGATTGGGTTATGTTTCTGAGCATCGATCGACTGACAAGATCCAGTGTTGGATTGCTGGTGCTGGTGGGCTCCTTTACCGCTGGCCCGACCCAGGCAGCGGATGTCGTGCATGTACTCGGTACCGTCACGGCTATCGACGCCACTCATGTGGAAGTCAAAACGGCTAAAGGGCAGATCGTCTCGGTGTTGCTTAATACGCAGGTGCAATTCAAGAATAAGCTCAACGCCAAATCGGCCGACCCCCCAGAGGTTGGTGATCGAGTCATTATTGAAGCGACAAAAGAGAAGCAGAAGGTGCTGGCAACAATCGTCCACTATTCACCGATGAGAAACCCTTCTACCCCTCGGTAGCCGATGCCTGGCATTCGTTTTTCTCGCGCGGTTCACGAATCACCATTCCACGGTGGAATGCGGCGCGCGCTCATACGCGTGTTCATCACCGGTATTGCGGTGTTCCTGGCGATCGCGATGGTTCCAGGACTGGAGGCGGACAGTCTTACGGCCGGTGTGGCGGCAGTCTTGGTCCTGACCTTCTTGAACGTGATCCTTCGTCCAGTGCTCTTTCTTCTCACCCTGCCATTGATCGTCTTTACCCTTGGACTCTTTCTCCTGGTATTGAATGCACTGTTATTGGAATTCACGGCGTTTCTGGTCAAAGGGTTCACGGTCTCCGGATTCTGGTCGGCTGTCGGAGGTGCCTTGGTCATCAGTCTGGTGACGACCGTCCTCAACAGCTGGACCGTCGACCGCCAAGTCCATTTGGAAGTCCAGGAGGAACAGCGCCGCCCTCCCAAGATTATCAATCCTGATTGATGACTACCGATACTCCGCTTCCTGGTTCCGCCGCGCCCTTCGAAAAGGGAAGACGGTGAATACATCACTCTGTCGCCGCAACTACCAACCGATTACCGCACGCTTTTCTACGTAGGCCCATTCCTTCACTTTCTACACTTTAGTACGGAGGTGTTCCCCTTACTCATAGGTGCCCCCTGTATGTTGCAACATTGAACACGCTTCATACTGTGGGAAGCCCAGCCTTTTGTCCATGAGACAATTCCCTGCCACGCGATGGTACGGCCTTTGCTCCCACGAGTCAGCGCATTCACCATCACACGGAGGGTTACATGGAGCCGACGCTGCTGGGTAGACAGTCACGGAGAAATGGCCACGTACGTTCTTGCTCATCGTTCCGATCATTCCCCTTGGTCCTTAGTCTAGGCGCGATGATTTTGGGCATGTCCGACGTCGGAATCTGCGCCTCGCCGCAGTCCGAAACACCACTCCTTCTCGAAGCCCCGAGCGACATTCCTCCTGCCATTGCCCAAGCCTTTCCGTCACCTCAGATGGCTAAGCGATGGGTGCGAAAGCATCGAACCATGGCCCTCAACCCGGTAGCACTTGATGCCTTACACTCCTCTCGCAAAGAAAATAAGGCCACCGTCACACTGGACCTCTTCGATATCGGAACTCGCACGCTCGAGATCGACGAGCCACTGGTTCATCACAACAAGGCAAAGGTCTGGCGTGGACGGCTGCGAGGTGACCAGAACAGCGATGTCACCTTGGCTGTGCGTGGCAAGAAAATGGCTGGGACGATCGCCACGGGCGACCGACTCTACAAAATCGAGCCGACTGAAGACAACCGTCATCGCCTCGTTGAAATTGACGACGACGCCATGCGTCCGGATCACCATCCACTCGTGGTACCCGACGATGGAACTCCTGCAGAGCCGCCGGCTCCAGAACCTGAACTCCAGCAGCCCGATGCCGGTGTGGCCACCACAACTGATAGCGTGACCACTGCTGCAGCGACAAGCACGAACACCATCGTTGATCTGCTCGTCGTCTACACGTCCACGGCGCGCGCGAAGCAGGGCGGACAGGCCGCCATGAACGCGTTGATCGCGCTGGGCGTTGATCTGGCCAATCAATCCTATGGCAATAGCGGGATCGCCATGCGACTCCGGCTGGTCCGGGCTGCCGAAGTCGCCTATACGGAAACGGGCAACATCAGCACGGATCTCTCGCGTTTACAGAGAACAAGCGATGGATTCATGGATTCCGTTCATCAACTGCGCAATCAGTATAAGGCCGATCTGGTCGCATTGATCGTGGATAATGGGGGCGCCTATTGCGGCATCGCCTATGTCATGGCGAACGGCCCGAGGGCCAGCTTCGCCAATTACGCCTTCAGCGTGACGGACCGTGACTGTGTGGCAAACAACACCCTCACGCACGAATTGGGTCACAACATGGGGAATGCGCACGACCGCGCGAGCGGCGGTACGGGTGTTTTTGCTTACTCCTATGGGTATCGAGACACGGTCGCCAAATTTCGGACCATCATGGCGTACCCCTGCCCCACGGTGTCCTGCCCTCGCGTGAAGTATTTCTCGAATCCAAAGATTGTGATCAACGGCCGGCCGGCCGGGATCGATCATCGAATCAATCCCACGAACTCAGCAGACAATGCCCGCTCTATGAATGAGGTCCGTAATGTCGTTGCAGCATGGCGCACGGGTACCACAACCTCCACCGCCACGTCTGCCGATCCTTCGAAAACCTCTCGCTCCAACTCGAGGGGAGATGCTCTCGATGATGTCGACGAATCGGATGACGATTTAGACGACGATTTTCCAGACGAGGTTCCTTCAGATTCTCACGGGAAATCGCGTGGAAAGATGCGTACGCCTTTCCCTTGATCGGTAACATGCCGGGAGGACCGGACCCAGGTCCTCCCGGTCACACTCGCGCTGAGTCGCTCAGGTTGACTATGGTAGAGTGAACGAACAAGACTATGATTCCTGGAGATCATCTGTGCCCCACCAATTTCGATATCTTCTTCTCATTGTGATGCTGTGTGGCGTGCCGAATTCTATCGCGTTCAGCGAAGAGCCCGCTTCGCCAAAGAGCCTGTGGCAAACCGTTGAGACTCCTTCTTCCAATCAACGGCCGGTGCCGCGGAAGCCTTGGATGATTCGCGATCGAGAGGTTGCGCTTAACCTTCCGCTCCTTCAACGTCTCAAGGATGCGGGATCCAGACCTCTTCCCAGAATCAGCGTGGAACTGTTCGACAAAGCCAATCCCGAGCTTGAGGTCTCCTCCAAGGTCTCTCGGATCAATGACACGAGCGTCATCCGCGGGACCTTCAAGCCTCCCGTTGACGGCGACTTCACATTTGTGATCACCGGCAACCTCTTGATTGGAACCATTCAGATAGGCGACCGTATCTACAAGACCGACCACATCGGTAACGGTAGACTGCGGCTAGTCGAGCTGGATCCCGATAAAATGCCGAAAGACTGATGCTCATGGTATTCTCGGCAAGAGACGGATATCACTGGCTCGTATTGGCTCAATCGCAGAAGTCGCATCTTCGGTAGAACTCAGCCTCCAAGAGATCATGCGATGTACCTGGTCTCTGGAGTAGCTATTCACAACCGATCCGGCTACAATACGCTCGGTTTGTATTGGAACCTATGACCACGTCGACTGCTCAAGCCAAACCAGCTCCTGAAACCCTGCTTCAACGGACGTTGAATGCCGCGTTGAACGACATCGGATCCGATTCGGTCCTGGCGGCAATCTTCCATCAAGAGAACGGCCCCCTCATCGAGCATGCGTCGCGCGGCTTCACCCCAAGGGACGTTCAAGCTGTTCTCCGCACCCTGTCGAACCATCGGGCTGCTGTCCTGGCGACGACCGCGCAAGACCAAGAAGGCGGACGCACGATTCGCTTACGGTTGATTACCCCTGGAGCGAAGTCGCTGCTCGCTGTTCCACTTCGTCACCTCAATCGTGTGTACGGTTGCTTGGTCATTGGGCGGAAGGAAAGTGCGGCCTTCTCGAAGAAAGAGAAGTCGCAGCTCGAGCAGATGTGCGAAGGCATGACCAAGGCGCTGGACCGAGAACGACTCTTCAATACGCACGTCGTGTTGAGCCGTTCTTATGTCTCTCAGGAACCGAGCGCTCAACAGCCAGCCGGTGCAGAACTCTATCCACCGGTCACGAAACATTCCTCACCCGAGCTCCAGGGGAAAATCGAAGCGGTCTTGTCCGAAGCACACCAATATGTCGCCTATGATCGGGCCTGGGCCTGCTACTACGATCCGCTGGCGGGAAATGTCGAGGTATTGGGCCTCGTCGGTGACCTGAAAGGGGAACAGAAAGACACGAAGAAGGAACTAAAGCCCGGGCAGCGGCTCACTCTGGATAGTTCAGCCGCAGGCTGGGCGGTGCGCCATCGCAAGCCGCGCGTGGATCACGACCTGGCTAGCACGCAAGGTCGTTTTGTTGACCATAAACATCTCTTTAGGGACCGCTTTCAGTCCTCACTCGTCACTCCCTTCTTCGTCAAGGGTCAAGTCGGAGGGACGATTACGCTGGGGGCGAAGGATGCAGACCGCTATCAAACCACCGATGCTCGTACCCTGGAACCTGTCATTCTCAAACTTGCTGAGCTGCTCCAAGCACCTGCACACCAGACTTCAGTCCCGAATATAGCGACTGAACCTGGAGATCCTGACCTGTCCCGTTCAGCAACTGGTCCTTCTGAGCCTGTGATTCGTAAGCAGGAACGCCAGGCCGCCATCAGCGAGTTCAGCGCCTTTTTAGCAACGGAAATCCGTGAACCACTCGCCTCGATTCGATCCCAACTGGAAGAAGTGACCGGCGAAGGGATTCTCGACTTTGATCCTCAGACACGTGTTGAGAATGCCATGCGAGACTTGATCCGGATCGAGGCGATTCTCAATGAAATCCTCGACTTCGCCAAGCCACTCGAACTCCACCGCCATCTCTGCCGGATTCCCGAAGTACTCGAGAGTGCGCTGGTCGTTGTGGGAACCGATCTTGAGGCGACTCGCATTCAAGTCACCAAGGACTATGCCAATATCCTTGCACCGGTGAGAGGCGATGAAGCCAAGCTCCAACAGACGTTCCTCAGCATTTTCCGGAACGCCTCCGAGGCGATGTCTCCTGGCGGCCATCTTCACATCCAAGTCACACAGCATCGCGCTGGGCGGGGGCTTGAAGTACAGATTTTGATCAAGAATGACGGCGTGCCGATCCCAGCCGAACTCGTCGACAAAGTCTTCGAGCCTTTTTTCACCACAAAACGTTCAGGTATTGGACTGGGCCTCCCCAGCGTGAAGAAGATCGTCGAAGAACACGGCGGAACGATCGCGATCAGCAGCGCGGTCGGTGAAGGCACGAGCGTCACGATTCGTCTTCCCGGCGTCAGCCGAGGACCGACGTTTCGTCATCGTGGCCGCAGTCCACGTCACCCTCGACGTCCAACCTGACCAAGCGATTTTCCTCGAACCTCAATCATTCCTCATGGAATCGCTCATCAGGCATCCTCTCTGTCAAGGCGGTTATGAGAGTCACGGCTTGCTCGGTTTGACAGGAATGTCGGCCATCGTTATGATTCTGCCCGCGTGCGAGGGCCTTGGCATGGACAACCTAAAATTGATATGGTCATCTATCCTTCTTTTTTAAAGGGAGAACAGGCATGAAACTTCTTACCGGTGCAGTTGCGACAGCCTCCTCTATCCTGCTTGCGTGCTCCGTCGCGTCGGCGAACCCGGCGCTTCTCCCCAAACATGAGGGCTACCCGATGCAGAACACGGGCAGTCCGGTTACCGGCCAGCCGACGGCAAACGATCCGGGCCAGTCGAATGCTGGTGGGGAAAACTCTCTGCTAAAAGCAGCAGGCTTTGATGATCACCACAGCAAGCAAGACCTCGTGAAGACCGACAATGCACGTATCACCAAAGAACAGGGTGCCGGTCGGCTTCCGAACGTACAGGGACCGGACATCAAGATTGCTCCTCCGGTGACCTCAGCGACCAAAATCTCCGGCGATCGCAAGATCGACTGATTGCTCATTGATCCGCGGGGGAAGCCTTGTAGAACACAAGGTTTCCCCCGTTTGTGCTTTCAGAATCCGCTCCACCGGCCAGACTGCTCGCCTGCTTAGGCCCCTTGTATCAATCGAAACCGCCAAGGTTTTTTTGCCCAGGCCCCCGCATAGTCGACGCCGATTCGAGGAAATGTCCCAACCTGCTTTCTGGAAACCCTGGAACCTCGGTCTTCAAACCAGAGAGATTGGCCTTGTGTCAAATCGAGTCGATGTAAGGATCGGTCAATCTCCAGTGCTCGACAAAGCTTCCCTGGCCCATCGATCAACCGGCCATCGACTTCAATCGCTCGAACTAGCACGGCAGCAGGAACCTCCAATCGCTCCGTCACCACGTTCAACATGTCGTACATGCCGTAGATCAGGTAGACATAGGCCATCCCTGGTGGACCGAACAACACCTCTGTTCGTGCAGTCCTCCCTTTCGAAGCATGACAGGCTTTGTCTTCAGCACCGATGTACGCTTCCACTTCGATGATTTTTCCGGCAATTGTTCCCTTCCCATTCTCGCGTATCAAATACTTGCCGACCAGAGAGCGAGCCACGACAAGTGTGGGACGATTAAAATAGGATTGTGGAAGGATTCCTTGCTTCTGCCTGTCCATCGACTGCTCAACACGATTTTCCAAAAGACCGCAGGGCGGCGAAGACCGGATCCGCACTTTACCATGTCCATCGTGTGTCTGAGTAACCGAGGACACCGGTGGGAGTCGGGCTCCGCAGCCGATCAAAAATACCAGGCGAGACCCCCCAAGAACGTCCTCGGGTTACCGGGCACGAAATGAATGTCGTTGATTGCCGCCGGTTCATTCCTCAGCCTGGACTCGAACGCAAAGATAGCCTGTTCCCACTCAGTATTAAACAGATTTTGAACATACAGAAAGACTTCCATCCGGCCGTGAGGGAGCCGCATCGGAATGAGATACCGTTCGGACAGATCAAAGGTGATCCACGACGGAGCCTTGATGCTGCGATCCTCGATGAGAGGGCGAACTCCCATGTAGGTGGCCTGGAGTTGCGAGGTCAGCCCTTCCGGCCATTTCAGAATAGCGGCCCCGTAAGCGATGTATTCCGGCGCCAATGGAATCGCGTCGCCGTTACGGAACTCCGCGTGTGTCCAAGCGAAACTGCCGTTGACGTAGAGGGGTCCCCATACCTGACCGCGGGCGGCGACTTCCACACCTTGGCGCCTGGTTGCACCGCGAATCTCCGTGGTGCCTTCATCACCGACGAACACAAGTTCTGACTTAATATCCATGCGCCAAAGAGTGGCGAGTAACTCGAGCCGATCCGGTCCCCAGGGCCTGGACCGTACCCCAATTTCATAATTGATGGAACGAGAGAGCGGAGCCGACCCCGGCCTGACGGCGGACCGCGCGTCGTTGCTGTGGAAACCTTCGCCGTAGTTGATGAAGAACTCCGTCCCCGCCCATGGACCCAAAATCATGTTCATTTTGGGAAGGACGATACCGGAGTGTGTCTGTCCAGCCGATTGCTCCGGGCATGTGGCGCAGCGGTTATTCACGTCGAAAGTGAACACCTCGCCTCGTACGCCGCCGTTAAACCTCAGCCACGGCAGCGGCTGCACCTCGGCTTTCACAAACTGTGCGTAGGAGGCTGAGAAGGCATCGCTATCGATCGTCGTGCCGGTTAGTTGTTTTCGTAACTGCGTGCCCAGTTTTGCATGCACGTCGTCTACCCTTGTCTGAAATCCCACGGTCCCGATGCTGGGCATGCCGAGAATATCTCCTCGTTGTTTGAATCCGAGCTCGCCACCATAGATCGCCCGGCGATCAAATTGCGCAAAACCGTCACCGTTGATCGGGTCGGTGAGAAAGAACGTGAAATTCGTGAACAAATCCAGCCGGTAATATTGGCCATACGCCTTCATGTAGAACTGACCACCTGAAGTTGTGTCGTAGTGGTAGTCCAATTGGCCGGTCGTACGCAATGTGTTGCCGCCTTCATACGGATCGATCGCGCCAAAACGGTTCAGCGACCCGTCCGTCACCGCGCGCAATGGGATCTCCCCCGAGCCGTCCCATTTTGAATAGAGAAAGGTGCCTGTTATGCTGAGTTCATCCCGCCCCGTCACATAGGTCGTGATTTTCCCCAACACATTGCTACGAATATACTGGTTGTCATTCAGATATGGACCATTGGTATAGTAGCCTTCGGCAGCGAACAAGCTCCGCACCCGCTCTTTGGTCGGAGAAAACATCAACATGTATCGCTGTGTGCTGAACTCTCCACCGGCGGCTTGCACGATCCCTTCCTTGACCGCCTGGCGCGTCCGAAAATTTATCGCCCCAGCCGTTGCGAAGTCTCCATACTCCGGCAGATAGGCCCCTTTATTGACTTCGAGACCTTCGATCGTCTCGGGGATGATGAAGTTCAAATCAGCATAGCCTTGTCCGTGCGCATGGGAGCGAAGATTGATCGGCATCCCGTCGAGGAAGAACGCGACATCCGTGCCGTGGTCGGCATCGAACCCCCGAAGAAAATATTGGTCGGCCTTCCCCGCCCCGCCGGAATGCTCCACGGCAAGCATGCCGGGGATCAATCGGAGAATCTGGGCTGGTCTACCCTGAGGCTGTAGCACAATTTCTTTGTCAGGGATGAACTGTTGCGAAGAGGCTGCCACCGGCTTTTCACCGACGACGGACACTTCCGGGACCTCGATTTCCAGTTCATCAGGATCATGGGCCATGCCGTCGGCATCCCAACAGAGAGCCACCATCAAACACGCAAGATAGGGCGCCAATGGCACTCGATCACTTAAGATTCGTCTCATCTAACGCAACGTTTTTCCCGTCGTCGTCATGGTCAGTTTTCCGTGCTTCACACCCTTGACCGATACCAGTGCATCCGCCACCTTCTTGATATCTCTTCCCCTGCCTTTCACCACCAACACTTCAAGGCAATGGTTATGGTCGAGATGCACATGCATACCGGACAGAATTTGCCCTGCGTGCGCATGTTGGATATCGGTCAACTTTCCGGTTAAGTCGCGCACATGGTGGTCGTACACGAACGTGATCGTGCCGACCGTCTCCTTATTCTCATCCCATTCTTCTCCCACCAGATTGTCCCGAATCAGATCACGCAGCGCCTCTGAACGGTTCGTGTACCGCTTCCGCCTGATGTGACGGTCGAACTCCGCCAACAGTCGCCGATCCAACGACACGCCAAATCGAACCAGATCATCCATAAGGCCTCCTGACATCAGTAGCACCAATTATCTTTTCGTAGCACGACCGAGCCGAGGCGGCAACCGCAAACTCTGATCCTGTTTGCCTTACGAAATGATCTGTCTGTTCAGATTCAGGAAAGAACGGTCGGGGTACCAGGGGATTCGCTGGCGTTAAACCTTCCGCTGGGGAGAAGAGATCACGGGCAGTAAACCTCAGCCGTCGGACGACTTGCGATGATCGCCAGCGCGCTCGTCTGATTCACCGAACGGGCCTTCGGGCTTGAGCTTCTCCCCCTATAGCCGAGTGCGCATACTAGAGGCGCCGTGTGTACAGCTGCGC
Organism: Nitrospira sp.; assembly: GCA_029865225.1. Taxonomy (GTDB): domain Bacteria; phylum Nitrospirota; class Nitrospiria; order Nitrospirales; family Nitrospiraceae; genus Nitrospira_D. Next base: position 12,591 of record JAOUHJ010000001.1, read on the forward strand.
GAAGGAGGCCGCCATGGGAATAGCAGAGGCTGCGAATCTGCAATCCGCAGACGTCAGGACGAAGTCTTTGATTCCTTTGACCCACCCTCTTCAGGCAAGTCATCTCGTGTGAATGCTGCGTCTCCGAACATTCTCAGATCGTTCAGCATGGCCAAGAATTCATCACTTCCAACATACTTCTCAACATTTGCACTACGTGCTTCATCGCTTTTCTGTGCCTGGCGAGGGGATATGCCTGATTGCAGTTCTGCAACGAGCCGAGCTCGCGCATTTATGTAATCGAAGAGACCTCTATTGATCGTGTACTTGCGTGGCTCGATTTGGCCAGTCCTGAGATGGACCCTGGACCCTTGCCAATGGTTCGGGCGATCTTGACGGATAAATCCCAAAATGACGAACCGACCGAGCTTCGAGTACACGAAGCTAGCAGATTCACTCCCTAATATGTCGAAATCCGTAGTGCGCATGAGATAACGATTGAGATTTGGAGAGAGAGCCTGGCCGGAGGTAATCGATTCTATAGCATCAAATGGCAATAAGTGCTGCCGAAAGGATCCAGGGTGTGGCCGTTGACCTAGCAAAAACGCCTTCCACGTAGCCTCGGCCTCGGTAACCCGTGAAGCCGCGTCAGGCCCAAGGCTGTTTAGAGAAGCTTCTTCTTTGTAAAATTGCAAGACCCGCCAAGATACTGAAACACAAAAGCGCAGGAGCCAGTTGCCATAGATGATCCGACTTGAACTGCCATTAGAGTACGGATAAAAAACCTTGTTGGCAAAATCGGTTTCCGCACGGCTGAACAATTCCTCACAGTTCGCGCATAACCAATAACGCTTCAGCCCATCCTGAACTCTCCGGTTGGGAGTCATGCCTAGACGAAGATAGCCTCCAGCCGAACTCTCACGCATCCACCGAAACACGAACGCAGGCAAAATGTGACTATGCTGTGGAGTCGCTTCGCCGTTACAGAGTCGGCACAGGCTTTCCGACATCATGCCCTCCAAAGGTTTTGAATGCGACTGTATCACGTCTTCACTGTGGCTAAACTGTGGCAGAACTATCGTGTCCGATGTGGTTTCATCGGTTCTTCGTCTGCCTCTGGTTCCTCTGTAAGTAATTGAGATTGAAACGATGAGGTACTATCAGGCACTATGGTCTTTGGATCTGTGGGGGCTTCAAATCTCGCAGCCTCTGCCTCTCTACCAAGGAACCATCTCTTTCTCTACTCCTTTTGAATCGAGATGTATATGACGTTGCCCTGGCGGTTGACGAGCAGGAGGGCGAGGTCGGTGGGTCTTAGAGGAGCAGAGCTACGCCCCGTTCCGATGACGAAAAGGTTTGTACCAAGAGCGCAGGTTCTGTATCTTGAGAAGCACTAGAGACTTCACCGCACCCTTTTGGGTGGAGGCAGGGTGACGTCCAAGGTTATCCGTCGGATACCTCGCAGCTCACCGGTCGGTTCGTAGACAACGATGGGCTCCGTCTTTCACCCAATCATCTTGAACCAGGCATCGCCAGCGTGCACGCAGGCCTAACCCTCTCGATCGCTCTCATGGCGGGGGTCCTGGCGCAGTCGCTCGCCCGCCATCTGAATATCCCGAGCACCGTGCTCTTGCTTCCTCTCGGCGCCGCGTTGGGCCCTGAATGGCTCAATTGGGTTCACCCTGAATCCATGGGCCGCGGACTCTTCGACCTGGTCGATTTTGCGATCGCCGTCATTCTGTTCGAAGGAGGACTGAATCTCCAGTGGTCGCGTCTTCGTCGACAAGAAGCGCCCATTCGGCAACTCGTCACCTGGGGCGCCGTGCTGACATTGATCGGCGCCACCCTCGTGGCCCATTTTATTCTTGACTGGTCGCTTGGGCATTCGCTTCTCTTCGGGAGTCTGGTCGTGGTCACCGGGCCGACGGTCGTCGCTCCGCTGGTCCGGAACATGCGCTTACGCCCTCACATGCGGACCATCATCGAGGCGGAGGGCGTATTGATCGACCCGATCGGCGCGGTCCTGGCGATTCTCGTCTTGAACTTTGTGTTGTCGCCGGCGGCCGAGACGCTGACGAGTGAACTGCATCTGTTGGCCATGCGGCTGGGATTCGGCATCGTCGCCGGCATCATCGGTGGGTTCCTTATTGGTGGGCTCCTCCGCTGGCCGGGCCTTATTCCTCATGGCTACACGAATATTTTCACCCTCGCCTTGACGTACGGGCTGTTTCAGCTCTCCGATCAGGTGATCCCTCAGAGCGGCATCCTCGCCGTTACCGTCGCCGGCATTCTGGTCGGAAATCTCGGGACTCTGGTCGATCGTGACCTACGAGATTTCAAAGATCAAATGACCATCATGTTAGTCGGCCTGTTGTTTATCTTGTTGGTGGCTGACATTCGATGGGACGACATCTTGGAGCTCGGGCCGGCCGCCTGGTGGGCCGTGGCTGCGCTGATCTTTCTGGTGCGTCCCGCGAGCGTGTTCTTATCGACGATCGGCACTGAACTCCCCGTGAAGGAGCGTCTGTTTCTTGCCTGGGTCGCTCCTCGGGGCATTGTCGCCGCTGCGATCGCGTCGTTGACCGCCGAGGCGATGCGACAAAAACAACTCGAAGGGGGCGATGCCCTTCGAGCGATGGTCTTTATGACCATCGGGATCACCGTGCTGCATGCGAGCCTCTTCGCTCGCCCCATGGCTCAACTCCTTCAACTTCGACTTCCCAAGCGGGAAACCGTGGCGATTCTTGGAGTCCGCGAGCTGAGTTTGGCCATGGCGGCAGAACTCAAGAAGGGCGGGACGCCCGTGGTGTTCATCGACTCCGAGCCGAGGCATTGTCGCCTCGCCGAAGATGCAGGACTCCCGGTCATTTTTGGAGACGCCCTGGAGGAACGGATCATGATGCGCGCTCGATTTGACAGTGTCGAGACGGTGGTTGGACTAACGGACAACGACCACCTGAACAGCCGATTCATCGCCCTTGCACGCACGCTCTTCAAAGTTCCCAAGGCCTATGTGGCTGTAGAAAGTTTAGATGGACAGGCAGTCCCATCGCATGTCCGCCAGGCCGACGCCGAAGTGCTCTTCGAAGGTCCCCACGATATCGAACGATGGAACGTCCGCTTTCGGCAAGGGGCGGTGGAAATAATCGACGTGATCTTTACGGAACCGCCGAACCAGAGCGAGACAGCCGATGATGGCGAGCCCGTTGAACCGAAGCGTATCGCAGGACAATTCGGCGAACTCTGTCTCTTCTTGACGATTCGAAATGGAAAACGGGCGCTCCCAATGCGAATGGGATATGTCCCCAAGAAAGGCGATCAAGCCTCTGTCGCGATACACACGTATGAAAATAAGAAAGCGTTGGACCTGTTGGGTCAACAGGGTTGGATCCCCAAACCGTCCGAAGATTCTCCGCCAGCTACCGCCAAGTAGCCATCTTGTTACTCCCCCTGAATCGGAATGTACATCACATTCCCCTGGCGATTGACGAGGAGGAGGGCAAGGTCGGCGGGTTTGAGTGGATCGGCGAGGCGCTGAAGAGTTGAGAAATTAGGCACGTATTGTCGGTTGAGTTCCAGCACGACATCACCCGGCTGCAAGCCGGACGCTTCGGCGAGGCTGCCTTCCTCGATATCCGTCACGACCACGCCGTTATTCACCGGTAAATCCATCTGCCGAGCCAACGGAGGTGTCACATCGTCGAAGACCACACCGGCGAGAGGATGGACGGTGGACGCCGTCGAGGCAGTCTGCGTCTTCTTCGTCCGCTCCCTCGGGGCTTCCTGAATGATCAGTTCCGCCTGATACACTTTCCCTTCTCTGATGAGATCCAGGCGGTGTTTGCTCCCGATCGACGACTGCGCTACCAGGTTCCGGAGATGGCCGCTATCCATCACGTCGCCCCCATCGAACCGCACCACGACATCGCCCCGCTTGAGACCGGCTCGTTCGGCTGAGCCCTTCGATTGCACATCCGTCACAATCGCACCCTTCACGTCCGGCAAGTGAAAAATCTTCCCCAAGGGAGGGCTGACATCTTGCGTGTAGGCACCGAGAAATCCTCGGACGACACGGCCCGTCTTGATCAGACTCTGCATCGCAGCGCGGGCCATATTGCTGGGGATCGCAAATCCGACCCCCACACTGCCTCCGGTCGGACTCGCAATCGCCGTATTGATCCCAACCAGCTCGCCATGAATGTTGACGAGCGCTCCGCCTGAATTCCCGGGATTGATCGGCGCATCCGTCTGGATAAAGTCTTCAAAATCCGCTACGCCGACATCCGCACGACCGACTGCACTCACAATGCCGAACGTGACCGTGCGGCTCAGCCCCAGCGGGTTGCCGATGGCCAGGACAAAATCCCCGACATCCAGTTGGCTCGAATCACCCCAGGCCACGGTGGGAAGCTTCGTCGCCTGAATCTTCACGACGGCGACGTCGGTCTTGGGATCCGTGGCGACCACTCTTCCCTTGTACTGGCGTCGGTCCGCCAGGACCACCTCCACATCGACCGCGTCGGCAACAACATGGTTATTGGTGATGATGTAGCCGTCCGGTGCGACGATCACGCCGGACCCCTGCCCATATTGGCGACGAGTAGGCGGCTCTTTGAACAGACCGAACGGCAACGCCTCGTCACCAAAGGCCTGATCGCGCACCATCACGGTCGACGCGATGCTCACGACCGCCGGAATCACTTTATTGGCAGTGCTCTTCACTTGGCGCTGCAAATCTTGGCCGCTCGCCTTGGGAACCTGCTTGGTGGCGGCCAGTGCCGACACCGGAACCGTGAGACCTCCGACGAGTCCCCACACCATAACCTGCTCGACGAGCCAGTTGATTTTCACCGATGTGCCTTTCCTAAAACGTTGAGCAGGAGCGATCAGCATGCCGAGCGTAGCCTACCACGTGGACCCCTCTCGCGGATGCATAATTTTCGATATGCACCTCAATAAGTCTGCCATGAATATGCCGTATTCTTACAATGTCCCGCGGAGAGTGGTAAGGGATCTGTCCTACTGCATGTGGCTGACTCGTCTCTCCTCACGCTGTTCGATCCATCGATACAGGACAGGCAGGACAATCAACGTCAGGACCGTGGACGAGAGTAATCCGCCGATGACAACGGTCGCCAACGGTCGCTGAATCTCAGAACCCGGGCCGGTCGCGAGAAGTAAGGGGGTGAGCCCAAGAGCAGCCACGAGGGCGGTCATCAATATGGGGCGCAATCGCATGACCATGCCGGTCAACACGGCCTCATCAAGCGACATGCCCTGACGACGCAACTGGTTGATGTAAGAGATTTTTATGACCCCATTCAGCACGGCAACACCAAACAAGGCAATAAACCCCACGGACGCCGGCACAGAGAGATAGAGCCCGCCGATCAACAATGCGGCGAGGCCGCCGACCATCGCAAAGGGAATAGCAAGCAGAATGAGTGCCGCCTGCCGAACATTCCCGAACGTCAAAAACAGAAGCAAGAAAATGAGTCCGATGACCATCGGCACCACAATAGCCAGACGCGTCATGGCTCGCTGTTGATTCTCAAATTGTCCTCCCCACGTGACGTAATAGCCTGAAGGAAGCGATACTCGTGTTTCCACCGATGTCCGAGCTTCTTCGACCGCACCCACGAGATCGCGTCCGATCACATTCGCTTCGACGACAATGCGGCGGCGAGCTTGTTCACGGCTGATTTGTGCCGGCCCATCCACGATCTGCACCTCGGCAAGATCCTTCAACGGAATGCGTGAGCCATCCGGCGCCGTCACCCACAGCGTGGCAATGGATTGGATATCATCCCGCCGATCGTCTGGAAATCGCACGACAATCGGAAATCGCCGCTGCCCTTCAAAGACCTCTCCTGCTTCAATCCCGGCACCAACGGCCTGGATGACCTCCGTGATGTCGGCCACATTGATTCCATGACGAGCCACCTTGGATCGGTCGACATCGAGTTTAAGATAGTAGAGTCCGGAGATCTGCTCGGTGCGAATATCGGACATGCCGGGCACTTGGCGCAACGCTCGCGCAATTTCGTCTCCCTTCATCCGTAATACATCGAGATCATCACCGAACAGCTTGACCGCCACCTGCGACCGGACTCCCGACACCAGCTCATCCACCCGCATTGAGATCGGCTGAGACAATCCGAATGCAATACCGGGAACCTGCCCGAGCCGGTACCGGACCTGCTCTTCAATCTCTCGTTTGCTGTGGGCGCTCCACTCGGATTCTGGCTTGAGCATCACATACATGTCGCTGAGTTCCATGCCCATGGGATCCGTCCCCAACTCGTTTGCACCGGTGCGGGTAACCACTGAGCGCACGTCGGGGAGTTCCAACAACATTCGCTCGACCTGTCCAGAAATCTTGAGTGATTCAGTGAGGCCGATGCTCGGCAATCGGACTAAATTCACCACGATCGAACCTTCATCCATGATCGGCACGAACTCTCTGCCGATGAAGGGGACCAAGCCAATCCCGACAACCAGAATGGTCACGGCCACTATGACGACGACTGGGGTCCGACGAATGGCAACTTCCAAGAGTCCGCGATACATCCTGCGCCCACTTGACAAGGCTGTACGTTCTCCTGCCGCCGAGCGTGGCTGGATGAGAAACACAGCAAGCACCGGTACGATCGTCACGGAAAGCACAAGCGAACTGAGTAAGGCGATCACCACGGTCAGCGCCAGAGGGATAAACATCTTGCCTTCAATGCCCTGGAGCGTCAGGAGCGGAACAAATGTGAGCGCAATAATCAGTTCTCCGAACAGGCTCGGCCGCCGCACCTCCAACACGGCACGAAGAACCAACGGAAGCCGTTCCGATACGGTGGTCGACGAGGCATGCCCTTCGAACCGTTCGCTTACGTGGCGCTCGACGTTCTCCACCTGCACGATTGCTGCATCGACGATCATTCCCAGTGAAATGGCCAGCCCGCCCAACGACATCAGATTGGCCGAGAGGCCGACCTGTTGCATGATGACGAACGTGCTCAGCGTCGCCAACGGCAATGTGAGCGCCACGACAAGCGCGCCGCGCAGGTTTCTGAGAAACAGGTAAAGGACGAGCACGACAACGGCAGCCCCTTCCAGCAGCGCTCGCTCAACGGTTTCGAGTGCCCGAGTCACGAGTTCAATACGATCATAAAACGGCGTGATCGTGACACCATCCGGCAACAGGCTGGTAATCAGTGTCAGTTTGTCCTTCACCGCCGAAACAATCTGCCGACTGTTTCCCCCGCGGAGCATGACGGCGATGCCTTCGAGGACCTCGCCGGTTCCATCTTGGGTGACACCTCCCAATCGAACGGCGTTTCCCTGACGAACCTGTGCGACATCTCGCAGATAGATCGGCGTTCCCTGGCGGGCCGTCACGACGATGCGTTCCAAATCTTCTGCCGAATGCGCGAGGCCCTGGCCATGGATGACCAACTTATCGCCCCCTCGTTCGATATAACTGCCGCCTGCATTTTGGTTATTCTGTGTGACAGCTGTTTGAACTTGACGTAAGGTGAGGCCCAGACTGGTCAAGCGATCAGGGTCCACAAGGATGTGGTACTGCTTCGACAATCCTCCAAGGGTATCGACATCCGCAAGACCCGGCACCGCCCGTAACATCGGACGGATGACCCAATCGTGCAGAGTGCGTAATTCTTGGAGGCCCTGTGATGGTCCTCCCACAAGATACATGAACACTTCGCTGAGGCCGGTGCTCACAGGTCCAAGTGTAGGGTCAGCGCCTGGCGGCAATTGCGAGCGGATGCGAACCAATCGTTCTAAAATCAGCTGCCTGGCAAAATAGACATCAACGGCATCCTCAAATACGACGGTAATCACCGAAAGCCCAAACCGTGAAACCGACCGGAGTTCCGTTTTCCCGGGAAGGTTTGTGAATTCGATCTCGAGCGGAAACGTCACCAGGCGCTCGATTTCCGGTGGCGCCAGGGAGGGTGCGCGGGTAATGACCTGAACCTGGACAGGCGTAACATCAGGAAAGGCATCGATCGGCAGATAGTGGAACGCGAAGATGCCGCCTACGCTCAGGCCGATCGCCGCGAGCAGCACGATGACCCGCTGTTCCAAGGATGTGCGGATCAGCCGTTCGATCATAGCGGCCCTCCCATGGACATCTGTCCACGAAGCGCTTCAGACTTCAGTGCGTAACTTCCTTCCGTCACAACTTCGTCCTTTTCCATCAATCCTGACTTGATTTCCACGTACTCGTTCGATGTTTCCCCGATTGTCACGTCGAGAAATTCAAACCGGCGTGGTCCTCGTGTTACGAAGACCATGGTGCGGCTGCCGACCTGCTGGAGGGCGGCACGCGGGACAGCCAAGACCGATTGCTCCTCCGTACGGACCGTTACCTCAGCGAACATTTCCGGCCGTAAGCGCCGGTCTTGGTTGGGAATTGCCGAACGCGCTGTGACGGTTCTGGTCGCTGAATCGATGACAGCCCCGATATAGGTAATAGCACCCTGAAACACTGTCTCCGGGTACGCGGAGACCCGAACCTCCACGGCAAGCCCGGTCTTCAGTTTCCCGATTTGCTGTTCCGGAAAGTCCGCCCGGACCCACACCGTGGAGAGATCCGCCACCGTGAAGAGCGTCTTACTCGGGTCGACCACCTCGCCAACCGTCGCATTCCGTTCGATGATTTCACCGGAGAAGGGTGCCCGAAGGAACACCTGAGCCACCTCTGCGTGGGGCAACTGTTTTGCGGACAGCCGCTCAATCTCACGCTCCTCCATCCCGAGTAAATGGAGCTTCTCTTCAGCTTCGTAAAGCTCAGCCCTGGCATTCTCATGCTCTGCCTCACGCCGCTGATATTCGCTGATCCCGATCGCACCCTCGGCTGAAAGCGCCTTGGCCCGTTCAAAGGCTTTTTCCGCCACCCTCATCGCGGTCCGCCTCTTTCGATATTCCAACTGCGCCTCGCCAAATGCCGGACTATCGAGCAAAAGAAGCCGATCTCCGGTCCTCACCCGATCTCCAAGATTGGCATAGACGGCGATAATTCGCCCCGGCACTCGAGGGCCCAGATGGGCCAGCCGATTCTCGTTGGGTAAGATCTTTCCCCCTTGCGCCTTCAGCGACACCCGCATGGGATGGTGCTCTACGTGTTCTGTATGAATCTGTGCGAGCATTGGACTCCCCTCCGGCAGTTCGATCAGGCCGGCTTGAGTCGGGGGTGATGTCCCTTGCGGGGTCTGTTTCTGTGCCTCGTCTTGTGCTGGTTGGCACGAGACAGACACGGCGGCAACCGCTACCGCTATGACTGATCCAACAGCGAACCGTGTGAAAGGAGTCTTCCAGAAAGCCACCATGGCAATGCTCCTACCGCCGTGGGTGATCGCCCAAGGCGTGCCTGTAACTGAACTAGATAGAGTGAACGTACGGGTCGTCTATGCGAGAAGATCGGGCGGACCGCGAGATGCGATGGTGTGAATAAATGGTGCGGATGATGACCCAGCGGTGATGCTCGGCTGCCTCCGAACACTCTGCTCCACGTTTGTCACAACGTCAATCGGTGAGAGCCAGAGGACCAGTGTCAGAAACGGCTTGAGCGATTTACGATCGGTTGAGTCCGTCAGCAATGACAACCCAAACTCAGCATGGCCGTCACTTGAGTGCGCTAGCTGCGTATGGCCGCTTGTTGCCTGCTCATGGTTGTTATACTCACAGTCGAGGTCCGGAGACCATACTGTATGGACGGTCCCGCCATGCACATGCCCCACTTCTCCGTGCCGGTGATCGGCCTCTGGATGGACATGAAACAAGGGCGCGGCGAGCATCCAGAGGGATGCCCACATCAGGATAGCCACACGAGAGCAGAAAGAGATCACTCGTTTTGGTTGCATTACATTATAAAGCTACCGTAAGTGTTCAGGTCCATCAATTGACGACCGTTCGCTTGCCATCTGGATTGTAACACCCACAGCCGTAAGTACATAATGGACCCTGTAACGGCTCCCATGTTATCAGACCGCAATACGCAACGCCTTCCAACCGGGATTTGGGTTCTCGGATTCGTCAGCCTCTTGATGGACGTCTCATCTGAGATGATCCATAGCCTGCTTCCTCTTTTCATGGTCACGGTCCTTGGGACTAGTACCACCGCCGTGGGGTTTGTCGAAGGCTTAGCTGAATCCCTTGCGCTGATGGTGAAAGTCTTTTCCGGCACTCTCAGCGACTATCTCGGAAAAAGAAAAGCACTGGCCGTCTTTGGATATGCCTTAGGAGCAGCCACCAAGCCGCTGTTTGCCCTGGCCTCCAGTCTTGATGTCGTCCTGACCGCTCGCCTCTTGGACCGGATCGGTAAAGGCATCCGCGGCGCGCCACGCGATGCATTAGTCGCCGACATTGCTCCCTTCCACCTTCGCGGTGCAGCCTTCGGCCTGCGACAGGCTCTGGACACGGTCGGAGCCTTTCTGGGTCCTCTATTGGCGATCGTTTTGATGTTGCTCTGGGCCAACGACTTTCGCGCAGTCTTCTGGGTAGCAGTGATTCCTGGTGCCCTATCGGCCACACTCTTGCTGTTCGGCGTTCAGGAACCGATGACTCGACGGGATCAAGGCACCACCAATCCGATCCACTGGGACAGTCTTCTCCGCTTGGGACCAGCATATTGGTGGATAGTCGGCATCGGATCAATCTTCACACTGGCTCGTTTCAGCGAAGCCTTTCTTGTGCTTCGCGCACAGCAGGGAGGTATTTCCGTTGCATGGACCCCGCTTATCCTGGTCGCGATGAACCTAGTCTACGCCGGCTCAGCCTACCCCTTCGGTAGACTCGCCGACACCATGAGCCACGCACAATTGCTCGTATTCGGCCTCCTTGTCTTGATGGGAGCCGATCTTGTGTTGGCCTGGCACGATCACTGGGGTGTCATTCTGTCGGGTGTATGTCTGTGGGGCCTGCACCTGGGCATCACACAAGGGCTGCTCGCCACAATGATCGCCGACAGCGCGCCGGTTGACCTACGTGGAACGGCCTATGGCCTGTTTAACCTGGCGAGCGGGTTAGGCGTACTCATCGCCAGTATCCTTGCTGGGATTTTGTGGGATCGGTTTGGCCCGTCAGTCACCTTCTACGCTGGTGCAGTGTTTTGCGGGCTCACGATACTCGGCGTGGTGGTTCATTCGGCGACCCATAGAACTGTTAATACCCGCTGACTGACGATCATCAGGAACTCACAGGTTCCCTACACTCAGTACCACATCCGTACTCCGACCACGAATCGGATCTGGCTTGGATCTCCTCCCTGTTGACGGACCAACGTCGCAGTCTCCCCAAAGCTCCGATCGAACGACAGTCCGATATAGGGGGCAAGTTCCCGGCGTATTTCGTAACGCAAGCGAGCCCCGAATTCCAGATTGTTTAGCCCGGAGCCCGTCGTAAACTCTTCAACCCGTTGGATAGCCAGGTTCGTTTGGAAGCGGCCTTGGAGAACAAGTCGTTGCGTCAGCAAGAAATCTTTCGTGTAAGAAAGCCGTGCTGAGACAGCCCCGCTCTGATCGATGAATAAAGCCGATTCAAACTCATAGTTGTACGGCACGATCCCTTGAAGACCGATCACGCCTAACCCCCGCGTGACATTCCCTCCGCGAAAGGACTGGGTTTCCATCCGGCCGCCGACTTGAATATCGTAGTACTTCCAAACAAACCGGCCATAGAGCAGTTGGAAGTCCACATCGTAGTCCGCTTTGAAGGCGGTATCCTGCTGTCCTTCACTCTTAAACCAGAGTCGGTTGTAATCTCCACCGTACCAACCTTCAATATCCCATCGATGGTCACTGTTGCGCCCGTCGCCGCCGGTGCGAGGACGATATTCGAGAACATCAACCAACGTGAACAGGTGCCGTTCCTGGTCGTTCACGGGGCTCGGCCAGTCCTGGCGTAAGACGACGTGTGTCTGATTCGGATCCCATCCCGGCAACGGCCCGGGTGGGGTCGAGTGGCCAGACGCTGCAGAGTTATTGTGCTGGTTGGATTCGGCCTTAATCTCCGCCACACCGATACCGGTGCTCAGTAGGCAGATGGTGATCGTCACCCAACAGGTCCGGAACACCACATTCCCTCGCGCATCCTACTCGTTAGGTGAAGACGTGAACCACACGAAACATGCCCGCTTCCATGTGTAGGAGAAGGTGGCAGTGAAATGCCCAGAAACCAGGAGCATCGGCGCTGAGCACAACAGATAGTCGTTCAGCCGGTTTGACCACGACCGTATGTTTGCGCGGAAGGTACGCACCCGAACCATTTTCGAGCTGCATCCACATCCCGTGAAGGTGCAGCGGATGCTCCATCATCGTGTCGTTCACAAGAATGAGCCGCAGACATTCACCATGACGAACCAGAATCGGATCCGGCGCATCCGAATACTTATCCCCGTCGAACGACCACATGTAGCGTGGCATATGGCCGGTGAGGTGCAACTCGATCTCACGTTCTGGTTCCCGCGTGGCTGAATGCGGAACGAGACTTTTTAAGTCCGTGTAGACAAGGACACGCCGGGAGTCCTGCCCAAGTCCCCCGCCTGGTTCGTGCATTCGGTTCTGGGAGTACTCGGCGATTGTCTGATTCCCTGTACCATGATGGTCAGGACCGTGTTTCACCAGCCTGGCCCCCTCCATCGAGGCCTCATGCGTGGCCTTCTTATGTTCTCCATCATGACCCGATGTTGGACCATGATGCACTGGTGCGAGTGATTCCACCGAATGGGTTGTGTGGTCGCTGGCATGATCCATCATCCCCATATCTTTCATCGTTCGAATCGGACGGACTCGGCGCTCGGGGATCTCCCCTTCCATGGCTGAGCGCGGAGCAAGCGTCCCTCGCGCATAGCCGCTCCGGTCCATGGTTTCGGCGAAGATCGTATAGGCCTGATCGTCATTCGGCTGGACGATGACGTCGTAGGTTTCTGCCGGACCAAAGCGAAACTCTTCAACGGCAACGGGCTGCACATTTTGACCATCGGCCTGAATCACGGTCATGGTCAGCCCAGGAATACGAACGTCATAGAAGGTCATGGCGGCGGCATTGATGAAACGCAACCGCACCCGTTCGCCCGGTCGAAACAGCGCAGTCCAATTGGCGGTCGGTGGAACACCGTTCATGAGGAACGTGAAGGTTGATCCGGTGACATCGGCAAAGTCCGTCGGGTCCATTCGCATCTCATCCCACATCACATAATTGTGCAAAGCCGACCAAAACCCGTGGCGTGCGGCATCAAGGAGAAACTCCTGCGCATCACGCTTCTGATAGTTGTAATAACCGGAGAATTTCTTGAGGTGGTCGAGCATGTCCTCGGCGGACTCATCGCTCCATTCAGAAAGGATCACGACATAGTCTCGATCATACTGAAAGGGTTCCGGCTCGATGGGATCCAGAATCATCGCCCCGTACATGCCCTGCAATTCCTGGCCGCCTGAGTGGCTGTGATACCAATAGGTTCCGCTCTGCTTGACTGGAAATCGATAGGTGAACGTGGTGCCAGGAGCAATGCCGCCGAAGCTGACCCCTGGCACCCCGTCCATGTGAGCAGGCAACAGAATGCCATGCCAGTGAATCGACGAATCTTCTTTGAGGAGGTTCATGACGCGAAGAGTGACTTCTTGACCTTCTCTCAAACGGATGAGGGGACCTGGAATCGTCCCGTTGATCGTGACAGCTCTGCCAGTTTGCCCATTCAGAGCAAGGGACCGCTCACTGACCACCAGATCGATCTGCTCACCGCTGATTGTCGAACTGGATGACTCCTGTCGTGGCACTGACGTGAGCGAATGACCTAGGCATGAAACAAGAAGTGGCTGGAGCGCGCTCACTACCCCCCACGCACCAGCCCGTTTCAGCAAGAGGCGTCTCGATATCAACTCGTCATTCATCGTCGATGAGCGTTAGGCCCAAGAGCGATTAGAGAGCCAGTTTTCGCAGACGGAGTGCGTTGGCGATCACTGAGACAGAGCTGAACGTCATCGCCGCACTTGCGATCATGGGACTCAAGAGCACCCCGACGAATGGATAGAGGATACCGGCAGCAATGGGAACACCCAGCGTGTTGTAGACGAAGGCAAAGAAGAGATTCTGTCGGATGTTCTTCATTGTGCCGCGGCTTAAGCGCCGGGCCCGCACGATGGCTCGAAGATCCCCCTTGACCAACGTCACCCCCGCGCTTTCCATCGCGACATCGGTCCCGGTTCCCATGGCAATCCCCACCTGAGCTTGCGCCAGGGCCGGAGCATCATTGATCCCGTCACCAGCCATGGCTACCACATGTCCTTCTGATTGGAACTGTTTGACGACCGCGGTCTTTTGGTCGGGCAACACTTCGGCACGAACATCATCCAGCTGAAGCCGTCGCCCCACTGCCTCAGCAGTCGTTCGATTGTCGCCGGTCAGCATCACGATCCGCAGGCCTTCCTTGTGCAAGAGGTCGATGGCCTCCGGCGTGGTGGACTTGATGGGATCGGCGACGCCCAGTAACCCTGCCGGCTTGCCGTCGATTGCCGCAAACATCACGGTTTGGCCTTCATTTCTCAAAGGTTCGGCCTGAGCCGATAGCGCCGTGGTCTCGATGTTTAGTTCGTTCAGAAACTGGGCAGTCCCCACGGTCACCATACGACCTTCAACTCTACCCGTGACTCCCTTACCCGTGACTGAACGAAAATCCTGGGCCTTCGCTGGAACGATCTCTTTGCCCCGTGCGCCTGACACAATCGCCGCCGCTAAGGGATGTTCGCTGTTCTGCTCCAGACCAGCTGCCAGACGAAGCAATTCGGTTTCGTCAAAATCCGGCAACGGAGCGACTGTCATCAGACGTGGTTTGCCTTCCGTGAGCGTCCCGGTCTTGTCCACCACGAGAACGTCCACCTTAGCCAAAGTCTCAAGGGCCTCAGCATTGCGGATGAGCACACCGGCTGTCGCGCCACGACCCGTCCCGACCATGATCGACATGGGGGTGGCCAACCCTAAGGCACAGGGGCACGCGATGATCAACACCGCGACCGCATTCAATAGAGCATAGGCCATGCGAGGTTCGGGACCAACGAATGCCCAGATTGCGAATGTCACGACGGCGACCGCGATCACGCTCGGCACGAAGTAGGCAGCGACAAGGTCGGCGAGCCGCTGAATCGGCGCACGGGTGCGTTGGGCCTCACTGACCATCCGCACAATTTGCGCCAGCAGCGTCTCTCGGCCGACTCGTTCCGCCTGCATGACGAAACTTCCCGTTCCGTTGACGGTGGCCCCCACGACCTTTTTCCCCGATTGCTTCTCCACCGGAATCGGCTCACCGGTCACCATCGATTCATCGACGGTACTCGAGCCTTCGATCACTGCACCGTCCACCGGAATCTTCTCGCCTGGTCGCACGCGTAACCGATCACCGACCTGTACCTGTTCCAAGGGAATATCTTCCTCGCGGCCGTCGCGTCGAATCACGCGGGCCGTTTTCGGCGCCAGCCCCAAGAGTGCCTTGAGGGCACTGCTGGTCCGGCTTCTGGCTCGCAGCTCCAGCACCTGTCCCAGCAACACGAGGGCGATGATCGCCACCGCCGGTTCAAAATAGACGGCGAGATCCCCTCCATGCGTACGGAAGGACTCAGGAAACATCCCAGGAACCAGCGTGGCTGCAACACTATAGAGATACGCTGCGCCAGTCCCAAGTCCAATGAGCGTGAACATGTTGAGGTGGCGACTGATGATCGACGACCACGCGCGCTCGAACAGCGGTCGACCGATCCACAACACCACCGGTGTGGCCAGCAAAAACTGAAGCCAGACAAGCACTCGACTAGAAACAAGTTGTTGCAACGGCTGCCCCGGCAACATCTCGGAAATCATCAGGGCAAAAATCGGCGCCCCAAGTGCCACGCTCTGCCAGAAGCGGCGCGTCATATCCACAAGTTCCGGATTGGTTTCTTCCACCGTCACCGTGCGCGGCTCCAAGGCCATGCCACACATGGGACAGCTCCCAGGTTCAGCCTGGACGACCTCCGGATGCATGGGGCAGGTATATTCGGTGCGAGTCGGCAGAGCGGTCACGTCCTCAGGCTCCAGCGCCATCCCGCAGATGGGACAGGCCCCAGGCTTGGTTTCTGACACCTCGGGGTCCATCGGGCAGACATAGTTGACGTTGTCCCCGGCTGGAGTCGGAGTGGGTTTCGGAACGCGCTGTTCCAGTGGGGTCAAATAATACTCAGGGTCGGCTCGGAACTTGTCGAGGCATCTGGTCGCGCAGAAATAGTATTTCTTGTCGCGATACTCAAATGACCCCGCTGCCGAATCTGGCTGAACCGTCATCCCACAGACCGGATCGATCTCGCCCTGATGAGCCGGTTGCATCATCGGCAACGGCTTCCGCGTCGCAGGCATCGTGATGAGATTCAGTGGCTTCTTGCTGAGCGCCCGCTCCGGGTCGGCACGAAATCGTTCCAGACAGGACACAGCACAGAAATAGTAGGTCGTCCCCTTATGTTCGTGCTGACCAGCCGCCTTGGAGGGATCAACTGTCATGCCGCAGATAGGATCGATGGCCATCGTACCTCAGAAGATAAGTCTGGAGTGCTGAATGACAAGGTCCTTCTCAGAACTCAGCACTTCGCCCTGGAGCTGGTTACTTCTTGGCATCCGCCTCGAGGATGCTCCGAACAATAGTGACCACGTTTTCAGGTGTCATGTTCACACCGTCGACTTTGATATTCCCATCCAGCAAGAGCGAAGGCGTAGACGACACTTTAATCCGCTCTCCCCATCGACGCCCCTCTTCAAACAACCTGGCCGGCTTGCCGCTTTCCAGCCCTGCCTCAAAAGCCTTCACATCCAAGCCGACCTCGTTGATCAAGAGCGACCGAATCGAACGATCTAGCACTCCGTCGAGCTTCTCCTTGTGAATGGTGCGAAAGAGCACGGTTTTCATCTGATCTCCCTTGCCCATCAACTTGGCTTGCTCATACATATCGAAGGCCGTAGGGAGCTTCCCGGGAATAACAGGAAACCCGACCATCGTAATCTCCACCTTGTCACCGAATTCCTTCCGGAGAAGAGTGACCCCCGTCTCTTCGAAATGATGGCAGTGGGGACAATAGAAGTCGGCGAACTCGATTATTTTCACCTTACCCAGCTGATGTGTCGAAGCTTCGTCTTTGAGTATTTCGAACTTTCCCTTGAGCTCTGGTTTGGCTGCCTGTGCGCTGAACGGCACAGCCAACAGCCCGATCGCTCCCACAAGCAATAGCATCCTCTTCCACATCGCCGTCGTTCGACCACCCATCTTCCATGCTCCTTTCACAGATCAATACCTAAAGCCCAGGTCCATTATAACGGATAGAGGGCCTCCTTGCGCCTTTGTTATAATGAGGCAATGAGACGATCCTGGTCTATCTATCTTTTCTCCGGATTCGTCGCCCTGTCAGGCTGTGCAACATCGGAACATCAGGCCGACGGTCTGCCGTCAGGTACACCTCAGATCAGTTATGCGCAGGTGAAGTCGACCCCCGAATCCTACAACGGGCAGTCGGTGACATTCGGGGGAAAAGTCTTGGGAGCGCGGCGGCTCAAGGAAGGTACCAGAATTGAGATCTTACAACTTCCGCTGACGTCTTCTCTTCAACCGACCATGGACCTCAGTCGGTCTGAAGGTCGCTTTGTGGCCCTACAGAAATCTTTTCTCGATCCGGCCACCATCCCACCCGGTACGTTCCTCACCGTGACGGGAGAGCTGGCCGGTACCATCGTCTTACCGTTGGACGAAACCGAGTATACCTACCCGCTCATACACATCACCAATCTGCGTGTGTTCACTGAGGATGATAGGGATCCACCCCGCATTCGCCGTCCCATCGGCCCAGGCCCCTACTGGGGGCCCTATTGGTCTCCCTACTGGCACCCCTGGCCGTATTATTGGTAGGCACCGCTTTGGGGCGTGATCAGGGCAGCCCGCCGATCAGGACTAAATCAACCGCCTGCCCTGTCTGATCAACATACTCCCGGAGCAATGCGTACAGGTGGTCAAGCGTGAGCGTGGGCAAATTCGAGAGCCTCCGCAAGCTGACGGTGTAGTCGCTCGTCGATTGGGCCATGGTTTTCGGGAAGCGGGGCACGGGATACAAGCCCGGAGATGAGGGTGCGATATCTTGTATACCACCGGCATGCGGTCTCATGGGCCTCTTGTACCAGCGGGTGCTGCAGGGCCGTCCATTCGACGGAATCGTTCACCAGAATTTCAAGCCAGAGGATGCGAGCAATTCTCGGATGATGCAGCGCGTCGTCGAGGGAGAGCACTCCAAGATAGGCTGGAAGCAGTTTGAGCACTGGACGAGTCGGCGTCGAGGGCATGGGAAAGAATTCTACACTGGTCGTACCACATTGCCAACTCGAACGGCACAAGCCACCTTAACCCAGCCCCGCCCACATTACTGCGACATACCACGCAGCGTCCCGTAGGACGCAGAACACCATCCTGAGGGAACTCGGATTGGAAGCTTGCATATCCTTGAGCTCTCCCGGAACTTACTCGTACTAGCTTGGACCGATCAAGCTCTCCTATGGTTTCGCATAGCGGCTGAGGTATCGGCTGATAGCCTCTCGTTCGGACTCGGTCAAAGATGGGAGTCCTTTTTCTCGCATCAATCGTTCCATCCTCGGCAATACTTCCTGCCATTCCGCTATCGTTCGGAACCGAGGGTCGGGCACGCCATGAGCAAGCCCATGGTTTCCAAATGGCTTTCCGTGACAGGCACTACACCGCTGTGCAAAGACTCGTCCGTCAGAGGTATCCAGCTCCGGGATTCCTGTAAAGACGCCCCCGCAGCCACCAATCCACAGCGATGCCGAAAGGCCCAAGCCATAGGCATGCAAGCGACCGCTTGCGCAGATTAGTTTCACGAAGCTGGACCTCACGATACGATTCTCCTCTCTATTTCCATTCTACAAGGCTCCCCTTGCCCACTGTTTGCGCCAAGCACACTCTGAGCCGAACGGTGCAGATGGCGGGGCCTGTTGTGACAAGGAGCTTGTCGCGCATGCACTGGCAAGATCCTCTCCGTGCAATCTTGCAGAAGATTGGTGCACAGAGCTATTACTCGCATTCAATGTACCCTAGAAAAAGGGCGGGGCAAAGGAGGAGGCAGCAACCTTCGCCCCGCGCTAGGTCCGAGTCGGAGGGTCGCCTACTCGGACAGGACACAAATCCCAGTTAAGACCAATACCTGCACTCAATAGAAAGCTTATCTGCCTCTATACGGCATATCCGACAACCCGTCTACCGACACCTGCTCACGGATGCTACAAAATCGATGGCCTACGCCGATACATTTATAGAGCTACAACCCTTTCGATGCCGAACACGTATTGGGTATGTCAATTTCATTCCGTTCGACTAGACCGACGATAGAATCACGAAAGATCCGTAGACTGCTCTTCCCAACTTTCGTTCCTCGTAACCGACCTTCCTCCACCCATCGATAGATGGTCCACCGACTAACCGAAAGGAACTCAGCCGCTTCTCCGACCCGTAAAAATGTTTTACCTTCGATAGCCGCCAATGCGTGACCTGCTCCACGAGTGACAGACATGAGGTCCCCTCCTTCTTAGCTTAGGAGATATCCTAAAAGAGGCCGAGCGTCACACCTCCATAGATCGTTTCTTCGTTCCTCTCCCTGCAACTCATCGAATTCCTGCAGAATGGTCTCAACTGTTTGTGCAGTTCCTGCTCACGCGGTGAGACGGTCGGATCTCCAACCGAAGTATCTTGAGCAAACACGGCGCAGCCAGTGAGGCGACCCACGCTCGTGCCATGTACGACTGATCTAGATTTCGAAGAGGCTCAGCGAGGGAGGCGCGCGAGAACGAGAAACCGTCACAATCAGAGAACTTTGCGGGATAACGCGAATGAGCCGCTGAATCGCCGTAAGGATGACACCGGCGAGGAGCGGCGCGGCTGCATGGAGGCTGACCGTGGGATTTACCTGGCACAGCCAGGCACAAAGCATGGAGTGCGCAGCATGAGACCCGCTTTCGTGAGCATGGTGCAGCCCATGCAGCTGCACAAAGAGACACCCGGCCGCGCCGAACACCAGCACCACGTAGACGAGCAGGACCGCAATGGCGACTGTTGCAAAACCACGCTTCATTTCATTCTTTCGAGTGCTTGACGCACGAGCGCGACCGACCGCCTGACCATCTTGCGAGAACAGGGCGGTCGTCGGCAAACCTTTATCGTATTGGAATCCGTTCAATCACCTCATGGTATTTCAATTCTGTTCGACTCATTAACCCGCCAGCCGATACACGATCGGAAGGGTCACGACGATGTGCGGCTTCCCGATGGCCTGCTTCATCTGAAGCGGGCAGGCAAGCCTGACCGCTTCCATCGCCGCCTCGTCGAGTGCACTGTAGCCGGAACTCTTCTGAACAGACACGGTCGCAAGCTGTCCATCAGATCGAATGACGGCTCTGAGAACGACCTTCCCCTCTTCGCCGTTCATACGCGACGAGTTCGGATAGCGTTTGAGTTCCGCCACCCGCCTCCACAGTGACTCAGCCAACCATCGGTTATCTGCTTTCGCTTCCGGACCGGAGGCCTGAGTTTCGGCGTTCCCCACCGGGGCGGCATCCATATGACGGGGATGCGTCTCAGCCGGAGCAGGAGCCTCTTGGAATACAGCAACATCCGGAGCCGCTGCGACCGCAACCGACTCAGGTTCCACAGATTGTGACTCGACCGGCTCGGGGACGGGCGCAGCCAGAACTGGCTTAGGTTGTTCCGTTTCAGCAACCGTCTCGGCAACTTCGACGTGTCGTTGTTCTACCGGTTCTTCGCGGAGCTGAGGAAGCTCGACCTTCTGCTCAATCGGCGGCACCTGCTCGATCGCCGGTTGCGGGGGTTCGACCTTCTGTTCCTTCGGAATGACCGGTCGGGAAGTTTCCGGTACTGGCTTGGTTCGTGACGGAAGGAGCTTCTCTACCGGGGGTTGTGCCGATGCAACGACCGATGAGGCCTGCTCCGACTTGGAGTGGGGTCTTGCCTCTTCCACCAACGCCACATCCCATTGGAACGTTTCGCCTTGGAGGACAGGTTTGACTTGCGCAACAAATATGAACGCTAAGCCGACCACCGCTCCATGCAGGATGACTGAAATACCCCAAGCAGGGAACCAGAACTGAGTATCGTCCTTCAAGATCATTCTTCTCGCAACACTCACTCAGCAAACAGCAAACCCAACCATTCAACCTATGTAGAGTAGAAAAAGTGCGGGGCCGAGGTCAAGGGAGGTGACCCTCCGCCCCGCTCTGGTCCGAGCCGGAGGGCAGCCGGCTCGGACATATTCCTACTTCAGCTCAATCACCAATTCGTCACGTTGTCGATGGGCGGCCCATCGGCGGGTTCCACCAGCCGACAGGCTGCCACTATCTGCTCTCGGACTAATTGGTCGCCTGGTTACCTGCCGCTGCCGCACCTGGGTAGTAGACCAAGACCCCATTGGGTGCCGACCCAACCCCCACATGTTGTTTGATCGAATTGTCGGTGGCATTGATGATGGTCACCGACCCAGGAGTGCCAGTATTGGACACAACAATATACTTGGCTTCTCCCGCTCCTGATGCGCCTTGTGCCAATACATCCATGCCATGTCCTCCTGTTTGCAACAGCTGGATCTCGGCAAGCAGGGTGAGGGCAGGTTGTGCCGCAGGCGCCGCTGGGACGAGCGTCGAAGCGTCGAACGCAAAGAGACGATCCTTCTTCGTCGCGGTCGCCGCATTGCCGGCCAGAATGTAGAACCGCTTTCCGTCTGGTGAAAACTTGAACGTGCCAGGCGAGGTTCCGGCCAGCTCCGGAATGGTGAAATCGGTTCGTGGATTGTTGGCTGTCCCAAGATCAATTACACCAAGTTTTGTGCCCGTCGGAGGGGTTGTGTCGCCTCGTAACAACAAGAACCGACCATCTGGTGAAATTCCAAATGACGTGTACGGCGTGCTGGTGAGGTCGATACGATTGGTGATATCAAATGTTTTCGGATCAATTTCAGCGATTTCTCCGTATCCCTCTTGAATACTGTAGACTTTCCCGGTCAACTTCGACCAACGGATACCATGAGGGGCAGAATCGTTTGGAGTAAAAGCGGTAGTACCGGTCGGATTCTCCGGATTGCAGGTTTCTTTTTGAGGATTGCACATATCGATTCGCCGGATCATTTGATACTTAGTCGAAGAGTTTGGCTCATTATCAATTACTGCAACCTCTCCAGCTATTTCACTGGACACAAATGCCCGCCTTGGGATCGTAGCATCGGTGGCCGTCGGCTGTGAAAAGGCCGTGACTTTATGCCCATCGGCAAGAAGGCAGACTGTGGCTTCAATCTCAGGGTCATGGGCACCCGGGCCTTGATGAGAGTTGTGAATAATGGTGACAGACCCTCCTTCAACCGGGCCACCAACTCGATTAGGATTATTGCAATTGATCGTGTCGTCACCAGGCGTCGTGGTGTTGATCGTGATCGTATCGTTCATGGACCATATGACTTCTCCGTTGGTCGGATCACGATAGATGTGAACAGGACGCACCCCAGTGGGAAGATTGGTCCTATGGATCGGCGTTGCACTATTGATCGGGTCGAGGGCAGCCACTTTCGTTCCGACATTCTGGCTATTATTTTGTCCATCGTTGATGCCGCTGATATTGACGAAGACCCACTCCCCCGAGGTGAACTGCATGTCGCCAAGCGCAAGATTTCCGAACGTGGTATTGGGAATCGTATTGAGCACTGCGCTGTTCGAATCGCCTCTCAATGCCACACTGGTCAACGAACGATCGCCTGTATTATTCACGAATGCGATTGGTCCGCTGAGTCCGGCGCTACCATCGGGCGTCAACGTCCCGGTGTCATCACCCGAACTACAGGCAGCCAGACCGATCAGCGCAAGCCCTAGCGCGCCCGTTGTGACATATGATGCATACGTTCGTCTCTTCATGGTTTCCATGGACATTACCTTCCTCGTTAATTGTCGTCGTCTTATTTTTACTGTGGTGGAAGCACAGACGGCTCCCAGACCGATACGTTTCATGCAATCTGAAAGAGAACTCGCGGTGGGCCGCGAGGGGGAAATTGACTATCCACAACATCGACTGGTAGGAGAATGGCGCCGAGACTCCAGACGAGGCTCACCTGAATATCAGCCGTCGCTTCGCTTCGTCCGCCACCGCTCCGGATATCGAGGCCGCCGCAGTGCCACGCACAATGATTGTGGCTCTGTTGACCGTTCTGCGTCTGTCCTTGTGGACAGTGCGGCGCAGTCCACTGTGCCGTCAGATTCCCTTGGCCGACCGACAAGAATCCTGTCAGCCAGAGCACGGCGCAGCAGCTTGTGAGCACCTGAGCGATGTGTTGTCGCGTTTTCGTCAACATGGCCGATCGAGACTCACGCTCCATCTTATGGTCTATGAAGATCCACCAAATAGTTGGAACGACTTCGTCACCCCGAAGATGTAGCTGATCTGTTGCTCCAGATTGCCGTTGAAGTCACGGTGGATGGGGATTTGCGCGATGAAATAGGCCGACGCAAAGTTGAACACGTTCACCATGATACCCGGCGAATAGGCAAGGTACGTTGAGCCGGTGGTCGGCACGGATCGAAACTTGATGGCAGGATCAAGCAAGATCGACGAGCCGGTAGTCGGGTTGAACTGAAACAGCGCCGCATCCATCGCGTCGTTCTGCATCCATCGGAAGTTGAACTGCTGCATCAGCACCAACCAGGGTGTTTTCTCGAGCGGAATAATATTGAGCCCCAAGCTCACGTTCACTTCGTCCCCGAACTTGTACCCGTCGCTGTTCTTCGCCGTGTACCGATAGCTCGCCAAGGCGAATTGATTCAGCCGATGGGGAATCAGCTCATAGGTCTGATAGATCATCGGGACGACACCGAAGTTCCCGCGCCCGATTTGAAGCGTTGATTCAGCCAAGGTGTTTGGGTTCGCAAGCCGACCATAGTCGCCGGTTGGAAAATCAACTCCCACCCCCAGCACGACCATGCTGCGCAAGGTAGGCAACAGGTTGTACTTTAATGTCGCGCGAATATCGCCGAGCCCTCCCTCACTATAGGGCACCGGATTGAGCCCTCCGATCTGCGCATCAGACTCGACATGCTTGTAGGGAAACGCCACTTGGATGCCGAGGCGTTCCGTCAAACCGTAGTTGAGATCGAGAGTCGCGGTGCGTGTCGTGGTCTCGATGCGGTTGACATTCAAGTTTGCCAGTGTGAGGGTCTTGGCACCCTGGTTGGCAAAGGGAATGCGTCCACCTTCGCCTGAAGGCGCCTCCATCGGGGTCCAGTTGTAGATGGCATTGACGGTTAGAAGGCCTTTCATCGGCACCTGTTGTTGAGACCCGATCACGACGAAGCAACTGACCGAGCCGCAAGATGCATCGACCTGTGTTGGGCTGATCGTCGGGACCACGATTCCGATGACAGCAGCGATGGGGAGCACAGAAGTCCAAATCGTACGCAACATGATTCCACACTCTTTCTGTTGAGCAATACGGCAGGATCCGAGTATCGGAACCCTCCGCAAGACACGGTTGTTAAGAATGTGCGCCCGAACTATGAGCGCTATACAAGGAAGCGAGGAGGACCACGGAAGAAGTACGGGAGCGAGAGCGCACTGAGGACGACCCCAAAAGATGGATGGCTGAGGCTTTCGAGGAGCTGAAGCGATGAAACGAATTGAATAACAGACGACGTAATCCCGACTCCACCCGCGCACAACCACGCGCAGAGGCCTGTGGAGTGGGTACCAGCCTGATGGTCCGCATGGTGCTCAGCATGACCAACGCTGGGTACGGCCATGGCGCCGTTCACCAGTATGATGCAGAGCAGCAAGGCCCAGACTAACGCGGGTCGTTTTAACTCAACCGTCATACGGTTCTTCTACTGCAGCGCCGCAGCCTTCATCACTTCCGGTTTCTGGATACGGGCCACGGTATCAAGGATAACCTTTTCGGTTAGGAGCCCGCCCTTGATGTACTCACGAACCACGCCTTTTTCATCGATGAACACGCTGACCGGTAAGCCGAAGACGCCGAACTGGTTTGCAACCTTGTTGTCACGATCCATCAACACCGGGAACGTATGGCCATGCTGCGTGATATGTTCACGAACTTTGGTCTCGTCTTCTAATTCATTCACAGCCAATACCACAAATCCCTTATCCCGCAACTTATCGTACATCGCCTGCATGGCCGGCATTTCCGTCGTGCAGGGTTTGCACCAGGTGGCCCAGAAGTTGACTAGTACGACCTGCCCTCGATACTGGCTCAAGCTCTGCTGCTTACCTGCCAGATCCGTGAGCTGAAAATCCTCCGCAGTCGTCCCCACGGCCGGAACACGAGAGCCCATCGCCCATACCAAGCTGCTGCCGATGAGGAGCGTCACACCCAGCGTGAGCATTCCAATCTTCGATCCTGATACCGCCCTTATTGTTGCACCCATCACACCCTCCTTCTGGTTCGCTGTGCCTTACGAACCACTCTTCGTCAACTGGAACGATCTCGTCACCCCAAAGATATAGCTGATGCCCTGGGCAAGGTTGTTGTTGGAATCCCGCATGATTGGTATCTGCGAATGGAAATACAACGACGTCCACTTGGTCAACGGCGAATCGATCAGTCCGTCGAGACTCACCTGGAATCCAGGTGAAAACGCGAAATAGGTTGAGCCGGTCGTCGGCACCCGGCGGTTTGCAATCGTGGGGTCAAGCACGATCGTCTCACCGGGGAAGTCTGGAGCATCGGCGGGCGTTGCGGATCGCTCCAACGAGGCGCTGATATTGTCGTGAACGAGATACCGCCAATGAAACTGCCCGGTGAGCACCAGCCACGGTGCACGCTCCAAAGGAACGCCGCTCGCGCCTAGATTGAGATTGTACTCATCGCCAAACTGGTACCCATCGTTGTTCCGGAAAGTATGGCGATAACTGCCGTAGAAAAACTGATTGAGCCGATGAGGAATCAGTTCGTAGGTTTGATAGAGCGACCCGATGAGTCCGACGTTACCCCGACCCAGCTGAGTCGGCGACTCCATCAACTCACCGGCATCATCGAGCGCGCTGGTGCTCCCTGTGGGTACCTGCACACCAAACCCGGCGACAATCATGCTCCGCAGTGTGGGAAGCACGTTGTACTTGGCCGTGATGATCATGTCTCCGATTCCGTTGTCCCGAAACGGAACCAGTTCCCCCTCACCATTGGCCCCTTCTTCTCCCAATCCATCGATATGTTTATGCGTTCTCCACAAATATGGAATGGACACCTGCACACCGAGCCGATCTGTAATGCCGTAGTTCAAGTCAAAATTGACGGTTTGCGTGATCGTTCGGACCTCTTGATGGTGGTCCAGAATGAGGCGGCGTCCGGCTTGGTCGATCGCAGGGATCACGCCGTTCGTCCCATCCAGCAAGCGCATCGGCGTGTAGTTGTACATCGTGTTGAACGTCAAGATGCCAGCCTGTGGCACCTGTTGCTGTGATCCAATCACTACAAAGCAGGTCACCGACCCGCAGGCAGCCTCGGCTTGCTGAAGGACGGGCCAGGTAGGGGCTACAATGCTCAACGAAAGTACAAACCCAAATGCGAAACGCTTCACCATGACGTATGACCTCGAACTCTTTTTCGATCTGAACGACTTCAGGCTGTGTTCCTTCATGTAGGTCTTAGTGACCTGCGTTCAGGAAGACGGCACTTAAGAACCGAAGGAAGATGAATTATAAAGAGCAGGATGGGGGAGCCCGGCTAGAACTGATTTGAGAGGGCTGAAGAAACAGTTTATTCGAACTAACGGCCGGACTGAGGGCAATCGGGGCACGATGCGCCTCAATCAAGACAACTTCCGTATCGAGAACCGTACCAGCCGCGCACATCCAGGAACAGAGGACTGTACCGTGTGTCGCCGCCTGATGCTTGGCATGGTGCCCAGCATGTTCGGCCGCCTGAACCTGGGCCAAGCTTCCGACGAGAAGAATGCAGATTACAAGAGCGATTGTTAGAAACTTGCGAAATGCGTCACTCATATATAGCTACAGCCTAGCGAGTGCTTCTGTATGAACAGACCAAGGCTGACAGGGACAAGTACCACAGATGCAACAGGTACTACAACTCCGGGCCGAATGGTAGGCGCGAGTGGCAAGGCTTGTCAAGCGGTCGTTATGCGACCCGAGGATCGAGTAGGATTCACTGATAAGATGCTGTATACTGCACAGTCTATTGAGACGTCGAGGCTCACCCACAACCAATACGACTTTTCTAAGTTCATAACACCAATCTAATTATGGTCACGCAAGTACTCAATCTGATTTTTGGCAGCAAAAACGATCGCGAAATCAAGGCTCTGCGTCCGATCGTGGACCAGATCAATGGACTGGAGGCTGATCTCACGCCGCTTTCTGACGAGGCCCTTGCCGACAAGACGCAAGACTTCAAGAAGCGACTCGAGGCCGGTCAGACGTTGGACGATATCTTACCCGAAGCCTTTGCCGCCTGTCGGGAAATGTCGCGCCGCAAGCTCAACATGCGGCATTTCGACGTGCAGTTGATCGGCGGCATGATCCTCCATCGAGGCCGCATTGCTGAGATGAAGACCGGGGAAGGCAAAACCTTGGTGGCCACTCTCCCCGTCTATCTGAACGCCTTGGAAGGCAAGGGCGTCCATCTCATCACCGTCAACGATTACCTCGCCAAACGAGACGCGCAATGGATGGCACAGCTCTACCATGCACTTGGTCTGTCCACGGGGGTCATTCAACACGACGCATCCTTCATCTACGACCCGACCTACGAGGCCTCCGACAAACGGCTGCAACACCTACGCCCCTGCACCAGGCCTGAAGCCTATCGTGCCGATATTACGTACGGCACAAACAATGAGTACGGGTTCGATTATCTCCGTGACAACTTGGTCGTCACGGATCTGAGCCAATGTGTCCAGCGTGAGTTGAATTTCGCCATCGTCGACGAGGTCGACAGCATTCTGATCGATGAAGCCCGGACACCGCTGATCATTTCCGGTCCGACCGATCAAACGACCGACCTCTACTATCGGATCAATGCGATCATTCCTCAGCTCAAACCAGAAGACTATACGATCGAAGAGAAGACTAAGACCGCCTCGCTGACTGAGGACGGCAACGCGCGGGTCGAGAAATTGCTTGGCGTAGACAACCTCTACGATCCAGCCCACATGGACATGGTCCATCATGTGGTCAAGGCGCTACAGGCCTATACCCTCTATAAACGCGATGTGGACTATGTGGTGAAAGACGGCGAGGTCATCATCGTCGATGAGTTTACGGGGCGCCTGATGCCGGGTCGCCGCTGGAGCGACGGGTTGCACCAAGCCGTCGAAGCCAAGGAAGGTGTCAAAATTGCCAACGAGAATCAAACGCTGGCGTCCGTCACCTTTCAGAATTACTTCCGCATGTACAGCAAGCTTAGCGGCATGACCGGCACCGCCGACACGGAAGCCGCGGAGTTCGCCAAGATCTACAATCTCGATGTCAACGTGGTGCCGACCAACCGCCAAATGATTCGTCAGGATTACGCGGATGTCGTCTACCGGACGGAGAAGGAAAAGTTCTTGGCCATCGTCGAGGAAATCAAAGAGTGCCATGAGCGAGGGCAACCGGTGCTCGTCGGGACCATTTCAATTGAAAAATCAGAAAAACTGGCCGGCCTGCTGAATCGCAACGGTGTCAAACACAACGTCCTCAACGCCAAACAGCACGAACGTGAAGCGGAAATCGTGGCACAGGCCGGACGGAAAGGTTCGGTCACAATCGCCACCAATATGGCCGGACGCGGCACCGACATCTTGCTGGGCGGCAATCCGGAATTCATGTACAAGCAGGTACTCTATCGCGACGAGAGCATCCCGGAGACTCGCAAACTCGAAATCTTCGAGGAAATCCGGTCGGATTGCGAGAAGAATAAGCAGGAGGTTCTCACGGCCGGAGGCCTTCACATCTTGGGGACGGAGCGGCACGAGAGCCGCCGGATCGATAACCAGCTCCGCGGGCGAGCCGGCCGCCAAGGCGATCCCGGCACCTCAAGGTTTTATCTCTCGCTTGAAGACGACCTGATGCGGATCTTTGCGTCCGAGCGGGTGTCCCAGTTGATGCTCAAACTCGGGATGGAAGAAGGGGTCCCCATTGAACACGGAATGGTCACCCGCGCGATCGCAAACGCGCAAAAGAAGGTGGAAGCCCACAATTTTGAGATCCGCAAACAGTTGCTCGAATACGACGATGTCATGAACAAGCAGCGCGAGGTAATCTATCGACACCGGCGGGCCGTCCTGAACGGAGACAACCTCACCAGCGATCTGCACGACATGATCGACAGCTCTGTGGAGTCAACGTTGAATGTGTATTGTCCTCCCGATCAATATCCGGAAGAGTGGGACGTCAAGGGACTGACCGAAGTCATGCACAGCCAATTCGGGTTGGACCTTGTTCAGGGAAAAGACGACGCTGGCGATTCACTGCGCGATGTCGGACGGGACGCCTTGTTGGAAGACCTCCGAACCCAGGCTTGGGACGGTTACGCCAAAAAGGAGCAAGAACTAGGGCCGGAGTTGATGCGCTTCCTGGAGAAGACGTTCATGTTGCAGGTGATCGACCATCATTGGAAGGACCACCTGCTCGCGATGGACCACTTGCGAGACGGCATCGGTCTTCGTGGGTACGGCCAGAAAGATCCGTTGATCGAGTATAAGCGGGAAGGCTTCGACCTCTTTGCCGGTATGATGGAACGGATCAAGTCAGACACCCTCGATCGATTGTTCCATGTGCAGGCCGTCCGCCAGGAGGGCGAACAGCCGGTTCATCCGCCCCAATCGATCCCGTCACGTCCGCAACCACGAATGACTTTGAATCGAGGCGAGGAACCAGTCGCGGCACCTGCTCCGGCTCAACGGGCTGAGAACAAGGTCGGCCGCAACGATCCCTGTCCCTGCGGGTCTGGAAAGAAGTATAAAAAGTGCCACGGGGCATAGAGCCGTTCGGCTGAGATGCCTGTCGAATCATCGTGCCGTTTGAATCCGGCCATTTCGCTTCGCCGCCTCCGTCATAATTTCCTTCACATATCGCTTCAAGCGCAATTCCTCCTTACTTCACCTTGACTTAAGAGAGTTCCGGAGGCTAACCTATGCCCCTTTCATCACTCTAGGAATGGGTAGACCCTACCCATGGTCTAGGGGTGTCGCTTTTTCCATTGATGACGGTCAATTGGGAGCTTTCTGTGAGCACAGGGCATCCAGAACTTGTCGCCGCCATTGCTGCTGAAATCGCTGCCTCAGGCCCGATTCCGTTCGTTCGTTTCATGGAATTGGCCCTTTACCATCCCCAGTTCGGCTATTACATGCGGGCGCCTGAACAGATGAGTGAACGGATTGGGTGGCGTGGGGATTTCTATACGAGTTCGGATGTTCATCCCCTTCTTGGACAGGCCTTAGCGAAACAAGCTGCGCAAATGGATCGACTGCTTGGGCAACCCACCCCATTCACTGTGTTTGAAATGGGCCCCGGCAAAGGGTTGCTGGCACGACACTTTTTATCCGCCTGCCGGCGGGATTTCCGGGATTTATTCGAGCGCCTGCACTACGTCTTGGTCGATCGAAGCCCGGCGATGCGTGAGGTACAACGCAAGAACCTCGCACTGTGGTTCGATCGGCCAAACTTCCTCACATGGATGGATAACCTTGCGGCTGTCGCACCTCACAGTGTGACCGGGCTCTTCCTGAGCAATGAACTCATCGATTCCTTTCCCGTCAATCGGATTCAGGTTACGGCCAATGGAGTAGAAGAGCTCTGGGTGGACTCTCACAACGGGCAGTTCGTTGAATGCCTCCGTCCGCCGTCATCTGACGCCTTAGCCGATCATGTACGCCGAATGCACACTGATTGGCCCGTGGGCTACCGGACCGAAATCAATCTCCACGCATTGAATTGGATGAAGCAGGTGGCTCAGTTGCTCAATCGAGGGTTCGTCCTGACCATTGATTACGGCCACACCGCCCAAGATCTCTACCGATCCGATCGGAAGGGCGGAACATTTCTCTGTTACTCAGGACACTCCACCAGTGAGGAACCGTTCCTCCGTGTCGGAGAGCAGGACATGACGGCCCATGTGGATTTCACGGGACTAGCCCGTACCGGAGCAGAATCTGGCCTCCAGACGACCGGCTTTACGAATCAACTGAGCTTTCTAATGGGACTCGGCGTCGAACACATGATCGAGCAGCTGGAACAGGACAGTCCTGCGTTCAAGGCCGCCATTCACCTTCTTCGACCGAACGGCATGGGGACCACGTTCAAGGTCCTGGTCCAGCATAAGGATATCGTGAATCCCGAACTTGATGGGCTGAAGTACAAACCTTTTTTTGGCGCGTCTCTCTCGGCACAGTCAGCTGCGTGAAGGGTCGAGCATGGGTGCATCCATGAAACACCATCCGCTCGTCACGAGGTCGTAGAAGGTTCGTTATGGGCAATTTGACGGCTCCGGAAAGCTATTTCCCGATCCTTGTCTTCATCGGTGTCGTCATGGCCCTCGGGACGCTGATTCTCTATCTCGGACGCTTTGTGCGCCCCGACCAGCCCTATCGAGCCAAGTTGGCACCGTATGAAAGCGGCAGCCCCCTGTTTCAAGATGCCCGCGTCCAGTTCCCCATCCGGTACTACGTGATTGCGATGCTGTTTGTCATCTTCGATATCGAGACCGCGTTCATGTTCCCTTGGGCGGTTGCTTTCAGGCATCTTGGGATTGTGGGCCTCGTCGAAATGATCGTCTTCATTGCTATCTTGGTGGTGGGATTTTGGTATGCCTGGAAAAAGGGGGCGTTGGAGTGGGATTGAAGGGCGGCGGGCCTACCCTTCTTGCTCGCCCACCGCGCACTCAAGATTGATTGGGAATAGATAACGGGCGGTGCTCGGTGGATGCGCGCAGTGAAGGCCAGCCCCACCGCCCTTCATCCGGGAAAGGGTGTGAGAACACGTGAGTGTGTTGGAACGACAGTTTGACGCAAATGTGATGACGACGACGCTGGATTCCGTCGTCAATTGGGCCAGGAAGTCTGCGCTATGGCCCATGACGTTCGGGCTGGCGTGCTGCGCGATTGAAATGATCGCCAGCGTCTCCTCCCGCTACGACCTGGACCGCTTCGGCGCCGGTGTCTTTCGCGCGTCGCCTCGGCAGTCGGATCTCATGATTGTCGCGGGAACGGTGTCGCGAAAAATGGCCCCGGTTATTCGCCGGATCTACGACCAGATGCCTGAACCTCGCTATGTGATCTGCATGGGATCCTGTGCGACATCAGGCAATCATTACAACAGCTACGCCGTCGTTCAAGGCGTGGATCAGATCGTGCCGGTCGACGTCTATGTTCCCGGTTGCCCACCCAGGCCGGAGGCGTTGTTGGATGGGCTCCTAAAGTTGCAGGAAAAGATTCAACGCGAACGGGTCTTCGTGAAGTAACGGCCCCGCCTCCTCCACGGTGGAGAGAGGGATGAAAGACAGGCAAATCGATCTGACAGCTGGATGATCGCTGATGATTGACGAACACATGCAATCTCTCACTGATGCCATGCTGGAGAGGTTCCCGGAGGGGGTGCTTTCCGTCGACCTCGATACGGCTCGCTCAGAAGTCAGTGTTCAGGTGGCCGCGTCACAAATCTTGGAGATCGCGCGTTTTCTGCATGACGATCCACAGGCCTGCTTTGATCACATCACCGATATTTGCTCCGCTGACTACCCGGCTGATCAAGAACGGTTTGAAGTCATCTATCTCCTCTTGTCGCTTCCGTTCGGGAAGCGCATTCGCCTCAAAGCCCGGGTGACCGAAGACAATCCCACCCTCGATTCCGTCACGAGCGTGTGGCAGGGCGCAACCTTCTTGGAGCGAGAAGTCTACGACATGATGGGGATCCGATTCACCGGGCACCCGGATCTGCGTCGCATCCTGCTCCCGGAGGATTATGCTGAAGGCTATCCACTGCGCAAGGACTTCCCGACGGAAGGTCGTGGGTGGCGCAGTCAGTTCGACTTTATCCCCCGGTTCGATGAACCACCGGTCGAAGATATTGAAGGTGAGGTTCCGGAAGAGGACAAGAAGCCGTTTCTTTCCCAACCGCCCACAGCTTCCTCTCACCGACGAGAAGAACTCTTGCTGAACATGGGCCCACAGCATCCAAGCACCCACGGCGTGGTGCGGGTCGTTCTTGAACTTGATGGGGAACGGATCATCAAGGCCACCCCGGACCTTGGCTATCTGCATCGAGGTGTTGAGAAACTGGCCGAAGGCTTGGCCTACATGCAGATCATCCCGCATACGGACCGGCTGGATTATGTCTGTGCGATGGCGAACAACTATGCCTATGTTCGAGCCGTTGAAAAGCTGCTGGGCATCACCATTCCGGAACGGGCCGAGTATATCCGCACCATCGTGGCGGAGATGCAGCGTATCGTCGGACACCTCTTCTGGCTGGGGGCCCAGGCCTTGGACATCGGAGCCATGACCGTCTTCTTTTGGACGTTTCGGGAGCGAGAAATCTTGCTCGACATGTTCGAACAGTTGTGTGGCGCCAGGTTGACCCTGAATTATTACAGAATCGGTGGCGTAGATAGCGACTTCACGCCGGAATTGGCAGACCGCCTCAAGACTTTCTTGGAAACCTTTCCTGCAAAAGTCGATGAGTACGAGTCTCTGCTGGCCGGCAACCGAATCTGGCTGGGACGGACCAAACACATCGCCGTGATCTCCGGCGAAGACGCGATCAATTTCGGCCTGACCGGTCCCGCGTTGCGCGGATCCGGCGTCGCCTACGACGTTCGCAAGCTCGAACCCTACGGCGTCTACCATAAAGTGGATTGGGAAGTGCCGGTCGGAAAGAACGGCGACACCTATGACCGCTATTGGATCCGCGTGGAAGAAATGCGGCAGAGCGCACGGATCATCAGGCAATGTCTCGAACAGATGCCACCCGGACAGATCATTGCAGAGGAGCCGCAATATATTCCCCCGCCCAAGCAGCAGGTGATGCGGGATATGGAGAGCTTGATTCACCACTTCATCATCTTCACCCAAGGCTTCAAGCCACCGAAGGGGGAAACCTATTGCGCGACAGAAGCTCCTAAGGGTGAGCTGGGATTCTTCATTGTCAGCGACGGGAGTCCTCGCCCCTATCGATTGAAGATTCGCTCTCCGTCCTTCATCCATATGGGGGCGTTCGACTACATGGCCCGTGGGTACTTGATTTCCGACATCATCACGATTTTCGGTACGTATGACGTCGTGATGGGAGAGTGCGACCGGTGATACATCAGAGACTTTGCGCACCAGGATTATGAACGCATGAAGTTAGCCGAAAAATATAAGGATGAAATCGGCGACATCTTGTCGCGCTATCCGGTCAAACGGTCGGCCTTAATCCCACTTCTCTATGTCGCCCAGCGCGATCAAGGCTACGTGACCGAAGCTGCGATGCAAGAGATTGCGGCACTCCTCAGACTGACGCCGCCGCAAGTCTACGAGACGATTACCTTCTACACGATGTTTAATCTCAAGCCCGTCGGCAAATTTCACCTACAGGTCTGTAAGTCCCTCATGTGCGCGCTCGTGGGTTCAGACACCGTCATCGGTTGGATTAAGGCGAAACTGGGGATTGCGCCGGGTGAAACGACAGCAGACGGACTGTTTAGCCTCAGCGCCGTGGAATGTTTGGCCGCATGCGGGACCGGTCCGATGATGCAGGTCAATGATGACTACTATGAGCAACTGACCGAAGACAAATTGGATCGGATTTTATCCGATCTCCGCTCAACGGGAACCAGCCCCCTCAAGAGCGGACCTTTCATGTGGCCTGAACCGATCACAGTGAAAAGTGAGACCTAAACGGTGAGACGTAAAGAACAGCGGCTTTCTTTCAACCTTTCATTTTCCACCTTTTATGTTTCACACTGAAGAACGATGCCGAAACACGAACTCATTCTTCTGAAAAACATGATGCAGCCAGGCTACACCGGCTCCTTGCCTGATTACGAAAAGACCGGAGGCTATCAAGCCTTGCGCACGACGCTCGGCAAGATCGCTCCGGCCGATGTCACGGCCATGGTCAAAAAATCAGGCTTGCGCGGTCGCGGCGGCGCAGGCTTTCCAACCGGAGTGAAGTGGGGGTTCCTGCCGAAGGATTATCACGGTCCCCGCTATCTCTGCTGTAACGCGGACGAGAGCGAGCCCGGCACTTTCAAGGATCGGCAGTTGATGGAGCGCGACCCCCACCAAGTTCTGGAAGGGATCCTGTTGGCCTGCTACGCGATCGGCGCAGAGACTGCCTACATCTACATCCGTGGTGAAATGGTCCTCGGCTCCCAGATCTTAGAGCATGCCATAGCCGAAGCACGAGCCGCCGGATACATCGGAACAAACATTCTCGGCACGGGTGTCCATGTGGACATTTGGGTCCATCGCGGGGCTGGCGCGTATATTTGCGGTGAGGAAACAGCCCTGTTGGAATCTCTTGAAGGCAAGCGCGGCCTTCCCCGTGTCAAACCGCCGTTTCCAGCCACCCATGGTCTCTACAATAAGCCGACCGTGGTCAACAATGTGGAAACGCTGGCCAACTTACCGCATATCATCAACCGAGGTCCCGAATGGTTTGCCGCCATTGGTTCGCCCCCTAAAAGCACAGGCACTAGAGTGTTTTGTGTCAGCGGACATGTAAAGCGCCCCGGCAATTACGAAGTTCCGATGGGTGTGACGGTACGAGAGTTGGTCTACGAGCATGCCGGGGGAATGCGTTCGGATAAACCAATCAAGGCGTTCATCCCCGGAGGAGCATCAGCACCGTTTTTGACGCCGGCCCATCTTGACGTGAAACTGGATTTTGAACATGTCGCAGCGGCAGGATCGATGTTGGGATCCGGCGGCGTGACCGTGATGGAAGAAGGGACCAGCATGGTCTGGGCGGCGCTTAGACTGATGGAATTTTTCTACCATGAGTCCTGTGGGAAATGCAGTCCCTGCCGAGAGGGTAGTTCCTGGCTTGTCCAAACCCTACGCCGGATTTTGGCCAAGCGTGGTCGGATGCAGGACCTTGAAACCTTACTAGATCTATGCAAAAACATCGCAGGCCGTACGGTCTGCGCCTTCGGCGATGCAGAGGTTGCGCCCATCCAAAGTACGCTGAAGTATTGGCGGCAGGAATACGTCGACCTCATCAGTGAAGCAGAGGCGGCGAATCTCATTCAGCTTGAACCGGCAGGACGGCATTAAATATATCCTCGTGCCATCAGATGGTCGTGTGTCACTATGCCTGATTCAACAGTGCCCGTCGTTCGTCTCACGATCGATGGGATGACGGTCAAGGTCCCGAAAGGAACATTGGTGATCGAAGCGGCTCGACGCGTCGGCGTCATGATTCCGCATTTTTGCTATCACCCGAAACTCAAGCCGGATGCCAATTGCCGCATGTGCCTGGTTGAAATCGAAAAGATGCCTAAGCTTCAAACCGCCTGCAGCACACCGGTCGACGAGGGGATGAGCGTGCGCACCGCCACGACCGTGGTGAACGATGCCCATCGTTCGGTGCTCGAGTTCATTCTCGCCAATCACCCACTCGATTGCCCGGTCTGTGATCAAGGGGGAAAATGCGATCTCCAAGATTTCTCCCATCAATACACGGCAACCAGTCGATTCGCTGAAACCAAACGCATCTTCTCAAAAGAGTATTTCAGTCCGCTCATCGAAACGCAGATGAATCGCTGCGTCCAATGTCTCCGCTGTGTCCGTTACTGTGACGAGGTCATGGACGTGAAAGCGTTGGCGCCGGTCGGACGTGGAACCATGACTGAAATCAAGCACTTCGGTGCGCATCCCTTAAATTGCGAGTTCTGCGGCGGCTGCGTGCAAATCTGCCCGGTCGGAGCAATTACCAGCCGACTTTCGATGTACGAATATCGGCCCTGGATGTTGAAACGAGCTGACACGATCTGCGGATACTGCGGAGACGGATGTCAGATGACCGTCCAGACGAAGGGGCAGGAGCTCATCGAGGTGAACTCCGCGCACGGGGCAGGCCGAAATAATGGGGACCTGTGCGCTCGCGGGTTTTTCGGATTCCATGCGGCCAGCCACCCTGATCGCCTCACCCATCCGCTGATTCGGCGAAACGGGGCCCTTGTCCAAACGACCTGGGAGGAAGCCTTAGAATACGTTGCCGACCGCATCCGCGAACTGAAGACGCTGCATGGAGGGCACAGTTTCGGAGGATTGATTTCAGGTCGTTGCACCAACGAAGAGTTGTACCTCTTTCAGAAATTTATGCGCGTGGCCATCGGCACCAATCATCTCGACAGCAGCGCCCGGTACGGTCACGTCAACGCTTTGCACGCGATGGGACTCGTCCAGGGAACCCACCGGTGGACCGTCACCTTTGAGGATATTCTGGACGCCGATGTACTGGTACTCATCGGCACGAACATCACGGAGACGAATCCCATCACAGGGCTCAAAGTCAAAGAAGCGGTGAAGAAACGCCGGGCGACGTTGATCACGATTGAGTCGCTGGTGCCTGTCGTCGACACAATGAGCAACATCGCCAATCTTTCCCATCATCATTTTTCCATCCCACCCAACGAGATGCAGAATGGGATCCTCGGTCTCTTGAAGGCCGTGATCGAGGAGAATCTGATCGTACCGGAGCTCGCACAGCAGTACCCTGCCTACGTCAACGCCGTGACGACTGTGCTGCGAGAGTGCTCTTGGCAAGACCTCCAGCGAGCCACCGGTATCGAGCCCGATTCGTTTAGACAAGCCGCCAAGGTACTGGCAGCGGGACGCAAAGTGATCGTTCTGACAGGACAAGTGCTCCTCCGCAGTGAACAGGGGTACGCTGGATCGTTATCGATTCTCGATCTGCTCATTTTGACGGGCAAATTGGACCGACCTGGTTGTGGATTTGCACCATTGGCAGAGGAAAACAATGACCAAGGCGCGGTCGAAATGGGCGCCCTGACCGAGTATCTTCCGGGAGGCGGTTTCATTGATGATTCGGCGAACCGTGAACGATTCGCGAAACTGTGGAAGACAGAACTACCACCAGCCGCCGGTGCTTCGCTCGTCGAAATGTTGAAGCGTGCCCAGGAAGGATCCCTGAAAGCGCTCTTCGTCGTGGGTGAGAATCCTGTGGCAAGTCTCCCCGCACCAATACGCGCGGAGGATTCGTTACGGAAATTGGATTTGCTCGTGTGCCAGGAGCTGTTCTTGACTGAGACGGCGTCCCTGGCCCATGTTGTCTTGCCGGTTGCATCGTCGATGGAAAAAACAGGGACGTTTACCAATAGCGAGGGGCATGTGCAGGCCATTCGTCCTTCGATTGAGCCGATCGGAGAAAGCCGTCCCGATTGGGAGATCTTTGCTGCGCTCGGCATCTTGTTAGGAATGTCGGTGGAGTACCAGGACAGCAAAGACATCTTGAAAGAGATCCGAGGTGCCATTTCCGGCTATGGGTCGCTTGGACCGACTCCGTTGCCCCTGAAAGTCGATGGTCGTGCCATGGATCGTTACCTCCGTGAGGGCTACCATCCCAATCTCGCGACGCGATACCGACTAACCCCACAGAAATCCAGACCGGATGGCACGCTGCAGGTAGGATTTGGACAGAGTCTGTTCCACTCCGGAAAGCTCTCGACCCGTTCGAAAGGCCTCCGTCAGATTGAAGACCGGGGACAGCTCCGGATCAATCCTGTCGACGCCGATCGGTTTGCCTTGATGGATGGAGATCGTGTCCGTCTCTGCAGCAGCGCCGGAGAAATGACGACCGAGATTAAAATTGTGGCGCGGGTACCTCAAGGTACCGCATGGTTTCCGGATCACTTCGGTCAAAACGCCCTCGGGCTGTTTGACTGCACGGTCGATCCGATCACGCATGTTCCCTCATTCAAAACGGCCACGGTGTCGATGATGAGAGTCGCGTAACGAGCCAATACTGTTACTGATGATTATGCTAATCCAGGAGTCTTATCGTGAGTGAATTAGGGTTGCGTCTTGCCATATCTCTGACCCAAATCGGGGCCATCATGGGAATCGTCATCGTGACGGTACTCCTTCTCACCTTAGCCGAACGAAAAGTGTTGGGGTGGATGCAGGACCGCATGGGTCCCATGGAAGTGGGACCATACGGAATCCTCCAACCCTTTGCGGATGCGATTAAGCTGTTTTTCAAGGAGGATATCATCCCCGCCGGCGCCAACAAGCTCCTCTTTACCATGGCGCCGATCATCTGTCTGATTCCTGCGTTTATCGGATTTGCCGTGATTCCGTGGGGCCCAAACTGGACGTTCGAGATCGGCGGCATCACCGTCAAGCCCTTCGTGATCAGCGATATCAATATCGGCATTCTGTATATCCTGGCCTTCGCCTCGCTCGGCGCCTACGGCATCATCATCGGAGGATGGGCCTCGAACAGCAAATACTCCTTGCTCGGAGGGTTGCGCTCGGCGGCACAGATCATCAGCTATGAACTCAATGTCGGGCTCTCCATTATCGGCGTGATCATCCTCGCCGGCTCGCTCAGTCTGGTGACGATCACCGATGCCCAACAGGGTTGGTTTTGGCACTGGTATCTGTTCGCCCTTCCGGCGCCGCAGATTTTTGCCTTTGGCGTGTATGTGATTTCCGCGGTGGCTGAGACGAACCGCGTGCCGTTCGATTTGCCTGAGGCCGAAAGTGAGCTGGTCGCCGGATTCTTCACCGAGTACAGCGGGCTCCGCTTCGCGTTCTTCTTCCTCGCCGAGTACGCAAACATGGTCCTGGTGTCCTGTGTGGCTGCCGCACTCTTTCTAGGTGGCTGGAATGCTCCATACCCGGGAACAATTCTCGAACTAGTTGGCTTGCCGTCGTTGGCGTGGATCGAGAACACTATGTGGTTTGCGGTGAAGACCTACTCGTTTTTGTTCCTCTTTTTCTGGCTGCGGGCGACATTGCCGAGACTGCGATACGATCAGCTAATGAAGTTCGGCTGGAAAGTGCTGTTACCCATTGCGTTGGCGAACATCGTCGTCACATCCATTGCCGTATTCGTCACGCAGTAGAAAGAAGAATCGACAGGACCGACATGTCATCGACCGTACACTCCAAACGTCTGAGCCTGTCTGAGTGGTTCAAGACCATTACGTTTTATGAAATCCTGGTCGGCATGAAGGCGACCCTGTCCCACTTGCTCAACTACCGACCGATCACATTGCAATATCCTCACGAGAAACGCACGCTGCCGGACAACTATCGTGGCATGCTCGCCTTGCTCCGGTATGACGATGGAACCGAGAAGTGCGTAGGGTGTGACCTCTGTGAAGCAGCCTGTCCTTCCCGTGTGATTCGTGTCGTGAGTGCGGAGGTGCCTGGAGAACCGACAAAACGCTACTCGAAAGAATACTATATGGACATGACCCGATGCTTGTTCTGCGGGATGTGTGTGGATGCCTGTCCCGTCGATGCTTTGGGAATGACGAGGGAGTTTGAATGGGCGGTCTTTGACAAGCGACAACTCCACCTGAATAAACAACAGCTCCTCGCGATCGGCGACCGTTCGTTTCCGATCCGTGAGAAGCGCTTAGAGCTTCAGCATCCGAACGTCGCGTTCTTCAACGTACCATTCAAACACGTTCCGCCCAAGCCGAACTGATCCGAATGGAACGCATTGGGGGGTCCCACGACGGCCACCCAGTGGCAGAAGTCCTGGACTGTCGACCGTTAACTGAGGAATCGTACCGTGGCGTACGTTTTTTTTGGATATTTCGCTGGAATGATTACCCTCACCTCCATTCTCGTGGTGGTACTCAGAAACCCTGTGTATAGTACGTTGTCTCTCCTGGTCATGTTTTTCCATGTCGCAGGGCTGTACATCACGCTGCATGCCGAATTCCTCGCCGCCGTGCAAATCATCGTCTATGCCGGAGCGATCGTCGTGTTGTATCTGTTCGTGGTCATGTTGCTCAACGTCAACCGCGACGACCGGTACCACAGCCAATCGCGAATTGCAGTCTTTGTCAGCGTTCCCTTGTCGATCGAATTTCTGGTGTTGCTGTCGGGCGGCATGGGCGCAGCTCGCCGTGACCCTGCCGCGATGGCTGTCGACGCTCAGACCTCCGACAATACCCTCACGATCGGCCAAGCGCTCTACTCAACCTATTTATTCCCTTTTGAAGTGGCCTCCTTGATTCTCCTCGCCGCCATGGTCGGCGCCATCCTCCTTGCAAAGCCCCACATCGGCAAAAACGAGGACAAGGATATACCCCAAGCCCCTGGTGCCCAATGAGCGTCCCTGTTTTCTACTACGTGATCTTGAGTGCGATCGTATTCCTCACGGGTATTGTTGGGGTGCTGATTCGTCGCAACATCATCGCCATTCTTCTGTCCATCGAGTTGATGCTGAATGCAACCAACATTAATTTCGTGGCGTTCTCCGACCATCTGCAGGTTATTGGAGGGCAAGTGTTCGTCTTTTTTGCCTTGACGGTGGCAGCGGCAGAAGTCGCGATCGGTTTGGCGATCATCATCGCCTTGCATCGATCGAAATCGACGATCAACGTCGAGGAATTCAATTTGCTCAAATGGTAAAGGACCTCCGTGACGACGCCTCAGCCTTCACACGCCGACTTCGCCGGGTTCTTCGTTGAGGCCTATTCCGAGCTGATGACCATCGAGTAATATCTCCACCATGCTCTACGCACTCATTCCACTCCTCCCGCTGGCCGCGTTTCTCGTCCTCGGCCTACGTGGTTCGCAGATCAGAGACCGCGCGCACGTCACCGCGGTTCCGGCGGTATTGCTATCATTCGTGTTGTCGCTTGCAGCCTTTATCGAAGTCGCCTCCGGTTCGGTGATTTCTGTCCCACTCTACACATGGCTCGTATCGGGGGATCTCGATATTCACATCGGTCTCCATATCGATCGACTGACCGCTGTCATGCTCCTTCTGGTGACAGGAGTCAGTTCGCTCGTCCACATTTATACGATCGGCTATATGCACGGCGATCCTGGCTATGCTCGGTTCTTCAGCTATATCGCCCTCTTTACGTTTTCCATGCTGATGCTCGTGCTTGCCGACAACTTGCTCCAGCTCTTCATATTTTGGGAAGCCGTCGGGCTGTGTTCCTATCTCTTGATCGGACATTGGTACGAACGCGCATCTG
This sequence comes from Nitrospira sp., assembly GCA_029865225.1. Classification (GTDB taxonomy): domain Bacteria; phylum Nitrospirota; class Nitrospiria; order Nitrospirales; family Nitrospiraceae; genus Nitrospira_D. The sequence continues at coordinate 54,821 of JAOUHJ010000001.1, forward strand.
CCTGTGCGGCAGCCACCAAAGCCTTCCTCGTGAATCGAGTCGGGGATTTTGGTTTCATCCTGGGCCTGCTCCTGGTTTGGTATCATTTCGGATCGCTGAACTACCTCGACATCTTTCCGGCTATCCATGAAGCAACCGATCTGACGATGAATCTCCTCGGCCCGTTCGGAGGCATCTGGGAGGTTTCTGTATACACCCTGATCGCGCTCTTGTTGTTCGCCGGCGCGGTGGGTAAATCGGCACAAGTCCCTCTTCACGTCTGGTTGCCCGATGCAATGGAAGGCCCCACACCCATCTCAGCACTCATTCATGCCGCCACCATGGTCACAGCTGGGGTCTTCATGGTCGCGCGGCTCGCCCCTATTTATAACTTGTCCCCCACGGCCATGAGCGTCGTGGCTGTGACCGGCGCCGCCACGATGGTCCTTGGCGCGACGATCGCCTTGACTCAGACCGACATCAAACGTGTGGTGGCCTACTCGACTGTGAGTCAACTCGGCTACATGATCATGGCCTGTGGCCTTGGGGCCTATGCCTCAGGCATGTACCATCTCCTGACCCATGGTGCCTTCAAGGCCTTGCTGTTTCTCGGTTGTGGCTCGGTCATCATCGCGCTCCACCATGAGCAGGACATGCGACAGATGGGTGGTCTCAAAGACAAACTGCCGACCACCTATTGGACGTTTGTGGTGGGTTCATTGGCTCTCGCCGGGTTTCCACTCACAGCGGGTTTTTTTAGCAAGGATGAGATTCTCGTCTCGGCCTGGTCGTCGGGAGAACTTGGTCAGGTCTTGACCGTCTTGGGTCTGCTGACGGCGCTGTTGACCGCCTTCTATAGCTTCAGACTGGTGTTCGTCGTGTTTTGGGGTTCTTCGCGTGTCGACCCGCACCATGCGGCCCACATTCATGAACCTTCGCAGACGATGACGAGGCCACTGCTTATTCTGGCCGGCCTCAGCATACTGACCGGATATCTTGGCATCCCATCATTTTTGGAGCCGGTCTTTTCTACCGGACAAGAGACCGCCGCTCAGCACGGTTCCGATGGCTTCACCATCATGTTGACCGCGACAGGCTTGGGCCTGCTCGGCATTGCCGCAGCCTATTATTTCTACGTGATGAACCCTGATCTGCCCGACCGCTTGGCCAGGCGGTGGAGAAGCCTCTACGAAGCCTCTCTCAACAAATGGTACGTCGATGAGCTGTATGACGCCCTGTTCGTACAACCGACATTCCGGTCAGCGTCCACGCTTTGGAAACGGGTCGATGTCCACGTGATCGATGGAGCCGTCAATGGAATCGCTCGGGCCATTACGTGGGGAGGATGGATATTGAGGCTCATCCAGAGCGGCCAAACTCAACACTATGCGCTGGGAATGGCCCTAGGCATTGTTGTTTTGACGGCTTATCTTCTCCTGTGATGGTGATGAATAGAATGACAGGGAGCGAACCCAGCATGAGCCGACTTAAACACGAGACACCATCCTCCACATTCGCCGAGCAGGAAGCCCGATGAGCGGTTTCCCCTGGCTTACAATCTTGATTTTCCTCCCGCTGTTAGGAGCAGCAGCGATCTTTGCCGTCAAGGATGCCTCTGTGCGGCTCGTTGCGCTGGGCATTACCGTTGCCAACCTTCTGATCTCGCTACCACTCTGGTGGCTGTTCGATGCGTCGTCCGATCAGATGCAATTTGTCGAATCGGCCCGATGGATCCCCCCTCTCTTCATCTATTACAAGCTTGGTCTGGACGGAATCAGCCTGCCGCTCGTGATCATGACAACCATCCTGATGCCGCTCTGCGTTCTGATCTCCTGGCGCGCCATAGAGACGAGAGTTCGGAGTTTTATGGCCATGCTGTTGATCATGGAATGCGCCATGATCGGCGTCTTCTGTGCGTTGGATTTCGTCCTGTTCTACGTATTTTGGGAGGCGATGCTGATCCCGATGTATCTGTTGATCGGCATCTGGGGCGGGCCGAACCGTCTCTATGCGGCCATCAAATTCTTCTTGTATACCTTCGCCGGCAGCGTCCTTTTGCTGGTCGCGATCATGGTCCTCTATTTCCAGGGCGGCCATACGTTCGACGTTCTGGCGCTGAGCCAGCAGACCTACGGACTGGGACTTCAGATCTGGCTCTTTGTCTCCTTCTTCGTCGCGTTCGCCGTCAAAATTCCCATGTTTCCCTTCCATACCTGGCTCCCGGACGCGCACGTAGAAGCCCCCACGGCCGGCAGCGTGATTCTCGCGAGCGTCCTGCTCAAGATGGGGACCTATGGTTTTCTACGCTTCAGCCTCCCCATGTTGCCGGATGCGTCTCGGCTTCTCACTCCGTTGATGGTCATCCTGTCGATCGTGGCGATCATCTACGGCGCCTATATGGCCCTGGCTCAGGCTGACCTCAAAAAACTCATTGCCTATTCAAGCGTCAGTCACATGGGATTCGTCACGCTTGGACTCTTCATGTTCAATATCCAAGGCATCGAGGGTGCCGTCATGCAGATGGTGAACCACGGGATCACCACCGGCGGGCTTTTTCTCTGTGTGGGCATGATCTACGAGCGGACCCATAGCCGTCAGATTGCCGACAATATCGGACTCACGAAGCCGATGCCTCGCTATGCCACGTTCCTGGTTATTTTTGCGCTCTCCTCGCTGGGTCTTCCCGGCACGAACAGTTTCGTGGGCGAGTTCCTGGTCCTCGTCGGCACATTCCTCTGGAGCAAGATCGCCGCCGCGCTGGCGTCTTTGGGGATTATCCTCGCTGCTGCCTACCTCCTCTGGATGATTCAACGGGTCGCCTTCGGCGTACCGGCCGCGCACCTGCTTCCAAAGCTGCACGATTGCAGCCCCCGCGAGATGGCGACGCTGGTGCCGCTCGTAGTCCTGATTTTTTGGATCGGGTTGTTTCCGAATCCGATTCTATCTCGAATGCACACCAGCGTGGAGAAAGTGATCGCGCGCGTGATGCCGGCTTCCCAGGAGGAGACAGCCGCGAGCCATCGCCAGAATTCCTTGTCTGCACGACCTGCGCTGTCCGCAAATCTTGAGGGAACTAGTGATCGAGAAGCGCCCCTTCCTCCACACTTCGCCACTATCCCGACGAAGGAACAGCAACCATGACATTCTCAGTCGGAGACCTCTTTCTGATCCTACCGGAGCTGCTCGTCATCACGACGGCCTGCATCGTGCTTGTACTGGATCCGGTGCTGCGGAGGCCCGATAAGGACGGCCTGGTGTGGTTAAGTCTGGGAACGCTTGCCATTTGCATGGGACTCACAGCCTCTCAGATCGGTGAGCAGACCTTGATTTTCAGCGGTCTTGTCGTCATCGATACCTATGGAGCCTTCTGGAAGTTGCTCCTCTACTTCGTCACCGGCCTCACCATCCTGCTTTCTTATTCGTACCTCAAGGAGGAACGCCTCTATTTCGGCGAATACTATGGGTTCATCCTGCTCGCGCTCACCGGAATGATGGTCATGGTATCGGCGTCCGATCTGCTGACGATCTATCTTGGAACTGAGTTGATGTCTCTTTCACTGTACACGATAACTGGACTCAAGCGCGCCGAACCACGTTCGCTCGAAGCTTCCGCAAAATATTTCGTGTTGGGCGCATTTTCATCCGGCATTCTGCTCTACGGCATTTCGCTCCTCTATGGAGCAACCGGTAGTACAAGGCTCCCGCAGATCGCCACAGCCATAGCAGGTCAAGGACTGAGCGAGCCGTTACTCCTGTTTGCGACAATCTTGCTCGCGGTTGGATTCGGATTTAAGCTCGCCGTCGTGCCGTTTCACATGTGGACCCCCGATGTCTATCAAGGCGCCCCAACCTCGGTGACGGCATTCATGGCAGTCGCCTCAAAAGCCGCCAGTTTCGGGGCATTTCTTCGGGTGTTTGTGGAAGGCCTTGGAGGGCTCAAGGCAAACTGGTCTGCGACGTTTCTTTTGCTCTGCATCGCCACGCTCTTGATCGGGAACATCGTCGCGTTGGTCCAAACCAACGTCAAGCGCATGTTGGCCTACTCAAGCATCGCCCATGCGGGCTACGCGCTGATCGGAGTGGTGGCTGCCGGCCGGATCGAACAGTCCTCCGGCATCGCCAGCGTTCTCCTGTATCTCTCGCTGTACACCTTCATGACCTTCGGGGCGTTCGCGATCGTCGCGATGCTGCGTAAAGGCGGTGTCGAAGGAGAAGAGATCGAAGACTTTACAGGGCTTGCAAAACGCCACCCCATGGCCGCGCTTTTGATGCTGATTTTCATGGTCTCCCTGGCTGGGATTCCTCCGACTGCCGGCTTCGTTGGGAAATTGTATATCTTCCTATCGGCGGTGGAGGCAGGCCTGACATGGCTGGCAGCTCTTGCCCTGATTTTTGCCGCCATTTCGGCCTATTACTATCTGCGGCTGGTCATGGTGATGTACATGCGAGAGCCGAGCGATCAGTCGGACAGCGCTCCACGCTTGGTGATGTCCCCGACTCTCTCCATCGTCTTGGCCTGTGCGGTCGCCGGGGTTGTCATCTTCGGGGTCTACCCCAACCCCCTCGTGAGTTTCGCGACGCAGGCTGTGTCGACACTCAAATAAGTCGTCGTGTCTGTTTACTGATTCATGTGCGACGCATCATGAATGTCCTCCGCTTTTTCCTTGCTGCATTGAAGGCGTTCTTGCGGCAAGGGTGCCCCAGCTTGGCCGCTGCCCTCGCGTTTTTCTCGCTCCTCTCGCTCTTTCCACTCGTGTTCCTCCTGCTCTATGGAATCAGCTTTCTTGTCAGCCAAGAGGTCATCGGTGAACAATTCATGCTGAGCTTCCTCAAAGGTTTCCTCCCTTCCCTGGGCGAACGATTGGCTGATGAGCTCCACCGGATCAGTTCATTGGAAAGCGTGCGATGGCTCGTGTTCTTATCGTTTTTCTGGTTTGGCGGGCTCGTCTTCTACGAACTCGACTATGCGCTCAACGTGGTCTTTGAGAGCACCCAAAAACGGCATCCGTTGATTTCCACAGGAATTTCTATCGCGCTATTAGGTTCTACGGGACTTCTCCTCTTTGTTGCGTACGTGGCTACGGAAACCATCACGTTCTTGACCGCCTATGCGCCTCGCCTCTGGGGTCTCGACCTTGTCGCCTTGGCTGCCCACGAGTTCCATCTGACGTATACCCTGCCCTTTGCGCTCGCGTTCCTGGCCGTGAGTCTCTTGTATCGCCTCGTTCCTCGACGCCGACCACGATGGCGAGACGCCATGGCGGGAGCACTGACGTTCGGCTTGCTCTGGGTTTCAACGAAAGTCATCTTCGTCAGCTATGGCGGTTACGCCACCGTCTACGCGCGCCTCTATGGATCACTACTGGAAATCGTGCTCTTACTGTTGTGGGTCTACTATTCAGCGGGACTGTTGCTGTTCGGTGGGGTGATCGCACACAAGCTTCAACAGCTTGCTCGAATCACACGGCCGCTGCCGCCCGAACGGCCCTAACCTTCGCTCAGCCGCTCTCTTGTCCGTAGCTGTTTCGCTAAATCCAGCCGACCAGTCGTTGCAACTTCCAGCCTTTTTCTGGCGACAGTTCAGCTTCCTCGATAAAATGGCTACCGGCAAGGCTTAGAGCCAACCGCATGATTGAAGAACACGGCAAAGAGCTGATGATGTTAGGCGGAACCATAGCTGGGTTTATCGCCGCTCTCCTCACCGTGTTTGAACGTCTCCTCAATATTCAACAGCGCCTCCAATTACAGCGAGAGAAGAAGCCACTCCCGCAACCAGAACGCCGCCCCGTGACCGCCACACCATGCAGCGGTTTCTTTTCCTCGAAGCCACTGTACGGGTCTTCTTACCTGATCGTGTACGAGGTCGGCGTTATCGTTGCCGCGGGAGTGCTTCTCAACTATGTCGGTCTGACGCTCAGCCGCCATCTCGAAAGCATTCTGTTTCTCGATATGACAGGGACTGCCTTGGCCGCAATTTTACTGGGCCCGTGGCTGGGTGCCATCGTCGCACTCCTCTCGAATTCTGTCGTGAATTGGCTGCTCTTCCCCGAAGCGGGAGCTGAAGTCATCATCTTCCCCTGGTCACTCGTCAACATGGCAGGGGCGTTATTTTGGGGAATGTTGGCACGGCAACCGAGGTTTCTCAAATACGTGCGCACGAGTAAAAGCTCGGGTGCTGCGCATGCCTGGTTTCTGCTCAGCTTCGGCGTGGCCGGTGCGGTGGTCATGAGCATTCCCGGTACCCTTGTCCAATCAGCGCTGCATGAACGCGCAATTCTGGCGTTGAATCCGGACGTGGCGGAAGCCCTCAGCATCAGGATTTCACAATGGGAGGCGGCGGTCCGCGTGTTCCTGGATACGGCCCTCGGCCTCCACTGGAGCCAAAATATCAGCTGGTACGTCGTCAACTGGTTTCAAACCTGCGTGCGATACATCCCTGATAAGACGATGAGTGCAGCGATCGCGCTGGTCATCCTGAAATACGGCTATCCGCTCTTCGAGCGGGAGCTGGTTCACGGCGGACCGGAAGGAGAACGCCCAGGGGATGCACGCATCCTTCCATTGGTGCTTGGACTCCTCTACGCCCCATCGTACGCGTCGCTCATCAGCCATGAGGACTACTCTGGACACCTCTACTGGCCATTGTGGAGTATCCCCTGGCTCTTTATCCTGTACGGCTATTTCAGAATCCGCTATTTTGGATCGACGGACGAAGCCCTTCGTGTGGCCCGCATGCAGCGAGCCGAGCGATATGCGCGGGCACTTAAACCTGTCGGGAAGGAACCTTCTTACGAATTCTGTCGTCGGCTGACGCTCGCGACGCTGATCGCGAGCCTGCTCTTTGCCCTCTGCTTGCCGGTTCTCCTGATGGATTTCTACCAAGTGACATTCAAATTCTTTTGCGTGGTCTACGGCTTTCTACTCGTCGTCCATCTGGTTCGCGTGGCCATTGCACAAAACATTTCCGTCGCTCGCACAGACTGACGGAGCATGACGAATCTCCACGGGTTCCTAGTCCATAGGTAACCGTCATACTCACCTAGCGCCCTGAAGAACTTCGAAGCCGCAAAAAATGGACAATGGCTGATTGGGTTACCAAACCAACAACGTCTCCATCTTTTACGACAACCAAGCGATCCCATCCTCCACGAGCCATTCGTTCCATCGCATGAATCACCCGTGCCTCCTGGTCGATCACCAATGACTCCGAAACTGGGCGCATCACCTGGTCAACTCGGCGCCAGGCCCAGAGTGCCGGCGCCACAGCCTGCACCTCGGAGACCGTCACCAGCCCGACCAACCGACCATCTGCCAAGACCGGAAACCCTCCGTATCCATAGGCCTGGAAGTACCGATTCACGGTTTCATCAAGGGTACACTGCGCAGGGATCGAGACCACTGTAGTGACCATCAAATTCCGGATAGGGATCGTTGCCAAAGTCTGACGTACCACAGCCTGGCGGCGACTTGCCTGTGCCGCAGCAAACAGAAACATGCCGATGAACACGATCCATCCTCCGTTCGACATCATGGAAGCAGGCAGGTCCCCGCTCGCGGCCCTGTAGGCGATCACAAGACCGACAAAACCCAATATCGCCCCAAATGTAAGGCCGACAACCGCAGCTTGTTTCGTCGCACGATAAAAGTCTTTTCCCCAAGCCCAGAGTCCGGCACGCAGCACTCTCCCGCCATCAAGGGGAAACCCCGGGATCAAATTGAACAACCCGAGTTGCACATTCACCATGCCCAACAAGGCACCGAGCATGATCACCCCCTGAAGCCCCTGTTGTTGGAGAGATTCCGCCAAAATCACGAACAGAAGACAGGTCCCACCAATCGCAAAACTTACGACTGGTCCTGCGACGGCGATGAGAAATTCCGCCTTTGGTGAGGGAGCTTCCCTGCGCATGTGGGCCACCCCGCCAAAAATGAATAGGGTGATCTGTTCGATCGGGATGCGATAGTGCAGGGCCACATAGGAATGTCCGAGTTCATGGAGCAAGACGGAGAAAAACAGAAGAACCGCCGCCACTGCCCCCATCGCCCAATAGCGCTCAGGCGAGAGACCAGGCAGGTTATCCGGCAGATACCCGGTGGAGAGACTCCACGTCACCAATAAAAAGACGAGAAACCAGGATGCATGGACACGAATGGGAATTCCCAATGCACGCCCGATTTCCCAGGACGGCAGATGCATGGAGAACACCGTAACAGCCGACGACTCATAGGGTCAATTTGCCCTCCTCGATCACATAGCCTCGTTTGTATGTAACAAAATCGGTTTGGCCTGGCGATCTGGCATGTGTTTCACGTATAAGAAGCCCATGAACGTGAAAAAGCTTCTCCATACCAGAATGCGGGTCAGCGACCTGGATGAGACCATTCGGTTTTATACGACCGTGCTGGGTCTTGAGGTGATCGAGCGAAAGACCTCTCCTCGTGGGTCGCATCTCGCGTTCCTGCGTGTGCCCAATAGTGACGAGTTGATTGAATTGACCAGTTTCCCACCCAGTGGCCCGGTCAAGGTTCAAGAGGATCTCGTCCACCTCGCATTCCAAGTGGAAAGCCTCGACGAGACGATTGCGTCGCTCAATGCCCAAGGGGTCAAGATTACCGATGGGCCGACGAAGACGTCCTCCGGGAGCCGATTCATCTTTATCGATGCGCCGGACGGCTACGAAATCGAGTTGATCGAACGGCCTGCAGGAGTGAAGATCGTCTAGCCACCCCGTCATTGGTCATTCGTCGTCGGTCATTTTCCGCGAGCAAGTCCTGTTCTCAGATCTGCGACCAATGACTATTGACCAGTAACGGATGACCCCAGTATCGTTCGTGCGGTTCCTGATCAATAGACGAAAAGAGGAGAAAGGACTGATCGGATGAAAAATGCTTTTTTCCGCGGACATGGCCTGGGCAACGATTACATTGTGATGGATCCCAAGGAACTGAGCGTAAAGCTCACACCGAAAGTGATTAAAGCGATCTGTGATCGCAATTGGGGGCTGGGAAGTGACGGCATTCTGGCCGTGGTCCCCTCGAAGAAAGCCGATTTCGGGCTGCGCATCTTCAACCCTGACGGCAGTGAAGCGGAAAAATCTGGAAATGGGCTTCGAATTTTTGCTCGCTACCTCCACGCTACAGGCAAGACCAAGAAGAAGCGCTTCACGGTTGAGACCAAAGGCGGGCTGGTTACCATCGATCTGCACATAGACCGGTATGGAGACGCCAGCGCCGCGACGGTCGAGATGGGGAACGCCATGTTTACACCGGATGCGTTACCCTGCTCCTTGAACGTACCAGAATTGATTCAGCAGCCTATCGAGGCTGCGGGGCGTTCGTTGGTCTTCACCGGCGTCAGTGTTGGGAACCCGCATTGCGTGGTCTTTCGACCGGCTGGCCAATCCTGGTCTCGGGAAGAACTGCTACAGTTTGGCCCTGCCTTGGAAAATCATACCCTGTTCCCGAAACGAACCAATGTTCAGTTGGCTATCCCAACCGGACCAAAGGAGATCTTCATCCTGATTTGGGAGCGGGGCGCTGGAGAGACACAGGCGTCCGGCTCATCCTCCTGCGCAGCGGCCAGCGCCGCGGTGCGGTTAGGACTGGTGAAGGCTCCCGTCACGGTGAAAATGCCGGGTGGTGTCCTGAACATCAGTGTGGGGCAAGACTTCAGCTTGACGATGAAAGGGCCGGTGGCCGAAGTCGCACGAGGGACATTGAGTCCATCGTTTGTGCGCGGGCTGAAGTAGCGCCTCCGCAAATCCCGTCTGCCATACGCCAATCGGCAGACATGTTGCGTTGACGCCTGGTATTCTTACGATTGATACATGAGAATTGGCGCATGACGCTCGACGTTCTTCAGTCCAAACTCGCCCATTTGCCCAGCAGCCCCGGTGTTTACCTGTTCAAGAACGGGCAAGGCGACATCATCTACATCGGAAAGGCCGCGGTCTTAGCCGACCGCGTGCGCTCCTATTTCCAGAAAGGCACAGACCTCAGTCCGAAGACCAGCCTCCTCGTCAGTCAGATCACCGATCTGGAAACCATGGTGACCCGATCTGAGCTCGAAGCCCTGATTCTCGAAAGCAACCTGGTGAAGCGACACAAACCCCGCTTCAACATCGTCTTGCGGGACGACAAGCAATACCCCTATGTGCGGCTGCCGATCAGGGACGATTTTCCACGACTGTCGATCGTCCGCCGTGTCCAAAAAGACGGCGCGTTGTACTACGGCCCCTACACGCCAGCAAACGCCCTGCGCGAAACTTTGAAGGTGATCAAGCACGTCTTCCCCTTGGCGACCTGCACGATCGACATCGACGGGAAGGCCGAACGAGCTTGTCTCGAATTTGAAATCAAGCGTTGCATGGCCCCCTGCACGAGCAATCAGTCGAAGGAGGAGTACCATCAAATCGTCAAGCAAGTCCGTCACTTTCTGGAGGGGCGAGACCATGAGCTGCTCGACGAGCTCCGCGTCAAAATGGAATCGGCTGCCGAGCGGGAAGAGTTCGAGGAAGCGGCTCGATTGCGAGACCGGCTCTTCAAGATCGAACGAATGTTGGAGAAACAACGCATTACCCAGACCTCGGCCACCGATCAGGACGTGCTCGGGATTGCGCGGCGGGGAGCTGCGGTGGATCTCCAGATTCTGTTCGTGCGCGGCGGATTACTGATCGGACGGAAAGATTTCTTCTGGCCTCAATCGGCGGATGCATCGGACAACGAACTCGTTCGTTCTGCGATCGAGCAATTTTACAACAAAGACGGGCAACCGCCACGGGAAGTCTTGGTCCCGACCGACCTCGACGACGTGACCTTGATCGAACAGTGGCTGTCCGAAAAACGTGGAGAACCTGTCCGCATCCTGACTCCCGAACGTGGCGTCAAGCATCAGCTGGTCCTCTTGGCGGAAGAGAACGCCACATCAGCCGTCGCCGAACATCTTCGCGAGGAGGAGCTCGACCGTCAGGCCTGTGAGGAACTGAAACGGATGCTCCGCCTTGAGCGTCCTCCTCGTCGGATCGAAGGGTTCGACATCTCCAATACAATGGGGAACCAATCCGTGGCATCGATGGTTGTGTGGGAAGACGGGGATATGAAAAAGGCGGACTACCGTCGATTCAAAATTCAAACCGTGCAGGGGGCGAACGACTTTGCCAGCATGAAGGAGGTCGTGATACGACGCTACGGCAAGTCCGGCGAAGAACCGGATCGGACCACGGACGACTTAGCTCACCCAGACGTAATCTTAATCGACGGAGGACTTGGGCAATTGGCGGCAGCCATTGAGGGGCTGAAGGAAGCTGGACACCAACACCTCCCGATTCTTGGGTTGGCCAAGGCCCGTGGCGAGAAGGAGGAGCGCGTGTTTCTCGCCGGCAGAAAGAACCCGATTGCTCTGACCGCCACCTCTCCGACCACGCATCTTCTCCAACATATTCGCGACGAAGCCCATCGTTTTGCCATCACGTTCCACCGAAAACTTCGAGGGAAAGCATTGGTCAACTCCAAGCTGGATCAGGTCATTGGAATCGGGCAGGTTCGACGCAAAGAACTGTTGAGCCGGTTTGGGAGCTTAGATAAATTAGAAGCGGCAAGCGATAAGGACTTGCAGAGCGCGGGACTCAGTCCGGAAACCGTCTCGAATCTCCGCAAAGCCCTCGCACAATAACTCGAATCCTCCTGGTAGCCTCAGAACAGATAGCGCAGGCTGAATGTTCCGAGATGCACAAAGGCATGATAGGTACCGTTTACCGTTGGGTTGAGATTCCCGACCACCGTACGCGATTCATAGAACCACTCCTGATAGGCAAGGTCGAGCCCGATTCCTTTCGGCCACAGCACCGACTCTCCACTGCATGGGATCATCCCAAGGAATTTCCCGGCGCCTGCGCAGAGGAACCCCACCCCCAAAGAGAGGGTATGAGCCGGCAACGAAATGATTCCTGGACTAAACGTCCGTTCCGGAACCGGATCCTGAGTAAATGTGTACCCGGAACGTACCCCAATCTCCCAGTTGGGAAACCAGGTCGGGTTTATCCATCTATATTCAGTTCCAAGTGCAATCACCGGCACGTTTTTCCACTGTTGTGGCTGAGGAATCGTGGCCCCGTTTGAAAGACGAACATCCAGATGTTTATTCAAACTCCAGCCCACATACTCGATATCGAGCTCCACCTTCCACTCCCTTTCGCTGTTACGCACCGGCCAGATAGCGACGGCCCCTGTAAACTTTTGAGGCAGCACAAGATCGGTGGAAGCGTCAGCCGCCTTTGCCCCGTTGACTAATAACACCCCCTTCAACGGTAACACCGCTTGACTGCGATAGACCAACCCGATCGAGACAATCGGTTTACCGGCTCCATTTCTCAGGGGAGCATAAAGCATACTGGCCGTCACGCCCACCCCAGTCCCTGTACCATTGAGTTCAAGAGATGCTCCGGCTGGAATGCCAAGAGCCCCGGCACTGATCTGCTTCTGCTCCACATGCCCTTCCCCAAGAAAGCTGGCGAAGGTATAAATATCTGCGGTCACCCCTACGGAGAGTGCATCACTGATCTTGTAGGCAATCGTTGGCTGGATGGCGAGTAACGGAAGTGCCGCCGACGTCACGGCGGTGTTGAACGGACCATCAAGGGGAAAGCGCGTGTTCAGCCCGAATGGTGACCCAAGCCCGATTCCGGCGGTCACCATAGACAGGAGAGGCAGTCCAATGGAGGCAAGATTGGCACTAAGATAGAAGTTACTGGGAGGGGGCCAGTTTACACTCCCATTGAAATCACCACGACTATCGATCCCCGTCGGACTTTTGAACTTGACAGATCCCCCCAACACATTGGTCCCCAGTACACTTTGGACACCTTGCACTTGAGTCAACGCAGCGGGGTTGTAGTGGATAGCTGAGGGATCATCGGCTTGTGCTGCGAACGCATTTCCTTGACCAGCTGCGCGTGCCCCCTGAGGTTGAAAGCGAAGAGCCTGCCCGTATGCGGCCATCGGCCGGACGAGTAACACAAAGACTACGAGCACCCAACACAGACGCAATACCCCCTTCAAGATCGTGAGACTCCATTGCATTGGCTCGCAGGATGTGTGACCACTATGCTAATCGCTCTCGATGTTCAGCACCTATCATGGCGTTCATACGCAACCATGAGGGTAAACTGATGATGAATCTTCCGTATAGAGATAATCGGCCCTAGTGCACGCATAAGACACCCCTGCCATTTTTTCAGTTTTCATCATGATTTTATAGATGGTAAAGTAGTTCCCCCTATAGTCGAGGAGGTGTGGTTATGGCACACGCATTGACCCAGCAAGCATTCCCTCACGCCACATTTGATGCCCTTTCCAAGCTAGAATGCCGAAACTTTATGGAAATCCTTCATTATGTGACGCAGGCGGAGACACCCGATCACGTGAGAGATGTACTGGTTCGATTTCAGAATTATTTTTCGTTCACAAAAGCATTAGGCGGCCTCGTCCGCTTAGGGCCGGATCAGTCTTTCGCCGGTTTTGGCAACGTCGTCAATGCCAGCTACCCGGATGAATGGCTCTATATGTATTGGAAGAACGGGTTTGCCGACGTGGATCCGGTCTTTAAGGCAGCCTTGAAGTCACCCGGCACTCGGCATTGGCAAGAGACCTATCGGAACATGTCTTCAGAGAAAGAACGGGAATTCATCGCCACCGCACAGCAATTTGGTCTCCGCGACGGGATCACTACCGGTTCTGTGGATGAAGCATGTGGGATCGCCACCTTCTGTTCGTTTGCGAGCGAGGAAAGTCTTGATGCAAAACGGCTCGTCCCACTGGTGGAATACCTTGGCTATTACATTCATATGGCTCTTTTGAAAGCCACACCGAAAGCCGCGCCGCAAACAGAACGATGCGTCAAAGAGCTGTCCTCGCGCGAAGTCACGATTCTCAATTGGATGAAGAACGGGAAAACCAATTGGGAGATTGGGAAAATCCTCGGAGTCAGCGAACGGACGGTTCGATTCCACATCGAAAGTATCTTTTCGAAATTGCAGGTGACCTCTCGTTCTCAGGCCGTGGCAACTGCTATCGAACATGGCCTACCAGCCCTACATGGGCTACCCTCCGCCATGTAGGGCTGCACCTCGCCGGCCAAGGCACAGGCCCCATCTCTTTTGGGACACTGTTTATCGCTTCGCAGTCATAATTATGCCGTGCGTACGAGCTGTCGGTCTTTAACGAATTCAGCGTACCCCCGACCTTCCTCTTGTTCCTCCGGCGCTCGATATTGATGGGTTGCCGTTTCACGTGCTGGTGTTGTCGTGGTAAGCCAATCTAGCATGGCAGGACGGCGGGTAGTAGCTTGGGAGCGAAATTCATCCAGATCAAGGAATCCTCCAATGGACAGCACCTCAGCTGGTGGCAACGCGACAGCTTCGCCGATGGGACGGCATGGCCATCCCATACGCTGGACGACCTTCAAGAGCCTGTGTTCGACTACCATATAGGTATAGCGGACGTCATGAAGTAGACACCACTGGTACATCCCCTTAAAAATTGCTTTCATCAGGCTTGCAGAAAGACCACGGTCCTTGATCGCAGGATCAACCGCAAGACGTGTAATTTCTGCCGTATCAACCTCTTTTCTGACTCTATGTTGACCCACGAGGCATGCACTAAATTCACTTTCCAACATGAAGGGGACCGGGGCTTGGGTCATCCGGACCAACCCCAACAGTCGAGAGTGGTCTTCAAACACCCCGATAGAGGTACTCCACGCATCGTACACATCAGATTCGAGTCGATCAGCTCGTTCTGGAACCCACTTGAGTCGCTCCGCAAACACTCGATGCCGTAGTTGATAGGCCTGGATCATTTCGTCTCTTGTTTCGACCGTCTTAATGAGAAAGTTTCCCTCGGAAAACTTAACGGTTCTTTCCTCTAAGACTACTGGAATGGACATAGCTGAATCCTTTCAAGATGAGAAAATAGTGGCCGCACTAGGGCTAATTGACTTGACGGATCGCCAGAAGGAGGACGATGGGAAGTCCCTTTGAGAGACTCCATTGCCTTTCCCCTGGCTCTTTCTCAGGAAATGACTGAGGTTGGCATGACCACCTCCATGCACGTGGAACGCATAGGTACTGCACTAGGGTCAAATGACTGGTCCGAATGCCGAATGAGGGAGGCGGATGGTTCCACCTTAGAGGACAAACGTCACCTGGCGGGTCCGCCAGGTGATTTCCTGGTCTTGTCGCAGTAAAAGGTGTTGGTCTAGGTACTGGGAAGGCGTTTCGTGGAGCTTCAGATAGGAGGAAGGTGCATGGAAGAAACTCGCGTCACCGTGGCGAAGAAAAGATTCGAGGTGTTGGACGGAGGGCTCCAGACTACGTCGAGGCTCTCAATCTCACAGTCAGCCCGACCGGTAAAGCAATCCTATGGTTGGGCTCAACTGGAACCCTGCGCTGGTGAATTAACCGCGGCCTATAAGGCAACCGAACAGCGCCTACACATGCTCCTGGAGGATCGCACCCGCATCGGTCGTGATCTGCATGACTGCGTACTGCAGTCGTTGTATGCCATCGGGTTGGGTATTGAAATGAATCACAAAATAAGGCATATTAATACTAAGGAACCAATAGCATCTGATATTGGGATGATTGAGCAGATCAACCAACTGATCCATGAGGTCCGGAGCATGATCCGCGAATTGGAGTCCGGGACCATCCAGGTCTTTGATCTTGCTTCGGAGCTGAATACGTTGCGTACGACCTATGAGCAGACAGGCCAACTGCGACTGCGATTGGATCTTCAGCAGGGCGCCCTTGAGGTGCTCACACATGAGGAAGAACGAGAGATCTTGAATATCGTACGAGAAGCGCTCAGCAATTGTGCCCGCCATGCCCATGCATATCGAGCGACGGTTGCCATTCGCATGAAAGACACAAGAATTCGCGTCACGGTACAGGACGACGGAATCGGATTCTCCACGGTTGTCGGACAATCTGGTGGATACGGACTGGCCAACATGGAGGCCCGTGCCAAAAAACTTGGAGGGACGTTACGGGTTCAGTCCAAGACCGGCGGAGGCACACAGGTGACGGCGGAGTTTTCGTTGGAACCCCTATTAACTCCTGTATGAAACAGCCACAAACCAGCATCGTTCTTATCGATGACCACGAGATGGTCCGTCGAGGGCTTCGCGCCCTGCTTCACCTCGAACCGGATATGACTATCGTCGGTGAAGCGGGAACGGTCGCAGAGGGCGTCTCCGTCGTCGAGCGACTCACCCCACACATGGTTTTGCTTGATGTCAAACTTCCCGACGGCACCGTGACCGAAGCCTGTCGACGGCTTCTGGCCGCTGCGCCAAAGCTTCGCATTCTGGTTCTCACCAGTTACGCTGAAGATGCGACTGTGATGGCGTCCGTTCAAAATGGAGCCCATGGTTACGTTCTCAAGGATGTCCGCATGGACGACCTGGTTCGCGCAATTCGCACGGTCGCCTCTGGTCATGGCTATCTGGATCCACGAGTGGCCCAGCGGGCCCTTCATTGGATTCGGACCAGCTCACACCTAGGCGTGAATTCCCAGGGCGTCACCCGACTGTCCCCTCAGGAACGTCTCATTCTGCCTTTGCTGGCTGAAGGGAAAACAAACAAGGAGATTGCCGTCCATCTCCGTTTGAGTGATAAGACGGTAAAAAACTACCTGGCGAATATCTTTGATAAGCTCCACGTGAAACGCCGCACTGAAGCCGTCGCCTGGTTCATGAAAGAAAGCCATGTGCCTCCTCCTGCACGGAGTCCAAAACTCTAGGACGTTTACAATCCTCTAGGCCTTCGTTAATCGCTCGTTCTTCTCGCCACTTTTTCGACCACTCCTGTTGTATTGTATCGGTACGAGGATCTATTCTATATGCCTAGCCGTTGTCCTCAACGGCGGCCTGTCCGACCAAGCGGATGGACGCATTTCTAAGTTTTGATCGACCTCGCACCCTGGAATCCACGCGTATGAATTCTCCGATAGGGATCGACAACCCTGTCTCCGCCGAATTGATCCAACTACGGCGGCAGGTTGTTGAATTACAGCAGGCCCTGGCTCAATCAGCAGAACAGGCCCATCGACTTACCCATGCATCGGTGCTTGGGGCAGCCCAGGTGGGAACGTGGGCGTGGGAATCCGAGACCAATCGGATCAGCTGGTCCCCGGAAACTGAACAGATCTTCGGTCTGCGTCCGGGCTCCTTCGATGGAACCTACGAAGGATTCTTTGCGCTCGTCCATCCGGACGACCGACAACGACTCAGTGATGCCATTGCCACCGCGGTCGCGGAACGCACCTTTTACCTCATCGAGCATCGTATCATCATGCCGAATACGGAACCTCGATGGATCGCATGCCGTGGCCGCGCCCTTTCTGGAGAAAATGGTGCAGCATCAGGGATGGTCGGCACGGTAGAAGACATCACCGCGCGCAAGCAATCAGATCTGGCCCAGCAAGCCATTCAGGAATCCCTGGAAGCGCGTGTGCGTGAGCGGACGGCCGGACTCGAGAGTGCCGTGCAAGAGCTCAAACGGGAAGTCGAGCTGAGGCAAAAGGCAGAATCAGCGCTCAGAGCCAGCGAGCAGCGGTATCAGTCCCTCTACGAGCATAACCCCTTCATGTATTTCACGCTTGCTTCGGATGGCACCATCTTGTCGGTCAACAGTTTTGGCGCCGAACAATTGGGATACGACCCAAAAGACCTTATCGGCCGATCGATTGCGGAGGTGTTTGATTCCAGTGAACACCAGTCCACCTTCGAACGGCTCACTGCTTGCGTGATGAGTCCCTATACCCTGCGGGAATGGGAAGCTCAAAAGATTCGGAAAGATGGAACCAGACTATGGGTGAAGGAGCGAGCCAGAGCTATTCACGATCACATGGGGACGACTCTCGTTCTCGTAGCCTGTGAAGATATCACGGAAAGGAAGCGTACCGAAAAACAGCTGGAGGAAACTTCCCGACTGCTCCGGACGCTCGTGAACGAGTCGGCGCTCCCACTCGTCAGCCTCGACCGAGCCGGTCGGGTCATCAGTTGGAATCAGGCGGCAACCCGGCTGTTCGGCTGGACGGAAGAAGAGGTGCTCGGCCGTGAACTTCCCTACGTGCAAGCCGGGGAGGAAGCCACGGCTGATGCCTTGTGGGAAAGAGGAATCCGCGGAGAAATAACTGGTCCGATTGAATTGCGCCGTCAGCATAAAGACGGTCAGATGCTCGATCTCCTCCTATGGCCCGTCTTTGTCTCAGACGAGTTCGAGCAGGTTTCACTTGCAGTCGGTCTCTACGTCGATCAATCCGACCTGAAACGAGCTGAAGAAGCCAGGCTGAGAAGTGAAGACCGACTCCGGTCGTTCTTAGACGCGCTGGATGACCTTGCCTTCGAATTCGATCAGGACGGAAGATACCTCAACGTCTGGACACGGAACGAGGACAAACTGCTGGTACCCAAAGCTCAGCTCATCGGCAAGCTCATCACCGACATCTTCGGACCTGACACCGGAACCCACTATGTGGAAACAATCCGACACGTCATTACCACCGGACAGACTGCAACCGTCGAATATAGCGTGTTGCTCGGCCAGGACAGACGACACTTTTCTGGAATTTTGACACGCATTCCAGGAGGTCACGGAGGGAGCGCCACCGCCGGCTGCATTGTCCGTGATATGACCGCAACCCGGCTTATTGAGTCCCAACTTCGTGAAAATGAGGCCCGGTGGAGGACGCTGTATGAACATGCAGGAGTTGGGATCGCGCAACTCACTCTCGATGGTCGATTCATCCGAGTGAATCCGCATCTATGCAAGATCCTGGGACATCCATCGGAAGCGATCATCGGACGGAATTTTCAGGACTATACCCACCCGGACGACGTCCAAGCGAATCTTGCACATCTTGCAGAATTGCTCGCCGGGAAAAGGCACTCCTTCTCGATGGAAAAGCGCTATCGCCGGGCTGATGACACCTGGGTGTGGATCACATTAACCGTATCGTTGGTCCATTCCGACTCCGTGGATCAGGACTATCTGAGTGCCGTCATTCAGAATATCGACGATCAGAAGCAGTCCTACTCGCTCCTTCAAGCGGCTATGAACTCAGTCGCGGATGGTCTTCTCATCGTCGACCGTCAAGGGAAGGTCACAAGTGCCAACCAGCGATTTCTGTCTCTTTGGAACATTCCTCATGAGTTGGCCGATTGTCAGGACGACGCGTGGCTCACCGCCGTCGCAGATCAGTTGGAAGACCCTCCTGCATTTTTGGACAAGGTGCGTGCGCTGTACGCGCATCCCGAAGAAGCAAGCTTTGATGTACTGCGTTTTAAAGACGGCCGGCTGTTCGAGCGTCACTCGCGACCTCAGATTCTGGGCCGAGAAATCGTCGGCCGCGTGTGGACGTTTCAGGACGTCACGGAACGTAAACGCGCTGAAGATGCCTTACGCGCAAGCGAGCTACGGCTCCAGCAATTTGTGGCCGAAGCTCCCGTCGGGCTCTGTATTCTCGATGAGAACTGGCGTGCCATCAGTGCCAACAGAGCCTTGTGCGAATTGACTGGCTATGAGAAAGAAGAGATCCTCGGCAGCACCTATGCGCTCTATACGCACCCGGAAGACCTTTCTGCCAATATCGTGCTCACAGATGAGTTTTTTCGAGGAGTTCGGTCGCAGTACAGCTATGAACATCGCTATATCAGAAAGTCTGGAGAAATCATCTGGGTTTCGGTTAAAGCGACACGGATCGAACTATCCGGACACAGGGGGCCGTTGCTTCTGACCGCAGTCCAAGACATTACCGAGCGCAAGCTGGCCATGGAGGAACGCGAGCAACTGAGCCGAGATCTGCACGATAACCTTCTGCAAGCCTTGTATGCCGTCGGTATGCAACTGGAGGCGGGGAAGCTGGCCATGAAGCAATCGGCCCGCCGTTCGAAGGCCCATATGAGTCAAGCCATCAGCCAACTCAACAATCTCATGGTAGACGTTCGCCGATTTATCGCACTGTTGACAAGGCACCCCCCCGCGGAACTAGATTTTGGGCATGCACTCAATCAACTCATCGTGTCAATGACCGGAACCGACCAGGCCACACCTCAGCTTGAGATCAAGAGTCCCGTTCTTTCGTTCGTGACTCCCCAGCTGGCGGAACAACTCCTCAATATCGCGCGGGAGGCCTTGAGTAATAGTATACGCCACGCTCGTGCCTCCCATCGCTGGGTACAGCTGAGCTTGATCGACAATTCCATCCGGTTGGTCATTGGAGACAATGGCGTCGGGTTTCTCAAAACCCCCCGACGGCGCATGGGCCATGGGCTCAGTAACATGGCAGCGCGGGCGAGACATGTATCCGGTACCTTTACCCTGCAAAGCGCTCCGAAACAAGGGACCATCATTACGGTTAACGTACCATTGAAAAAGGACATCGTGTATGAGTAAAGGGTCGGTGATCCGGTTGATCATTGTGGATGATCACGAAGTGGTGCGCATCGGGCTTTGTGCGGTCCTCAATCTGACACCTGGGATGAAGGTCCTTGGTCAGGGAGGGCGGATGAAGGATGCCACAAAGCTTTGTTGCCGATTACAGCCCGATCTTGTGCTTCTCGACATTCGATTGCCCGATGGCAGTGGTGTAGATGCCGCTCGAGAAATTCTTGTCAACTGTCCCCAGACTCGCGTGCTCTTCCTGACGAGCTTCGCCGACGAGCATACCGTTTTGGAAGCGATTCTTGCCGGAGCGCATGGGTACATTCTGAAAGACATTGCCTCTCATGCTCTTATTCGCGCCATTCGTTCAGTGGCGGCCGGGCAGGTACACATCGACCCTCGGTTGACAGGTCGAACGCTGGGGTGGCTGAAGAACATGTATCGGGAACCTGGCCATTCGAAGCGCCCGCTCCTCTCCCCCCAAGAGCAACGTCTGTTGCCTCTGGTCGCACAAGGTCTCACGAACAAAGAGATCGCTCACGATTTGCACCTCAGTGAAAAAACCGTCAAGAACTACCTCGCGAACATCTACACGAAGCTGAATATTGGGCGCCGCTCTCAGATCGCAGCGTTTTATGCTGGAAGCTTTAAAGGTTCAGGTAGGCGCTTGAGTGCAAATTCCAACTGATCGAGATGCGCCCTGTCCTGTCACACCCCAGCCTCTGTGGCCGCTTAAAGGAGCCGATCCCGCGAGACACACCCAACACCTGGAGGATCAGATAGCTGCGATCCGCTGATACCCGCCGGTACACTCCTGACCAACACCTCGCTCTGCCATGACGTTCCGCAAGTCGTCGAATGAGTTAAGCATAGGCTCGATCGTGCCGATAAGAAGGTGGTGGGTCTATCCTCAGGATCTGCGGTGACCTGTGCGAATGTTTTCGGGATTGATGCCCGGTAGTCACTTGTAGCAGAGTCGGAGTTTCTCATGCCAACATCGGTATCGAATGCGGCCTCCGTCCTACTGATCGAGCCGAATCGGACTCTCGCCCTGCAATTCAGAGAGCTTCTCGCAAAGTCTTTTTCCACAATGCCCGACACGATGATGGTCGACTCGCTTCAGGAAGGGGTGAATGTCCTGAGAAGCCGTGAGATATCATTGGTGCTCGTGGATGTCGAGCTGTCTGACGGCACCGCCAGGGATGCGGTTCGTCTGCTACGGGTAGCTGCCCCGTATAGCGCCGTGATCGCATTCGCTCCATCAGGAAACGAGGAATCCCTGTTGGCAGCGGTTCAAGCCGGCTCGCACGAACTGCTTCACCGTGTTCTCCCGTCAACACAGCAACTCACCCTGGCAGTCCGATCTGCCTTCATCAGAGCCAGATCACCAAAGATATCCACAGAAGCCTTGCAAGCTTCTTCTCCTACCGCAATCTTGCCTGCAACAGTGTCCAAGCTGGCACACGACCTGAATAATGCGCTGATGTCTATTAAGGGATTTGCCGACATCCTATTCGCCCGTTTGCCGGCTGAAGAAGGACTCCATTGTTGTGTAGAACAGATCAAAGATTCCTGTGACCGCGCCTCGCTATTAACGAAAGAGCTGGCCCGTTTGTCGACTGACGCTCTGTCCTAGCGACATCAAACACGGTCGCCACACCTCTGCAGACTTCCGTATCATTGGAAACTGGAATTGACAGACCCGACCGCGCTGACTAGGATACGTCGCGCCGGAGTCAGGAGGCCTGGATGTCTGATTCTCAATCACCACACACTCACGTAAGCCTACCATCACCGAAGAAGTATCACTCAGCCAGCAATCAAGTCGAGGCGTTCTTCGAGAACATCGTCTTCGCCAGCCGGTGGATTCAAGCCCCGCTCTATGCCGGCCTGATCGTGGCAGAGCTCCTGTATGCCTACAAGTTTCTCGTCGAACTCTGGGAGATGGTCGTCCACATCAACAAGATGGAAGAAACCGTGTTTATGCTCGGAGTCCTGGGGTTGATCGATGTGACGATGGTCGCCAATCTATTGACCATGGTCGTCATAGGGGGGTACGCCACGTTCGTCAGCAAGCTGGATTTGGAACACCATCCAGATCGACCGGACTGGCTCACCCACGTCGATCCCGGCACGATCAAAATCAAACTGGCCGCTTCCTTGATCGGTATCTCCAGCATTCACTTGCTCAAGGGATTTGTGGACGTGGCCAACGAGGATCCTGAGCATCTGAAATGGAAGATCTTTATCCATATGACATTCTTGGCCTCCGCCATCCTGCTGGCTTGGACCGATAAGATCATGCAAAAGGATAAGAAGCACTGAGCCGGAAAGATCGCCATTCTCCCCACCGGCCTCGCTAACCGGCTCGTCATGCAATTGCTGAGGAAGAGAAGTCCGGCGAGACGAGTCACCGAGCCGACGTACCCCGTACCTTTGTTCCGACAGCAGCCTTGATGGCTT
Organism: Nitrospira sp.; assembly: GCA_029865225.1. Classification (GTDB taxonomy): domain Bacteria; phylum Nitrospirota; class Nitrospiria; order Nitrospirales; family Nitrospiraceae; genus Nitrospira_D. The sequence continues at coordinate 77,704 of JAOUHJ010000001.1, forward strand.
CCACGGTCAGCGGTTTCTCTAGGTACCCACTGATCTCAAACGGCAGACGTGACGCATCTCCGCCTACCGCGTCGTGCGTAAGCCCAAGAATTTTCAGATGCGGGAAGCGCACTTTGAGCTGTTGCACTGAAGCACGATCAGGTTCCTGTCGCAATACATCGATCTCTGCAACCAACAGGGTTGGCGAAAGGTCAGGCGCAAGATTTTGGAGCTGCTTGGCCTCCAGGATATTATGGGTGCGAAATTTGAGCCGTTCCAAAGTTCTGAGCAGGACGGCCTGGCTCACCGCCTCCGTCACATACACCAACGCACAAAGGGTATCGGGCGACACACCGCCATCGCCCGCTTGAGCGAGAGAAAGATCGAACCAAAATGTACTTCCCTTCCCAAGCTCACTCTGGAACTCCATCGTCCCACCCATCAGCTCGGCAAGCTGTTTAGCGAGCGCCAAGCCCAACCCCATCCCGCCATACTTCCGTCGATTGGACCCATCCACTTGCACGAAGGGCTGGAACAATCGATTGGCATCGGTCTCCTCAATCCCGATCCCTGTATCGCTCACGCTAAATCTGAGACGGCTGTCTCCCGCTCCGGCCCTCGGCTGCGGAGAGGGTTCCACCCGCACAGAGACCTCTCCATGTTCCGTGAACTTCACCGCATTGCTGAGCAGGACCGAGAGAAGACGACCGAGACGGACCGGATCCCCCAACACCTTCGACGGGACCACCGATCCAATGTCGTATCGGAGGCGAATGCATTTCTCCTTGGCCCGTTCCTGGAATGTCGCAAGATTGTCGACCACAACCGCCTTGACCTCGAATTCCTCCTGCCTGAGGGCGACCCGCCCCGATTCCAGCTTGGAAAAATCTAAGATGTCGTCGACAATGTCCAATAAGGCTTTGGCAGACAGTTTGATCGTCTCTGCACAGTCACGTTGCTCCGGTGTCAGATCGGTATCCAACAACAATTCATCCATCCCGATGATGCCGTTCATCGGAGTTCGAATCTCATGGCTGATAGTGGCAAGAAACTCTGATTTGAGCCGCGCTCCCTCAAGGGCTGCATCTCGAGCCTGAACTAACTCGATCTGACTCTTACGTAAGTCCTGCATAGCCTGACCGGCTCTCTGCATATAGCGAGCCCGATGCCCCAACAGAAGGCCATTGATCGGCTTGACGATGAAATCGGTGGCTCCCACATCGTAGGCTTGGGTAATCGACTGATAATCCTCCAGTCCCGTCATGATCAGGATCGGCGTATGCTGCCCTTCCGGTAATCGTCGCAATGCCGCACAGACTGCAAAGCCGTCCATCTCCGGCATCATGATGTCCAGTAGCACAAGGTCTGGCCGGTGTTGACTGAAGGCCTCGACACCAAGGCGTCCATTCTCTGCCTCTTTGACTTCCCAGCCGGACTGTTCAAGCGCCTCACACGCTAACAACCGGGCAACGGTATCGTCGTCCACGATCAAAACCTTTGGCCGAGCTTCATGTGTCATACCGCCGGTCTTCCTTTTGCTAGTTCCTCTTGAAGCGCCGCGCACGCAGACTCGTAGTGCAGTTCAAACCGACTTAAGACTTCTCCCGCTCCATTGAGCTCTCCACGAGCTCCCATCAGTTCCAGCTCGCGGCAGTCGGCAGCCAAGGCCACGGCTCCCAACTGCGCGCTGCTTGACTTCAACCGATGCGCAGCGGCACGCAATTCGGCCGCATCCTTCGAGAGCACTGCTTGACGGACCCGGGCGACCATCTCTCGTGACGTCTCGACATACTGGGAGACGATGCGAGTGAAGATGTCGGGGTGACCAGGGCGCTGCAGAACGCGGATGGCAGTCAAGGAAGATTGGTCAAGGATGGTCGCATCGGCCGTGGGGGCAGACCGTTTCCCTCCTCCCCCAGCAGTGTTCGGCTCCTGACTGCCGGTGACAAGAGCTTCTGGCGGCCGGGATGACACGCTAGGAGTCTGCTTCGTATTGTTCCCAGGAATCCATCGAGCCAACACATGTTCAACCTGAGTCAACGTGAATGGTTTTGTCAGATAATCATCCATACCGGCGGCGAGACAGAGTTCTCGATCTCCCTGCATCGCATGCGCCGTCAACGCGACGATCGGCACCCGATGGATGCCAACCGCGGCCGTCTCCTTGGATTCACGTTCCCGGATCAACCGAGTCGCCGTGAGGCCGTCCATTTCTGGCATCTGGCAATCCATAAAAACAAGATCGTATTTCTTCGTCTCAGTTGCTTCCAGGGCTTCTCTCCCGTTTTCAGCGAAATCAATCCGGCATGCGAACGTCTCGAGCATGCCGGAGGCGACTTCGCGATTGACGGGATTGTCTTCCACCAACAGGATGTGGATCTCCCTCTGAGACTGTGCGTGCTGATCTGTCCGTACCACTCGGACAGTGGTCGCGACTTCCGGCAACCAGTCAGAGTGCTGGACAGGTTCGCATCGTGTAAAGAGCGCGGTGAACCGGAATGTCGAACCTTCACCGAAACGACTCTCCAGTTCGACGCGCCCCCCCATCAGCGTCACGAGTTGCTTGACAATGGCCAACCCTAAGCCGGTTCCGCCGTACTTCCGCGTCGTCGACCCGTCGGCTTGGGAAAACGCGTCAAAGATGTGGGTTTGCACTTCAGGAATGATACCGATACCTGTATCCTGAACGGTGATTGACAACCCATGCTGCTGGTTGCTCGGGTTCTCGCTCGTCACCGATACTTCGACAGATCCCACTTCGGTAAACTTGACCGCGTTCCCCACCAGATTGACAAGAACCTGCCTCAAGCGAATCGGATCCCCAAGTAGATAAGCAGGAATATCGGGATCCATATGCAAGGAGAGCTTCAACTGCTTCTTCTGGGCAGTAGGCCCTGATAGGTCGATGGCCTCCTGAATCGTTCTCCGCACATCGAACGGAATCCTCTCCAACTGCAGCTTCCCGGCCTCAATTTTCGAGAAATCTAAGATGTCGTTGATAATGGAAAGCAGAGCCGTGCCGGAACGTTGGATCGACTCGACCAGGTGTCGTTCCTTGTCGTCAAGCGTGCGTCGGAGGAGGAGTTCCGCCATACCCAGCACTCCGTTCATGGGGGTACGGATCTCATGGCTCATATTCGCCAGGAATTGGCTCTTGGCTAAGCTGGCGGCTTCGGCGGCTTCTTTTGCCAGGCGGAGCTGTTCCTCCGCGACCTTACGATCCGTCACATCGAGATGGATTCCCATGATACGGGACGATAAGTCCGCCTCGTTCTTGATCATAGTCCCACGAGCAAGAATCCATCGGTAGGAGCCGTCCTTGTGCTGAAGACGATGCTCGATCTCAAGCGCAGATATTCGCCCATTCAGGTAGTCCTCGATAGTGCCCAAGACACGATCGTGATCTTCTGAATGGATCCGGCTCTCCCACTCTTGAAGCGTATTGTCGAGTTCATCCTCGTCATACCCCAACTGACGCTTCCATTCCGGTGAGAGATAGACATCGTTCGAACTGAGATCCCAATCCCATACTCCGATGTTGGTGCTCTGGACCGTTGTCATCAGACGTCCTTCGCTGGTGCGCAGCGCTTGCTCCGCCTTCCGTCTGTCCGCGGCTTCAATAGCCAAAGTCACGGTATTGGCGGCGGCCGTGGCGAAATGTTGTTCCTCGAGCGTCCAATGTCGCATGGGGCCGAGATGCTCATAGCAGACCACACCGATCATCTTGCCTCCCGAGCGAATCGGAACATCGAGCATAGAGGTAATGCCAAGCGGCGCCAAATAGTCCTTCGTAAACTCCGCCGCCCTCGGATCCTGCTGTGCGTCGTCGGCCGCCACGATTCGCTCGGTACCCAATTCTTGAAAATAACGCGGATAGGTGGTCGCGGCTAGCGCGAAGCCTTGAGAATGTTCCTGAGTGGACAGCTGAAAAAGGTCGGCACACTGAATGGCTGAACGATCCTGTGTAAAAAACCAGATGCTGACCCGCTCCGTGCGAAGACAGGCTGCCGCCACTCGCGTGACGGCTTGAAACGCTTCATGGAGATCACCGCCATAGACCTGTGGGTTTTGGGTCAGTTCGGATAATCCTATTTGGATTCGCCGGAGAAGGTTCTCTGTCTGTTGACGCTCTCGCTCGACCTGTTTCTGCCTGGTGATATCTCTGAACACGAGCACGGCACCGATGACGATCCCATCCGAGAGCATCGGGGTCACGACCAGAGAGATAGCTACAAGCTGTCCGTCTGCTGTCACCAAGAGACCATCCTCTGTCCGGTACGGTTTACCCGAGGCCAGAGGCGGCAAGGTGCTGTCGGTAATCAGACAGTCATCTCGGTACTCCTCCGGGCCAGGCGAAATCATTCGGTACACAGGGCTATCGACAAGCATCGGCAAAGTCTTTCCGAACAGGAGTTCCCCTTGATGATTGACCATCTGGATCTTCCAAGCCGCATCCACGACGCAGAGGCCGTCTCCCATGGCCTGCAAGACCGCCTGGAGCTTGTTTCGCTCCTGAGCCAGTTGGGTCTCGCTGGCCTGCACGAGTTGCGCATAGAGGTTCCGCATCTCTTCCGACGAAAGGGCAAGCGATCGTTCCAACAGCGCACGGCCCTGATCCGCTTCCAGATAGCTTTGGCTGATTCGTTCCAGGATTTCACCCCAGACCTCCGATGTCGGTGGTGGGTGGTCCTGATCGAGACCCACACGCTTCAACTGTCTTGCCAGCAGAGGATGCATGGGCAATCAGGCCGCCTCACTCAGTGTCGTCAGCGTCATCGTCTGGTTGTGAAGATCACACGTACCCGTGGCATAGGGCGAAATTTCCCCGTACGAGTAGAATCCAATCTGTTGGGTTCCCTTCGGGAGCACCTCCAGCGTGGCTTCCGTCTCTTCTTCTGTCCGCTCTCCCAGGACTAATCGACGCCCGACGCAGCTGATCGCAATGGCGAGGGTGCAGGATTCGCCATCGGCCGAGAGTTTGGTCGTCGTGGCCGCCTCTGACGCGCCCTGCACCAATCGATCGAAATTGGCCTTCATCAGCTGCGCCAACGAGCCTTCCGAGATATCCCCTGCGAAGGTGAGGGATTGGTCTTCCTCATTCACAGCGAGAATCGTCCTGACAAGGCTCTTGGAATCTGATTGGTCAGCCCGCAAAGCGAGAGGGAACAAGAGTCCGGTGGCAGGCAAGCCGGCAGCTCGATCGCCGAGATACTCTTTGTACAATTGAAGGGCTGGACGACCATCAAGCTCAAAAAGAACATTCCCCTTGGACTTCGTGACGCGTCGTTCAGGCCCGAACAGATCCCATCCCCCCTTAGAGCCGTGACCGATCCGCACGTGGTTCCCATAGAACCCTACCGCCGTGACCCACCCCGGTTGAGGCCGTCGGTCCTGGAGGACCCACGTCCGCTGAAATCGATTCCCGTCACCGGCCAAGCCACCCGTAACGACAACAGAAGGGAGCATTGTTGAATTCAAGCCTCGCACCAACTCACTCCCGTTCACACTAAGGCCGTCTGACAGCACAAGGATTCCTCGTAAGGTGGAATCCTTGAGCTGTTGAGCAATCTGCTGCCCGGCCTTGAAGGAATCGTCCGCTGACCGTACCGGCGCACTGGCTACCCGGAGATTCGTATGCTCGAACTTGGCGATCGCTGCGCTGAGACTTTCGTCAAAGATCTGGGTCCCAAAAATTTCTCCAGCCGTTGAACAGCCCACAATCACTGACTCGCTGTACTCCTCCAGCAACTCGTTCATCGGCCCTGGTGCATCGAGCAAGCTGGTAGACCCAAACACAACGACCAACGTCTGGCGTGAGTCGATCCGTGGCCGACTCTTAACCGACCATCCTTTCTTATGATCATGGCCAAGTGTGTGAAGCTCCATTGTGCGTCCTCCTTATGATCTCAACCTAGGCGGCCTCTTGATTCTCATGGCCAGCCATCCAACTCGGGACAGAACCGCCTCACTGATTCTTAGGCGATCGCGTGAAAGATTGTGGAAATGGGTGCCTGGTCATGCGTCGGTTATGCCGCTCGAAAGCAGAATGGCACACAAACCAAGTCGTTACTTTTTCGGCACTTAGGGCGCCAAACTTGATAGGAAATCAGTGAAGATTCTGAGGAGGATGAGACACAACTACGCCGAATACACCGAGCTTACACACAACGAAAACACCCGATCATACGCAGCGTTGTCTTATGTCCAAGCGTCGGTAAGTTGCCCATTACCATCCCGCCAATGCGGCGTCCAGGCGAGGGCTACAAGCTTCACAGCGATGTTGGCCTTTGTAGGTTTGATTGAAATCGTGTCGAGCTTTTCATTCAGCGGGTCGGTCGCTGCCGCCAGGGCGTCACTCTCTGATTTGAACTGCGCTTCAAGCTCCGCCAGCTGCTGTTGAAGGGCAGCCACATTTTCTTCTGCCACTCCGACATCCTTGGATTCTTTCATGACCCGGCCTGCGCTCCGAATCGCAGTCGTCGCGCGACCGATGTTCGATGCGCTGATCGTCTTTCGCCCCATAAAGGCGCCAAGGATGGACGCTCCGACGGAAATCGCCGCTTGCACCTGACTGGCGCGTGATTCGGTCTGCTGTTTTTCCTTTGCCAATTCGGCCCGCCTGATACGCTCTTCAAGCGTCGCAATCTTCGAGGCATATTTCCGGCGCAGTTCTTCCACCGCTTTATCGCGGGCTTCGCGTCCAACCTGCTGCAATCGCACACGGAAGTCACGCTCAGACTCACCAAGATTGGACACTTCTTTAGCACTGGGGCTCTTGAATAATTCCAGCTTCTGCGTCCTGTAGAGCCATCCACCGAAGTCCTTGTTCCAGTCGGCATAGTTCTTCGCCTTACCGGCGTTTGTTGGTAAGGCAAGAAACTGGGCGCCTTCTTCGGGATCTTGTTCAAGATCACCCACGGACAAACCCGCCGATTCGGCTTTATCCCAATCGACCGCCACGGGACCATCTACCACAGGGGCGACGACGGTCACCTCCTGAGTCGTGTCGATGCCACTCTTCGAATCGGAAAACCGGATCTGTGACGACCCGAGCAGCATCGGTGCGTATACCAGCTCACTCCCTTCCGGCTTCGCACCACGAAGCGGTACGAAGTGCTGTGGCACATCCGGAGGCAACATGGGGCGTGAAGCGTGAGGCGTAAGGTGTGAAGCGTCTGGAGACGAAGTCTTCGAGCTAGGCGTTTCACGTTTCACATTTAACGTTTCACTTCTTACCGGATCCATCAAGATCTTGATCTGCGTGCGCGTGAGCGGCCCACGGAGATAGGACAGACACCAACGGGTCTCGAACACCACCGGTTCGTCCTCATGGACGTTATTCATGAGAAAAATGCGATTCCCGAGTCCTGCCAGGGTTTGTTCCATCTGGCCGCGATCAAACTTTTTCCCGGCGCTACTCGAGGCTCCCTCCAACCCCTCCAACACACGGGCTTTATCCCGCTCAGTCTGCAACCGACCGATGAACCACGTCCCGGTGTTGGCCAAACCCTTGTAATCGAGGTCGACGGGATTCTGCGTGGCCAGCACGACCCCAAGACCGAAGGCACGCGCCTGTTTCAGGAGGGTCAGCAGCGGCAATTTCGAAGGTGGATTGGAAATCGGTGGGAAATACCCAAAGATCTCATCCATGTACAAGAGAGCACGAAGGCTCGTGGTCCCTGATTGGGCCCTCATCCAGCCGACCATCTGGCTCAGCAGCAACGTCACGAAGAACATCCGTTCGGCATCATTCAGATGAGCGATCGAGAAAATGGCCAAGCGAGGCTTGCCTGAGGGCATGTACATGATGGACTGAATATCCAGCGCTTCCCCTTCGAGCCAAGCCTGAAATCCAGGCGCAGCGAGGAGGTTATTCAGCTTCATCGCGAGCGCAAAACGCTCTTTCGACGGGAAGAAAGAATCGACGTCCATGACACCGATCTTGGACACAGGAGGCGATTGAATCGCATGGATCAGTGCGGCCAAATCCAGATCTTCTTCTTTCTTCCAGGTCTGGTCGAGAATGGTCGAAAGCAGAATATGCTCGCGGCTTTGAATCGGGTCAGCCTCGATACCGAGCAAGCCAAGGAGGCTCGTGACCGTCGTGCTGATACGCTCGCGCAACAACTCCGCATCGTTCAAGACATCAGCCGACGGAGCAGCGAATGATTTCAAAATCGACACCGGCAACCCGGCGCTGCTGCCAGGCGTGTAAATAGCGATGTCCGCGGCATCGCGGAACCGTTGTATGCGCGCGCCGTCCTGCTGCCAACCAGCCAATCCCTTGGTCCATAATTCAGCCTGCGCGTCGGCATAATCGGCGGAAGACAAACCCTTCTTGCGTGCATCGTCTTCATTGATCCAGGGTTGGAAATCTTCACCCTTCAAGCTTGGAAATGTCAGCATCAAATTGCCCAGGTCGCCCTTGGGATCGATGATAATGGCTGGAATGTTATCGATCGCCGCTTCTTCGAGAAGTGCGAGACATAAGCCAGTCTTGCCGCTGCCTGTCATCCCAACACACACGGCATGGGTCACTAAATCTTTCGAGTCGTACAGAAGCCATCCCGGCTTAGCCTGCTTGGCAGCGAGGTCATACGGCCGGCCCATATAGAACACACCGAGCTTTTCAAAATCCTCAGAAGTAGGCGACGTTGCCTTCACAGGTGTGGCGGACTTCTTCGTTTCCTTTTCGGCCGTTGCTCCAGACTCTGTTTTCTTCGCCTTCGGCATACCGATATCCCCCTCGCTCAACGATCGGAATGAATTTCGCGGTATTGTAGTAAGCTAGACGAGGAGCTGCAAGCGGGAGAGAACGATCAAACGAGTAGAACGGCATGAAAAACGGGAAATCGCCGTAGCGGTGTGCAACACGTTCTCTCTTTCCCTTCCTCTTCCCGGCGGACGGAAGGGATGAGCATGGAAGGTTCGCCGTAGCGCCAATTGCCGCGGATGAGCCAACAAAGGTGCTGGGCGCCGTTCCGTCAGTTTGTCTGGTAAGGCGCACAGCCAATAGTAGAGAGACAGGGTGGCGTTGGAATTCATCGCATTACGGCGGACCCGGAATGCTCGCCCTTCTGCCCGCCTCAGACCCCCGCTTCTTTCAACACCTGCCCCGTATACGACCGCTTCGCTTTCGCAATTTCTTTCGGTGGTCCTTCAGCGACGATCTCACCACCCCGATCGCCGCCTTCCGGACCAAGGTCGATAATCCAGTCCGCGTTCTTGATCACATCGAGATTATGTTCGATCACCAGCACCGTATTCCCTGCTTCGACCAGTCGATCCAGCACGTCGAGCAATCGCTGCACATCGGCGAAATGCAGCCCGGTCGTTGGCTCGTCGAGAATATACATCGTGCGCCCGGTGGCACGTTTCGACAGCTCACGCGACAACTTCACCCGTTGCGCCTCGCCACCGGACAGCGTCGTGGCCGACTGGCCAAGCTTCACATAGTGCAGGCCGACATCGTGCAGCGTCTGGAGCTTTGCCTTGATCAGCGGAATGTGTTCGAAGAACTCCAACGCGTCGTCCACCGTCATGTTCAGCACGTCGGCAATGCTCTTGCCCTTGTGGTGGATCTCCAGCGTTTCACGGTTGTACCGCTGGCCTTTGCAGACTTCGCAGGTCACATAGACATCGGGCAGGAAATGCATCTCGATCTTGATGAGCCCATCACCCTGACAGGCTTCGCAGCGGCCGCCTTTTACATTGAAGCTATAGCGGCCAGGCTTGTAGCCACGGACCCGTGACTCCGGCAAATTGGAGTAAAGATCTCGAATGTAGCTAAACAGGCCTGTATAGGTCGCAGGGTTCGACCGGGGCGTCCGGCCGATGGGCGATTGATCGATGTCGATCACCTTGTCCAGCGCGTCGACCCCCTTGAGTTCTTTGCACCCATCGATCTTGGGCTTCTTGTGGTAGAGCAGTTGCGAAAGGGAATGAAACAGGACTTCCAGCACAAGCGTGCTCTTGCCTGATCCGGACACCCCCGTCACACAAGTGAAGAGTCCGAGAGGAATTTTCGCGGTCACATTTTTCAGATTATGCTTCTGTGCCCCCACCACCGAAAGCGTCCCTCTGGGCTTCCGTTGGCGCTGCGGCACTGACACAGTCTGGACCCCGCGCAGATACTGGCCGGTCAGTGAATTGGGGTCACCCATCACCTGCTGCGGCGTGCCCTGTGCGATCACGTGCCCCCCTTGCGAGCCCGCTCCAGGCCCCATGTCGAGAATGTGATCCGCCGCAATCATGGTTTCTGCATCATGTTCGACCACGACGACGGTGTTCCCCAGATCCCGCAGCCTGAGCAACGTCTGCAACAGCCGCCGATTGTCTCGCTGGTGTAACCCGATCGACGGCTCGTCGAGGATGTACAGCACGCCAACCAGACCGGACCCAATCTGCGTCGCCAAGCGAATTCGTTGCCCCTCGCCGCCGGACAACGTCGCCGCCGCACGATCGAGCGTCAGGTAGTCCAAGCCGACATTGACGAGAAAGCCTAATCGCTCACGAATTTCTTTTAAGATGCGATGGGCAATCACAAGTTCACGGTCGGAAAATTTGAGGCTGTGGAAGAAGTCAGCTGCGGCACGCACCGAGAGGCTGGTGACCTCGGCGATCGATTTCTTCGCCAGTTTGATCGACAAACTTTCTGGCCTCAGTCTTGCTCCGTGACAGACCGAGCAGGGTTCCAGGAGGGTGAAGTCTTCCTCTTCCGGACAACCCGGCGTCACGGCATAGCCGATGCCGTCACAAGTCGGGCAGGCCCCGTGCGGGCTATTGAAGGAAAACACTCTGGGCGTGACTTCTGGATAGCTGACGCCGCATTTGATGCAAGCCAGCCGGTCACTGTAGAGCTTGGTCTGCCCATCCTCTGTGAGGACTCCCACCAATCCGCCGGTCAGCTTGACCGATGTCTCCACAGAATCTGCCAGACGGCGCATGAGCGCCTCACCGGGTTTCATCACCAATCGGTCGACGATGATTTCAATCGTATGTTTTTTCTGCTTGTCGAGCGTGATGTCTTCCCCGAGCTCCACAACCTTGCCGTCGACGCGGGCACGCACATAGCCCGCCTTACGCATCTCCAGCAATTCTTTTCGATATTCCCCCTTCCGCCCACGGACGATCGGCGCCAGGATCTGAAACTTTTCCCCTTCGGGCAAGGAAGCAATGGCGTCGACCATTTGCTGCACGGTCTGCGCAGCGATCTCTTGTCCACATTGGAAGCAGTAGGGATGTCCGACTCGGGCGAAGAGAAGCCTGAGATAATCGTAGATCTCCGTGACCGTGCCGACAGTGGAACGAGGGTTGTGGCTGGTGCTCTTTTGCTCGATTGAGATCGCCGGAGACAACCCTTCAATCGAATCCACATCCGGCTTGCCCATCTGTTCCAGAAACTGCCGGGCATACGCCGACAACGATTCGACATACCGCCGCTGGCCTTCCGCATAGATCGTGTCGAACGCGAGCGAGGACTTTCCGGACCCGCTCAAGCCGGTGATGACGACCAGTTTGTCGCGTGGAATCTCGACGTCAACATTCTTGAGATTGTGCTCCCGCGCACCTTTGATGACGATGGAGTTGCCCATAAGACGATGGGATTATAGCACCTGGACTCATTCCTTGACACTCCTTCATATATACGTCTAGTATACGTACGATTCTGTGAGGAGGTGCTATGCCAAAGACGGCGTTAAAAAAAGAAAAGTGGACGCTCTCCTTTGATCCGGCGTTAAAAAGTGCTGTGGTCAAGGCTGCCAAGCGTCGAGGTGTCTATCCGGTCACCGTGCTCGAAGGTCTCGTACGGGAAAAATTTAACCCCCACGGCCACACCGATGTTGAGGATAGTGCTGCCTATGTGAGAGCCCTGCGAAAACAGGGACGGAAACAGTCTGACGAGGAGTTTCTCGAAGAAATCGCGGCATGGCAAAAATCCCACTCCTCCTAGATACCGACATCTTCATCGACTATTTCAACACCGGCCGGTTCCATGCGCTATTCAATTCCAGCCGTTTCACAATCTATTACTCGATCATCACCAGAAAAGAATTGCTCACGAAGCCCGGGCTGCGTGACAATGAACGGGCCTCAATTCTGGCTGAATTGACTCGCTGTCGGCTCATTACCCTGACTGATCCGATCGCGGCCCGCTACTCTGACCTCCGTCATCGCTATCCTTCACTCGAACAAAGTGACGCGCTGATTGCCGCTACCGCACTTGTTAAACGACTCCCTCTGATGACCCGCAACAAGCGCCACTATCGAATGATTGAGGACCTTCCCCTGTTCGGGGAGTAACCATTACCTGATCAGGATCGCCTGCGGGATCTGTGGCGGGTCCCGTCAAGCGCTTCGCCCCACCGGATCAGAAACGCAGTCACGAATTCATGTTCTTCCGCGGGCGGTACCGCCAGGCGGGCCAAGGCAAACGCGACAGCCAACGCGATATGATATCCCTCTGAACGGGAGGCAAGGGCGCGGCGATAGGCGGGATGCGCGTCGTTGATGACGACGGTGGACTCGACGAGGCGCCCGAGGTCCGGGTCTCCCTCGTGTGACTCGAACCGGATAGTGAGCCCGTAACGACCCGGCCGCGACCGTCCTTTGCCCCCGGGCACAACGGCGACACCGGGCGAAGCTTCCGGCTGAGGGCTGAGCTCTCCTTGCGCTTTCTCAGGTGGTGGGGCTCCGGCTGACTCCTGTCGCGCCTCCGGAGGAATGCCCGCCTCTTCAGGAACTTCCGCGTCGGTCATGACGGACATCGCAAGGACCGCATGCCCATCCTCGGCCGACTTGGCTTGTCCCATTGGCAAGCGCTTCTGACCTCCGGCCCGATGCTCGACCAACGACGCCAGCAGCGGAAACTCTTCGGCCAGCTCCACTAAGACCGTTTCCAAATCACGCTCCATCGGCCGCACCGCTCGACGGGCGGCTCTGTCTCCGGGTTCCCGAACATCTCCCCAATTGGCGAGTTGCTGCGAGACCGCTTCTTGGATGGCCTTGCGATACCCCAGGTACAGCGCGCCCCTCGTGCCGACGCGAACGAAATCTCCTTTGTTCAGGGTCAGCGCCGCGGCCAGTGCTGGCGCCTCGATCATCCCGGCCGTTCGGTCCGGATCGGCCGGCGTGATTCCCAACCAGTCCCATCCGCGCTTGATGACCTTGCCGAACGTGCTGATCGCCATGCCCCGCTGGTCGTCCGGAAACGGAGACTCGCCTCGCAATAAATAGCCGATTGCCGACGGCTTGCGCTTCCGTGCGAGGCAGATCGCAAGCTTCGACACCTCCGCACCGAGGACATGCTGTCGCTCCAACAGACGACCATTGACCTCAAAGCGGAAGCCCTTCGGATAATGGGCTGTGAGTATCTCATCGAACTCCGGTTCCAGCAGTGGCTGATACTGTCGTCGCAACGCCCCTTCGAGATACCCCTCGTCCAGGAGCGGCGAGAGCGCGTTATGCAGCTTTAGCTGAACCGCGGTCCCGTGCTCGGCCACTAACCCCGACGGGGGAATCCATTTCCATGGTGCCTTGTGTCGCCCGGCCAAGTGCCAGAGGCTCGCCACATGTTCCTTGCCGCGCCTGGTCTCTGTGACAACGCTTTCGCAGACGAGCAAGCCAAGCTTGATCCCTACCCCAGCGAACCCGATGCCGTGCCCCCTCGTCTTCGTACTGGCGGCCAGATCGTGGTATCGCACCAGGTCCCGTCGTCGCATGCCCGACCCGTCATCCACGATGGTCAACGTTGATGCCGTAGGGTTCGCGGTAAGTCGGAGACAAGTGGCGCCGGAATCCAGCGAATTGGCCACCACTTCTGTCAGAATTGTCTCTTCCAGTGCGCCCGGATAGGCATCGCGCAGGTCTTCGAGCAAATGCTGGAGGTCAACGCGCGTTTCACCCATAATGTCCCACTTTACAGACTATCTCCTTGCTACCACCGGCTTATCACGCGGGATCTCCACGTTGATATTCTTACTATTGTGCTCCCGCGCACCTTTGATGACGATCGAATGACCCATCGGTTTCCTATCTTTCTTTTACAGAGATTCCCCATACAGTCGGATTTTTTGAGGCAGGATTATACCATCCGTTTCCCCCGCCTTGACAAAGCGTGAAAGCGGGTGCTACCACGATCCAATGGTGAAAACCGAGCGTCCTCAGTTAGCGCGGGATTCGCAAGCTCCGGCAAAAGTGGTCTCCACATGGTCCGGGCAGGCACGCGAAGATGCCGTCCAGCGGATGTTCACCTCCATTGCCGGCACCTACGACCTCAACAATACGCTCCTCAGTTTCGGCCTCCATTACTACTGGAAGAAAATCACCGCCTCCTTCATCGCTCCCCTCGGGCGAGGGACGGCCCTCGATGTGGGAGCAGGTACCGCCGATCTTGCACTTCTTATTGAATCTCGGATGGGGCCCAAGGGACGTGTGATTGCCTCAGACTTGAACCATGCGATGCTGGCTAAAGGTCTCAGGAAAGTCGGGAAGAAGCGACTCTCCGACAAGATCACCTGCCTTCAAGCCAGCGCCGAGCATCTCGGTTTCGGTGACAATACGTTTGATGCGGTGACGACCGGTTTCTGTATGCGTAATGTTGGAGATTTGGCCCAGGCCGTGAAGGAGATCCGCCGCGTGATGAAACCTGGCGGCCGCTTTGTGTGCTTGGAGTTCTCACGCCCGGTGTTCGGTTGGCTGCGGACACTGTACGATTGGTATTCGTTCAAGCTCTTGCCTTGGATCGGCACGATCGTGGCTCGTGATCGTACCGGTGTCTATGAATACCTCCCCGCTTCGATTCGGACGTTTCCTGATCAAGAGCGGTTGTGCCAAATCCTCCGCGACGCAGGATTTCGTCAAGTGTCGTATAAGAATCTTAGCGGCGGTATTGTTGCCATCCATATAGCTACAAAGTAGTCTGACGTCGTGAACTCCATTCTCTATATCTTCCTTCCCTGCAAGAAGGTGTACCCGATTGGGATCGCCTACTTAGCCGACTTCATCCATCGTCGGAAACCGGACGTTCGACAGCGTATCCTCGACCTGTCGTTATTTCCAATCAACCAGCGCAGCCAGGCTATTCGGGATGCTGCGACAGAGTTCAAACCGGATTTGGTCTGCTTTTCATGGCGCGATATCCAGATTTTCTCGCCGCATGAAGGGGACTCCTCGCTGGAACACGCCTTCAATTTTTATTTCGCGAGTAATCCTCTCAAGCGTATAGCCGCTTCGGTCGCAGGCGTGAAGCAACTCTATCGGTACTACAGTCATATCTACACAATCCTGTCCTACCCGGCCCTGGTTCGGAAAGAGTTTCCCAAGGCACAGATCATGATCGGAGGCGGGGCCTTCACCGCGTTTGCCGATCAACTCATCGAAAAGCTTCCGGAAGGGACGATCGGCATATTGGGTGAGGGGGAAGATGCCATCCTAAAACTTCTTGAAGGGCGTTCGATCGACGATGAGCGCTATATCATCAAAGAAGGGGGGCGGATCCGAAAAGGCTCCCATGGTTCCCCTCCGCTGCTTGATGCCCCGGCCGTCGACCTCCCCTATTTGACCTCCATCTTCCCGCAGTGGCAGGAGTATCAGGGTGAGTCGATAGGGGTTCAGTCGAAACGAGGCTGTCCCTACGATTGTGCCTTCTGCCTGTATCCCTACATTGAGGGCAAGCGAGTGCGGTACCGGCCACCGCACATGGTCGTAAAAGACATCTCCCAGCATTATCATCAGTGGGGAGCCCGTCGTTTTTGGTTTACTGACGCCCAATTTATTACTGGTAAGGAAGCCTATCCGCAATGTACGGAAATCATGGAACGCATCATCAGCGAAAAGCTGGAGATCGAGTGGTCCGGTTACATTCGTACCTCATTGATCACGCCCGACTTCGCCAAACTCATGGTGCGCTCAGGAGTCGGTGACTTGGAGGTCGCCATTACCTCAGGATCACAGGAGGTCCTGAACAACCTCCACATGGGCTTCAAGCTGGAACGGCTCTATGACGGCTGCCGCTATCTGGCGGAGGCTGGTTTCAAAGGCAAGGTCATCCTGAATTACTCCCTGAATAGCCCCAAAGAGACCGAAGAATCCCTGCTGCAAAGCGTCGAGGCCTACAAGATGGTAGCCTCGATTCTCGGAGAGGAGCGTGTCTTCCCACTGATGTTCTTCTTGGGTATCCAGCCGAACACCGATCTAGAGCAGCGGCTCCTAGAAGAAGGATACCTGTCTGCTGGCTACAATCCCTTGATGCTGACTCCATCGAGCATCCGAAAATTGCTCTATAACCCTGCGCCGTTGAACAAGATTATCGCCAAGGCCTGTCTCAAGGCATGGGAGCGAAAACAAGGCAGCACCGATCCTCGTCGGTGGACCGGCTCGCTTTCTCAGTCGTCCAGTCCGTCACCGACCTATGCCGATCAGAACCTCAGCCGAGGCATCGAAGGCAACTCCGGTCGAGATGCCCTTTTATCGCTTGAAGAGATTCTCCGCACACGTCGACCGGCTGCATCTCCTTCCCAGACAACCGAGCCAAGGGCAAGTTCGGCCGGATGATGTCCCGTTGGCGACTAGATCAGGCCTCGGCAACGAACGTATTCTATCCACTTAGCACCCTGCGACGCCTTGCATTCCAGTTTCGGCCGGTGCTATCATCCAACTTCTTTGGGTATCAATTTCTTACGTTAATCGTTTTGTTTTTCATATAATTACGGACATTAGCCCTTTGCCTGGTTCGCGCCTTAAGGAGGCGCTCCTGATGTACAAGACCATCTATATTCCCGTTGATAATTCCGACCATTCCAATACAGCCGTGGACGTTGGGGTCCACTTGGCCAAGACCTTCGGGTCAAAGATCGTGGGAAGCCATGTCTATGCAGCCAAAATGCATGACAAGCGGTTTAAACAAATGGAAGCCGGCTTGCCCGAGGAATACCATGATGAAAAGGAACTGGATCGCCAGCGCCAGATCCACGATTCCTTAATCACCCGTGGGCTGCAAATCATCACAGACTCCTATCTCGATTATGTCGATAAAAAATGCACTGAGGCCAACCTTCCGATAGAACGACGATCACTGGAAGGGCGAAATTGGAAGGTGCTGGCCGAGGATATCAACACCAATGGATACGATCTCGTAATCATGGGTGCCCTAGGTGTCGGTGCGGTTAAAGACAGTGTGATCGGCAGCAACACCGAGCGCGTCATTCGGCGAGTCCGTAACTCCGACATGTTGATTATCAAGAATATTCAGCCGCTGACCGGAGGCAAGATCGTGGTGGCGGTCGACGGAAGTCCCTATTCGTTCGGCGGTTTGATGACCGGGCTTGCTCTCGGCAAGGCCTTTAACATGCCGGTTGAGGCGATTTCAGCCTTCGACCCTTATTTTCACTATGCCGCCTTCCACAGCATTTCCGGAGTACTCAATGAAGAGGCCGGCAAGGTCTTCCGGTTCAAAGAGCAGGAAAAGCTCCACGAAGAGATTATCGATAGTGGCCTGGCGAAGATCTACCAATCTCACCTCGACATCTCCCGTGAAATTGCTCAAGCCGAGCAAACGGACATCAAAACGACCTTGCTGGACGGAAAGGCCTTCGAGAAGATCATTCAATATGTTCGCAAGGACGTTCCCGCCTTGTTGATCGTAGGGCGCATCGGTGTTCATAGCGATGAGGACATGGACGTCGGCAGCAACACCGAGAATCTTTTGAGGAGTGCGCCTTGTAATGTGCTGGTCTCCAACCGCAAATATGTTCCCCCGATCGACACCCAAGCGGAGTACACAATCGCGTGGACGGAAGAGGCGCTGAGACGCATGGAAAAGATTCCGGTGTTTGCGCGAGGGGTTGCCAAGACCGCAATCCATCGATATGCGATCGAAAAAGGCCATACCATCATCAGCAACACCGTTGTGGATTCAGCAGTTGGGCACATCCTTCCAAAAGGCGCCATGGACGCCATGCGTGCGCTTGGTGGAAATCTCGATGCGGCAGGAATCAACCGAGACCGCATGCAGGCCGACGAAGCCGTAACAAAGGATCTTATGGGTCCGACGTTGAGCGGCATTATGACCCAGATCGTCGAAGAGAAGCCGAAGGAGATCAACGCCTCCACGCAGGCCTACCTCGACCGCATGGATCAAACCTATTTCGTTTGTGACGGATGCGGCTACATCGGAAAAGGAGATACTCCGGTTCGTTGCCCCGTCTGCAGCGCGGATGGGACTAAGTTTAAACAGGTCGACAAGAAGATTTTTGAAGTGGCGGCCACCTCAGAAGGTGAACTGGAAACAGACGTTGCCTACGATGACGTGCCAATGCAATGGACGAAGGATGCTAAGGAAGCCATCCGCTCTGTGCCGGCCGGCTTCCAACGAAGACGAGCGAAAGCGAGGATTGAGAAGAGCGCCAGGAAGTTGGGTATGACGACCATCACGCTCGAGTATGCCGCCCCTATGATTAAAGAGGCAGCAGCAGAAGAGTACACTCCGATTTTCTCGAACAAAGGTACGGGCACATCTGCCACAGCCGAATCCTCGCCACAGCCGCCCAAAACGAATGGGAATGGATCAAATGGCCAAGCTGAAGCCGCTTCGCCCTATACCTGGACAGATGAGGCTCAGGCTAGATTGGATCGAGCCCCTGAAGGATTTATGCGCGATTGCACGAAGGCATTGATTCTCAAACACGCCGAGAAGATTGGGGCGACCATGATCACAATCGAGGTCGCCAACGAAGGCATCGAACAGGCAAAGGGCTACATGGCAGACGCTATGAAAACCGGCAATCTCAAAGACATGATCGCCGATCTCACGGGTAAAACTCGTACTTAATCACCAAGCGCTAGGTGTCTACAACCTCACATTTGACTGACTGACAAACCAGTATTCAACGCTCAATTTTCCCCATTAGACCTCATGGGCAAGTCCTTACCTATTTTCAGCGGCTCATCACTCCCTGGGGCCCTTGGCACGTTTCAACAACAAGTTACGCAGTTCCTGAATCCAAACCCCAAAGCGGACAGCCCATTTGACGGGCGAACCGTCGATGACTTCAAACCGTACCTCGTCGCACTCAATCTAACGAAACGTTGCAACCTGAAGTGTGACCACTGTTATCTCGATGCCACGACCAAAGCGGCTGGCGGGGATGATGAATTAAACACGGAGGAATGTTATCGCCTCATTGAACAGATCGCGGAGGTCAATAAAGGCTGCCTCCTGGTCATCACGGGAGGCGAACCGCTTGTCCGGCCTGACATTCTTGATATTGCCCGCTATGCCGTGAAACTCGGATTCATGGTGGTCTTTGGTACCAATGGCATGCTCATCGACGACCAACTCGCCAAGACTCTTGTGGAGATCGGTGTCATGGGCGTAGGGATCAGTATCGATTCCTTGGAGGCTGCCAAGCATGATGCCTTCCGAGGTATCCCGGGAGCCTGGGAAGCCGCCGTGGCAGGCATTGAGGCGAGTAAGCGAAACGGTCTCCAGTTCCAAGTACACTTCAGCGCTCAGCCGATGAACTACAAGGAACTCCCTGAAGTGATCGACTGGGCACATCGACTCGGGGCCCGAGTCATGAACGTCTTTTTCATGGTGTGCACGGGGCGAGGTGAAGAACTCACCGATATTACACCGGCTCAGTATGAAGAGGTGCTCGGCTATCTTGTGGAATGCCAAGATAATTACAAAGGCATGTTGGTTCGTGCTCGATGCGCCCCACACTTCAAACGGCTGGCGTATGAGAAGGACCCCAACTCTCCGATCACGAAAGCCACCGGATACATGGGGGGAGGGTGCCTTGCCGGAACAAATTACGCCCGTGTCACTCCCAACGGCGAGTTGACTCCCTGCCCCTATATGCCGCTGTCGGCAGGAAATTTGCGCCAGCATAGTTTTGTTGATCTCTGGGAACAGTCGGACGTCTTCAACTCCTTCCGCTATCCACATCTCAAAGGCAAATGTGGTGACTGCGAATACAGCGATATCTGCGGCGGCTGTCGTGCCCGCCCTTATGTCGACCATGGGGACTGGTTGGATGAAGATCAGTGGTGTCTGTACACCCCTAAGGGTGGAGAGAAAGTTAAGGTCGCCTTCAATGTGTCTGAAGAGGCGGAAATTGCCTGGGATGAGGCGTCGGCGCTTCGACTCAGTCGAATCCCTTATTTCCTACGCGCCATGGTGAAAAAAGGTGTGGAGAAACACGCCAGAGAAAACAACATTTCCCTCATAACCGTCGACCTGATGGACGAGCTACGCAAGAAGCGTTTCGGCAACGATATGCCCATCTTCAAGCCTAATACGGAGTAATCTCGAACGGAGACTGAGGCCCCGTTCCATCATTCACCACGTCTTCTCCACCGTTCAGTACTAAGACCATGGACACGTTCCAAACCATTTCGGCTGATCTCAACATCCTGATTCCGATCGTCAATCACTGGCTTCATCTGCTTTCGGCGATCATTTGGATCGGTGGCTTGGCTTTTCTTGTGATGGCGGTCACCCCTGGATTGCAGAAAGCCGTTCCAAAAGACCAGGTGAAACCGATCACCGACATTTTTTATCGGCACTACAAGAAAGTGGCCGGCATTCTCTTGGTCGTTCTCCTGTTCACCGGAGGCATCAATCTCCACTACGTCAATCAAATCCTGGTCTCCCAAACCGGCACCAGCGTGCAGCACCACGCCAAGTACCTCATGGTGTTCATGATTAAGCTGCTCTTGGTGTTGGGCCTGCTCACCTTGTTTCTGTACACCGTCATCTTTCGGTCCGATGATGACGCCGACGAGGAAGAGTCTTACGAGGTCATCCCGTTCCAGCGTGCAGCCCTGTGGATGGGATTCTTCATCGTCCTCTGCGCTGCCGCCATGAAGAATCTGCATCAGTGACGAGGCACACGCCACCTGCACGGCGTCGCTCTCGCATCCCTCGCCTTACCTGACAACAATCTTAGATACGATTTAAATCAGAAGGGTGCAGGCCGCACTACGTGTGTATTTACTTGGACCGATCGAAACCCAACGCCCGTTTGAAGACTGTGGCAAAGCCAAAATAACCGAAAGAATCTTTGAGGTTGGAATACAGCCGCTTCACAGTGCCCATCTCAGGATTCGTGACATACTCCATGGTTAACGCAATCCGCTCCTCACCCTCTCCAAGGGGCGTCACTGCATGCCAGAGCTTATCACCATTGAAAATCACCATGTCGCCCGGCTCAGTGATCAATTCGAGATGACACGGCTGCTTCGTGGGATGGTCCTTAAAGAGTTCGCACACCAGCTTACACTGGGTTGATCGATCCACGAGTCCCATGAGGATCGTATACCGAGCACCCTTGTAATACGACGTATCATAATGAAACCCGATGTGATCACCTGGCTCAGTATAGTAGTATAGTGCGCAGGAATGTGGGTCATTGTCCGGACAAAACATCAGCTTGGCTTCAACCAGCCGGTTCAGAAACTCTCGAAATGATTGAGAATGATAGAGATCGAGAAAGAGCGGAGCCTTCTCCTGAACCGTGTAATAGCTGACGCTTCCGCCTTTTTTGTGCCCGGGAATGTAGTTGCGATTCAGCTGTGCTTTGACACCCTGCGCCTGAGGAACGAATGTTTCCTCCACGAAGGAACGGGGTAAGAACTGCTTGATGACTAAAAACTCATTTTGTTCCCAATACTGGCCGTGAAGCCGTTCGAATTCCAACCCAGCCACGGCCTGATCAACAGCATCTCTTACCGTGTTCCCTTGGGCCGCTACCACTCCGCTCATGACCCGCCCCCTCTCAGCCTCCACGCTGAGATCCATGACGACTCTCTATGGCCCGTTCAAGACGGGCGCCCTGACCACTTCGGTATCGGGTGGTGTTTGAAAGTCGAACACCTCATTACCTAATCCGAGATTCGGTTTCAAGTTGGAAAACTCAAACACCGCGACATTCCCGCTGATTTCATAGAGCGACACCGTACGGATATAGTAGGTCTTAGGAAAAACCTCAAGCACGATCTTCTGCAGGTTCTGGGCTGCGTCATTGCGCTTATCTTTTGGAGTCAGTGTAATGAGCGGGATGCCGCCGGCTCCACGAGCGGTTCCTGTGGTCGGTTCGACATCAAACGACTCATTCAATTTGGCGGCTCCCTGTAGCAGTTCAAGCGGTGCTTTGGAAGCGGCCATCTGGGTCAGCTTTCCCACCAGGACCTGCTTATGTTCCGGAACATACATTTTGACATCATCCTGGTTCACGTAGATCTGTTCGCTTGCTGGATCAAGGTAATCCCAGCGCAAGCGCCCAGGCTTCTTAATGTACACCTTTCCTGAGGATATGACCGGCCGCTCAAATCCCTCGATCTTCGTCTTTTGCGAAAAGTCAGCCTGGAGATCCTTCGTCTTCTCGTACCGCGCTTGCAACTGCTTCACGACCTCGCGAGCCTCATGAAACGCCTTTTCATCGATAGACGCATCCCCCGCCCAAACCGGCGCCCCTACAACAAAGCACAACGCCATCAGGCTCCACCGTCTCATGCTTCGGCCGCACCTACCGGCCCGCGCCGGCCAAGAACTTCCCGACGTCCATCTCGCCCTGCCGCTCCCACGATTCCCTCCGATTCCATCTGTTCGATCATTCGCGCGGCCCGAGGATACCCGACCCGCAGTCGGCGTTGGATCAACGAAGCGGAGGCCTGTCCCGTTGATAACACCAGGTCTTTGGCCTGCTCATACACTTCATCCTTTGCCTCTTCTTCCGCAGCCTCTTCCAATTTGAGCGACTGGAGCTCCTGATTGTAAACAGGCATGGCCTGTTTCTTCACGAACTCCACGACCGAGCGAACATCGTCGTCCGACACAAAGGACCCATGCAAGCGAGCGAGACGGCCGGTACCGGAAGCGAGGTACAGCATGTCGCCTCGACCCAGCAAGGCTTCAGCCCCATTGGCGTCCAGAATGGTTCGCGAGTCCGTTTTGGAGGACACTTGAAAAGCAATGCGCGCAGGAAAATTCGCCTTAATCAGGCCGGTCAGCACGTCGACCGAAGGACGTTGCGTCGCCAACACCAAGTGGATGCCTGAAGCCCGCGCCATCTGCGCAAGGCGGGCGATCTTATCTTCCACATCTTTTGGGGCCACCATCATCAGATCAGCCAGTTCATCGATCATCACGACGATAAACGGAAGCGGTTCCGGTGGCGTCGACTTCGGCTGCATACATCCGCGCTCACCATCAGGGATCGCGCTTTCCCCGGCCGAGAGACGCTCCTCCTCAGAGAGGAATTGCATCGAAGCCTCACTCTGTTCGATGCCAGGCTTGCTGTTTTCAGCAAACTCTTCGTGAAGGCCGGCGACCATGCGATTGTATGCTTCGATGCTCCTCACTCCTGCTTCGGCCAACAATTTGTACCGGCGTTCCATTTCAGCCACGACCCATCCGAGCCCCCTCGCCGCAGATTTGGGGTCCGTAATGACCGGTCGGAGTAGGTGGGGAATTCCCTCGTACGATTGAAACTCCAGCATCTTCGGATCGATGAGCAGAAGCTTCACTTCATTGGGCTTAGCGGAAAACAGGATACTCAACAACATGGTATTCAAACTGACGCTCTTGCCGGCCCCCGTTGCCCCGGCGACAAGGAGATGCGGCATGGTCTTGAGGTCGGCGGTGCTGGGGGCGCCGAAAATGTCTTTGCCCAACGCCAAAGTCAACCTGGATTTGGCTCGACGAAAGGCCTCGCTCATGACGACTTCTTTCAGGGACACGGTCTCTCGCGACCGGTTGGGCACCTCGATCCCCACAACTGACTTGCCTGGGATCGGCGCAACGATACGAATGCTTGTGGCTTTGAGTGCCAGCGCAAGGTCATCGGCCAAATTGACAATGCGAGCCACTTTTGTACCAGGCGCCGGCTCGAACTCATACATCGTCACGACCGGTCCCGGCCTGACTTCTGTCACCGTACCCTCGATGCCAAAACTCGCCAGGGCGCGCGATAGGACCTCCGATTGGGCTTTGAGCTCTTCATCCGTCATTCGGTCCAATGGACCAGAGGGTTCACTCAACAAGAATTCTGGGTCAGGCAAACGGTAATCCTCAGAGTCCGCCCCTGACGCAACCACGTCAGCCTCGATTTCGTCTTGCTCGACCGTGGGTACGGAACTGGGGAATGGTTGAATGATCGGAGTGAGAGGAGGTGTTGCCACTTCAACCTCGGGACTCTTCTCAGTCAGGCGTTCCTCTTCCGTGATAACTCGACCAAGTTTTGGTGTCTTGGCCTTCACCCTTCTATTGGCGGTCTCCTTTGGAACCGCGACTGATCGCTCCGGCATCACCGCAGACACCCCTTCAGACACGCCTTCACGGAAGGCGGCCCAACGCTCCGGCATCCGGCGAACGGCTTCCGCTAAGGAGAGAGGAGTCGTCAGCAATAGGGACACAAGAAATCCGGCAATAATCAAAATATGGGCTCCAGTTCCAGCAAACACCGCACGGAGCCCTTCGGCAATGGTCTGGCCGACAACCCCTCCGCCCATCCCGCGAGAAATCATTCCGCTGGTCACCGTTGGGACGCCCGTGGTTTCGAGATGGAGAAACGCGCTCAAGAAAACCACCGCCACGAGGGAGCTGGCAGCCGTTCGGAATCGAAGCCCAACCGGTGCTTGAGAGAAACACCGAACCCCCAACCTGCCTAACAGAAGGGGAAAGAGATAGGCCGCCCCACCGAGAGCGAAGAAGCCTCCACCAGCCAGCAACGCGCCAAATGACCCGATGAGATTCCGAGGCGGATCAGCCGCCGGCAGTCCACTCGCGACCATTTCCGCTTCTCCCGGCACAAACGACAAGAGGCTCAACAGCATGAGCAGGCTCGACGCAATCAGGATCACGCCGATCACTTCACGTTGGATGTGGGAAGGGGGAGAAGGGGCCCGGCGGGCCTCGCCCCGCTTAACCGAGGTGGTCGCACCCATAGAATATGAATGCTAGCACAGGGGGGAGGTCATTTCAAACGAACGGAGATCCTGATCATCCCATCTTTATTGACGGAACGGCCTGTCCGGTCCTCACGACTGAACTGTCGGAGACGTGTGACGGATGATCTTCCCTTCCACCAAATAGACGACGAGCTCGGCAATGTTTGTGGCATGGTCGGCCACTCGTTCGAGCGACTTGGCGATAAAGCTCAACCGAATGGCGCGGGAAATGGTGTGCGGGTTTTCCACCATGAAGGAAAGTAATTCTCGAAACAACTGCTCCATGAGGTCATCGACGAAGTCATCATCCACGATCACTTTCCTGGCGAGCGTGGCGTCCTCCTTGACGAAGGCGTCGATACTTTCCTTCACCATCACCCGCGCGAGACTCCCCATCCGTGGAATGTCGATGTAGGGCTTGAGTTGCGGCTCTTCATTGAGTTCAATCGCTCGCTCGCAGATGCTCTCAGCCAGGTCACTGATACGTTCCAACTCAGTGGACAGCTTCATCGCCGTCGTGACCAGCCGAAGATCATGTGCCGCAGGTTGGTGGAGGGCCAACAACTCGATACACGATTCATCGATCTCCACATCCATGGCGTTCACTTTGTGGTCTCGTTCGATGACCTCGCAGGCCAGAGCCGCGTCCCGCGTGACCAGTGCGGCCAGTGCCTTGTCGATCTGATCCTCGGCCAGGCCCGCCATCCGTGCCAGCTTCGTTTTTAGATCCGCCAGTTCTTCGTCGAAATGTCGTTGTTGAACCATAGGGTCACCCGAATCGTCCGGTAATGTAGTCTTCCGTTTGCTTCTTCGAAGGGTTCGTAAACAGCTGCTTCGTGCGACCGAACTCGACCAGCTGACCGAGGTACATAAACGCCGTCTGATCCGATACTCGCGCGGCTTGCTGCATGTTGTGCGTGACGATGACGACCGTCAATTCTTTTTTGAGTGAAAACAACAACTCTTCGATGACGCCGGTGGCGATCGGGTCAAGCGCAGAGCAGGGCTCATCCATCAACAGAACGTCCGGTTTGACGGCGAGAGCCCGCGCGATGCAGAGTCGTTGTTGCTGCCCGCCAGACAAGCCGAGAGCGCTCTTGTGGAGCCGATCTTTGACCTCTTCCCATAATCCGGCCCCGCGAAGACCTTCCTCGACGATCTCCTCCAGCACCGCCCGATTCTTCAACCCTTGTAATCGCGGACCGTACGCGACGTTTTCATGGATCGATTTGGGGAAAGGATTGGACTTTTGGAACACCATCCCTACCCGTTTTCGAAGGTCCGTGATATCGATCAACGGGTTAAAGATATCGACCTCATCAAGGAGAATGTTCCCTTCGTATCGAGCACCTTCGATCAAATCATTCAGACGATTCATGCAGCGGAGTAAGGTGGATTTTCCACAGCCGGAAGGGCCGATGAACGCGGTCACCTGATGTTCGGGAATGTCCAGGTCGATCTTGAACAGGGATTGGACCGGGCCGTAAAAAAAGTTGAACCCCTGAATGCGAAGCTTAGGATTTCCTTGCGTGCTCGATTGGGAAGAGACTTTTGAAGCACTCGATTCCATACCCTTCACTCTCACTTTCGTCGCGGAGGAAGCGGGTGTTTGGGGAGGCACGCGAGACAGGACCTCATACTGTTGATCCAGCATATTTCCTCCTCATCCGATTTCGCAAGACAATTCCCGTCAGATTAAGGGTAACCACGACGGCAATCAACACTAACGTGGTGACGAAGACCATCGGCTTAGCCGCCTCCACGTTTGGTGATTGAAAGCCGACATCATAAATATGAAAGCCCAAATGCATGAACTTGCGGTCCAAATGTATGAATGGCCAGGTGCCGTCGATCGGCATGGCCGGTGCCAGTTTCACCACGCCCGTCAACATTAAGGGAGCAACCTCCCCCGCGGCGCGAGCCATGGCCAGGATCAGCCCTGTCAGAATGCCTGGGAGTGCCGTGGGGAGCACGACCTTCCATATCGTCTCCCATTTCGTTGCGCCTAACCCGATCGACCCTTCCCGATACTCTCGCGGGACGGCAGCCAACCCCTCTTCAGTCGCCACGATGACGACAGGCACAGTTAACAGCGCCAACGTGAGTGAGGCCCAGAGGATCCCTCCCGTACCGAAGGTAGGAGTCGGCAGTTTTTCGGAAAACCACAGGGCATCGATCGTCCCGCCGACGCCATACACGAAAAACCCCAGCCCGAACACCCCGAAGACGATCGAGGGAACACCGGCCAGATTATTGACGGCAATGCGGACGGTGCGGACAATGACTCCCTGTCGGGCATATTCCCTCAGGTATAAGGCCCCGATCACTCCGGAAGGCGTCACGATGAAGCTCATGATCATCACCATCATGACCGTGCCGAAGATTGCCGGGAAGATTCCCCCTTCCGTGTTGGCCTCTCGAGGTTCTGTTGTCAACACAGTCCAGATGTTGCCCATATAGACCCACACCTTTTCTAAGGTCGACAGATCATTCGGGCGCAAGACTCGAAGGACTTGATCAAATGCCAAAACCTTTTCTTTGCCATTAGCTTCTACGAGGAGTACTGAGTATGGATTAAGCCCTTCGGTCGCTTCTGTATCAGAAAGAAGTGGCGATAAGGCTTTCCAAACGTCTTCTGCCCCTTCTGTGACGACCTGATCTTCCTTCAGGATCGCCTTGAGCCGTCCATAGAAATTCCCCCACTCACGCCGCTCTACCATCACGAGATCTGCCGGCGTGGCTCGTTCGACGATCTGATCGGCATTGATCCACCGATAGTCCAACCCATACAGATCACGGTTGCCGATCTTCATCCTGATGCGCGGGATCCCTTTCGGACTCACATCTTCGCCGGCCAACTGTCCGATCACATGTTTTCCGTCCTTCAGCGTCAGTTCGACAAGATCCGCCGGCCAGAAATACCCCATCCCATTGATGAGGATGAGAACCATGAGCCCCGCGATCATGAACAAGGACAGGGAAAGCCCCGCCCCACAACCCCAGATGAAGAGCTCCCCACTCGCCATGAATTGTCTGAGCCACTCTTTCATTGAATCATCTCTCTACCGGCGTTCTGTCGGCTTGCTACATCCGTGCAGGATAACGTCGGCTACAGCCTCAACTACAATCTCATCTCTCGAAATCTCCGGTGACTAAAATTGGCTGTACTTCTCCCTCAGCCGTTGTCGAATGAGTTCCGCGATCGTGTTGAGCAAGAAGGTCGCTACAAAGAGAAGCAAACCCGCCAAAAAGAGGGTGCGATACAGGGTCCCGCCATGCGGCGCTTCTGGAATCTCCACCGCGATATTGGCGGAAAGCGTTCGGAACCCATTGAAGAGACTCCAGTCCATGATCGGCGTGTTGCCGGTCGCCATCAGGACGATCATGGTCTCTCCCACGGCTCGGCCGATCCCGATCATCAACGCCGAGAAGATACCTGGGCTGGCTGAGATAAGGACGAGATACAATAGCGTCTGCCAGCGTGTGGCGCCCAACGCCAGGGACCCTGCGATGAGATTCTTGGGAACATTCGTCAACGCCTCTTCAGAGATACTATAAATAATGGGAATAATGGCGAACCCCATGGCCACACCGACGACGATGGCGTTCCGCTGGTCATAATTGAGGCCAAGAGTCTTTTCCAACCACGATTTATAGTGACCGTCAAACAAGAGCGCATCCCACCAGGCATTCGTCTCCAGACAGCCCCAGACAACGGCAATGATGACCGGCATCATGAGTAACGCCTCCACGCCAGGCCGGATGCGATGCCGGAGCGAGGCAGGCAATACAAGAAAGAGTCCGGCGGAAAGGGCAATGGCAAATGGAGTCACCAGCACCATCCCCGTCATTGCGGGGAAGTTCCGCTCCAGAACCGGTGCAAACCAGAGTCCGGCCAAAAATCCAAGGACCACGGTGGGGAGCGCGGCCATGATTTCGATCGTCGGCTTGATCTTGGCCCGATAATCAGGATGCATGAACATAGAGGTGTAGATCGCGGCCAATACCGCCAGTGGGACCGCGAGGAGCACGGCATACACGGTACCCTTAATCGTCCCGAAGATGAGTGGGGTCAAACTAAACTTGGCTTCAAAGTCGTCCGAGCCGCTCGAAGACTGCCATACTAATTCCGGTCGCTCATAGCCCTCGTACATGACTGGGAAAAACAAGGTCGCCAAGGTAATTTCCGGATAGGGATTCGCGATGTGGTACCGGATCAGCCGATCATGTTCTGTCACGCTGACCAGGCCGTCCGCCTTCGGCGAAAAATAGGTGTTGCGGAATGCGCCTTGTTGCGGAGTGAGCGTGAGGAGGGTCTGTTCGGACGTCGAATGGTGCAGCCTGATTTCTCCAGTGCTATCCGTGGTAATAAATCCCTTGTCGCGCTGTGAAATCGTGATGTCTGTCACTGCATTCTGATGGGAAGCCAAGCGATGAATGGGCGTCATATGGGTCACATTGGTTGCAGCATGTTCCCGTACCGGCATCCACACGACCACCTGCCCGGCCGCATCACCGACGACGAGACTCCGGTCACCCATGAGATATGCCAGTGCCGTAATAGCTTGGCCTCGTTCAGACGACTGGGTTGTCTCAGTAAGAACAGGCTTCGTCTCGTCCCGGAGATCGAAATGGTACACCTGGCCCTCTTCCGTACCCACAGCGAGCAGCTCCGCACGACTCGCCAGCGCGACGGCCGTCACCCGACCGGAGATGTCTGGCGTCAGATCAACCTGTGCGGTCGAAGCGGAGACGGTTCCATCCGGCCGAGAGACGGTACGCACCGTGTTCAGCCACAGATGCTGGTCCCGGAGCAGAGCGGCATACCGAACTTCAGAGTCCGTGCTTTGATAGGCTAGTCTTGAGATCGCTTGCGGAGATGGTGCGGCAAGAATCGGAGTTCCTACCGTGACAGATGGGGTAATCGAACGTTCATCCCCTTGAAAGTCCTGAACAAAATCAATCGCTACCGGGATGACACGCCCGTCATCCGTACCCATGGCGAGCGAGTGCCCTTTCCCAAACGCCCGTGCCAAGGCGGTGACAGACCCACCCGGCAACAAGCCCTGCTGAGGAATTCTTGATATGGCCGATGTTTCTTCCGCTAAGAAGACAAAATCCAATAGGTCCCCACGTAATACATAGGCCAGTTCTTGATGCTCGTCGATGCCGGCCAAGGCTGGCGTTGCCGGACGTTCGAGTGGAGACAGTGTGATCGATTCAACCGGCGTCGCTTGGGGTGGGAGAAAGAGTGGGATGACTTCCTTGACGAGAAAGACACACATCCCCAGAATGCAAAGGATAATGCTGATTCCACCCGTCTTGATGACGAGGCGGGTGAACCCATCGGTAATGGATCTGATTTGGCGTCTGCTGAATAGCCCACCCACAAGGGCCGGGGTCGGAATTGAACCCCGGCCCGGGGAGGGCTCTCCTTGAAGCACCGGTACCGGAGTAAGGGGCGGTACGTTCATACTTTGCTTTTCGATGCCCGTTGCAACCCCTCGGCTCCACACTTCCGACCAGGTCGTGAGCAGTCATAACGCCCGTGGCAGTCGATCCACTGCGAACAGGCAGCTTTACACTTACTCTACCTTCGCCAATTCCTTTTCCATCAAAGTCTGTGAAAGGGGGAAAAACCCGTCCTTGATGACAATCGCTTGCCCCTCTTTGCTGTAAATAAACTTGATGAATTCCTTGACGAGCGGATCGAGTGGCTTGTTCGGCGCCTTGTTAACATAGAGCAACAGATGACGCCAGAGCGGATAAGAGCCGTTCATCGCGTTTTCTTGCGTCGGAGCTGCGAAGGATCCACCTTCCTTTTCAGCTAAAGGGAGCGCACGTATACCGGATGTCAAATAGCCGATGCCACTGTACCCAATCCCTGAGGGATCTTCCGTTACTCCCTGCACCACGGAAGCCGATCCCGGCTGCTCTTTGACTTCGTCTTTGTAGTCGCCGTTTTTCAGAGCATGTTCTTTGAAGAATCCGTAGGTCCCTGAGGCGGAGTTGCGGCCATACAGACTGATTGGAGAACCAGCCAAATCATCCGTCAGGCCTACCTGGCCCCAGCGTTCGATATTTTGCGAGGCACCCCATCGGCGACTCTTTGAGAAGACGGCATCGACCTGGGCCATGGTCATCCCTGGAATGGGATTATCCCTATGTACATAGATCGCTAACGCGTCGATGGCGACTGGGAAAGCTGTCGGTTTGTATTTGTACCTGCGCTCAAATGAATCGACTTCTGTGGATTTCATCGGTCGGGACATTGGCCCCAGTTGCGCAGTTCCCTCGATGAGGGCCGGTGGAGCCGTGCTGGACCCCTTCCCTTCAATTTGAATTTTTACACCAGGGTATTGCTTGCGAAAGCCCTCGGCCCAGAGCGTCATGAGGTTGTTGAGCGTGTCGGATCCGATACTATTGAGGTTCCCTGAAACACCGGTTACCTTAATATATCCCTTCAGTGTAGGGTCTAGCTGGGCAACCTCGTTAGCCATCACTTGTGTCGGCATGAGGAAACCGGCGATGCCGAACAAGATTGAGAATGCCACGCCTAACCGTTTTAAAGGCACGTTCGTACGATTTGTCATATCCGGTCCCTTCCTTTGAACGACTCATACCTATCATGGTGTTGTTCGTCCGATGTTACGATCATGTTACAGATGTGTTAACTTCATATCACCTGCCAATAGTTCTCGCTGTATTGAATCATCGCCATGCCCTTTAAAATGACACGTCCCACTGCAGCCGGACTCGATCAACCGGAGTGAATCCACCATCGCGCGATAGGTGAGAGTAATCAAGCGAGAGCTTATTGCGATGCCCGGCAAAGAACCAGTTGACTCCGAATGTATGCTCTCTACGCGTTTGGTTGCCCAGAAGCGTTCCTAGGGGACCATCTCCCGGATCGACGTAGGCGTACCGATAGGCAAATTCGAGCGGTTTCGGTATAATATCGATCAGCGCATGGGGGAAATATCCGACTTGCGCATAGGCCCCGTAACTGGTCCCACTCGACGAATTAGCTCGATTGATTACCTTCTTCACGTGAAACTCCTCTTGGATGGAGAGCCCGTTCCACTTGAAGGCAAACTCTTGGACCCCTTGATTGACTTCGAATTGACCATCCAAAACGGTTGGGAAAGCGCCAACAACTCGGTTCTCCTGAGGGAAGACAATCCGGTCGGTTCTGTTGTGGGCGCCGGCAAATGCGATGCTGCCGATCGGCAGCGGCGTGTATTCCGGGTCAGACTGTGTGAACGGCACATCGCGCCCCAAGAAGTTCCACTGAATTCTCCCCAAGTAGAGCATGTTCTTATCGTCATTGAACCTTTGGTTGATGCCAGTACCGCTAAAGACACCGATGTTGTACACCAAGTAGGCATAGGTCTTCTCAAAGAGATGCCCGCCCAACCTTGCTCCGATTTGCCGATCCAAGGTGAACGGCGCATTCACGATCGATCGCTCGACGAACTGTTGGTTCCCTGACGAATCCACCCGCTCTCGGTTGTAGTCGATCTTCCATTGGCCCACGCGGAGCGTGCCCCATTTGAACTTGGCGACATCCAATCGGTAGTCGAGCATGGTATTGCTCACCCAGTCATATTCGACATAGTACTTGAGCCAGGGCACGAAGCCATGCCCGCCGACCTTGATGCGAGCGCGGCGGACGCGGAACGAGCTGGTGTCTTGGTCATTGAAAATAGAAGGAAGAGCGTTCGAGAACGTATCGCTCTCCTGGGGATAAGAATAGCGAAACTGCAATCGGTTTTGTATCAGCATCTCAAACTTGCCGTCGCGGGTTTGGATATCGAACCCATCTTTGTACCGTACGGAGATCGGGAATTCCGCGTCCCTAGCCTTACGTTGCTCCTCTTCGGCTTTTTCTGAGTCAGCTTTGGCCCTAAGCCACTCTTCCTTCGTAATCTGTCCTTTTTCATACAGAATGTCTGCCAGGTCGTGCGCGGCTTGCGCGCCAGTGACGCCCAAGACCAGTCCAAACCCGACTAGACCCATAATCATCGCCAACCACAGTCGCCTCATCTAATACCTCCCTCTAGTTAGTCATGTCACCCAACCGAGGCGAGATATAGAGAACTTACGTTAAGGTGGTGCTACGGAGTTGTTACTGAATTGTTAAATCAAGGGGGGGCAGTTGCGAGAGAAGAAGAGGTTGTGTTGGATAGCAGAGGAACTTTACTCTTATCATTTGAGAGAGGTAAGGTGCTGGGCACACGACAAACTAAAGGTCATAAAGATGAAGAATTCTGGATTGGTCGTTTTTTTGGGGATTGTGCTCTTGTTCGGTTTTACCGCCTGTCAGGGTCGACCGGTTCTCACCGAACCTATTTACGAGGATCAATCACTGATCGTCCGATTGGCCGTGGACCAGACTATTGGCAGTGGCCATTCTCACCCTGCCACCATGACCACTCAAGAGATGGCCACCGTTTTATCCGGTATGATCATCGAGGAACCCAGCCGCGTCCTACCGTCCTTACCCCTTCCTGGCCAGAGGAACGAACCTCCACGGCACCCCGCATTCACCGCAGCGGAAATCGACCTCCTCGCTCCTCTCCTGGTCAAGGGGTTGAGCTCTGCCAAGCCCGAAGAAATCGTCACGTTTTATTGGATCACTCAACAGCCACCACCGAACGATCAGGTGACATCTGGCGGAATCTTTGTCGAGGACGACAAGTTTCATTTCATACTCGGCAACTATCGTTCGCCCACTCGCTACCCGCCGGATGCCGAAACCATGCAATCCCTTGATGGTCGATCCAATCCCTTACAGCCGCTGGTTCCTCAAGAAGCTTCGCTGACGTTCCATCCGGAAACTGCGTTGGTCGCCTCTGAGCAAGGGGTATTAAAAAATCCGTTCCGCGCGAAGCGGCGTGAGATCGCCGTGCTCTTTAAGCAACTGACGTCGAACACACCAGACACAGTTCACGAACCGCACTAAGAGGCCTTTCCTATTCTGGACCAGAACCAATCCGAGCCTCCGCTATGGTCGATCGGTATCGCTGCAGCCATTATCTTGATCGCCCCTCTCGTGTTGTACTCACTCGCGCCGACCGGACCACTGCGCGAGGGGGATACAGTATTTTCAAACGGGGAGCAGCAGGTACGAATCAGTAAGCTCGCTGATGCCACAATAGGCCGGAATGATGAGACCTGCGTATTGGATCCAGACAGTCCCCTGATGATCGTTCACCTCTCAGAGGCTGAGGCGAACGACTCGTTTATCGCCCAAGTCCAGGGGAATCCATCAAATGAGTGGCCGTTTTGTCCAGCTCTCATCGAGGTCGTAGTAAAACCCTTTCAGGTATTCCAAAAGCCCGGCCTGTTCAGTGGGATACAGAGTCTACTGATTCGATGGTTCGGCCCATGACTCGGGAAAGTACTACGCCTTCAGTCGCGCGGCAAATTGTTTTCTGAATTTCGCAACCTTCGGACTGACAACGACCTGGCAATAGCCTTGTAGCGGATTCCGTGCAAAGTACTCCTGATGATAGGACTCCGCCTCGTACCACCTCGAAGCCGGGGCGACTTGCGTGACGATAGATGCATTGTACAGTTTCTCGTCGGTGAGCCTCTTGATCATCGCCTCGGCTGTCTGGCGCTGGGCCTGGCTACCGTAGAAGATCGCGGAGCGATATTGAGTTCCCCTGTCGTTTCCCTGACGATTCAGAGTGGTGGGATCGTGAATGGCGAAAAAGATTTCGAGGAGCGCTTGGAATGAAATCACCCGTGGATCAAACGTAATTCGGACTGCCTCGGCATGCTCGGTCTGGCCTCCGCATACCGCATCGTACGTGGGGTTTTCCAAAGTGCCCCCGATATAACCGGACTCAACGGATTCCACGCCAATGACTTGATCATAAACCGCTTCAAGGCACCAGAAGCAGCCACCGGCGAGAATGGCAACTTCTTTCTCAGATGCTGTTGTTGGTGAGTGCTCTCCCATGGTGCGGCGTGTCGAATGAACGGAAATGTCGCTTCAGTGGGCGAAGCCGGCTAATCTTCTTCTTCCTCCTCGATGTCTTCAATTCCTTCGTAGCTCATCTCCGGGAATGACGCTGATGCCTTCTCACAGGCCGTCTCCACCATCTCTTCTGCATCCTCTGCAGAATCAGCATCGACCAAGAACTTCACAGTGATCGCGTACCTCTGTTCCACCCCCTGACTCCTTTCTCTGTAGTCTCTTTATCTATCTATGCTTCCGCTAGCACCCAGTTTGTACTTTGTGACAGTTGTGGTGGCCGTGTCAACCGTGTTTGATCCAATATCGGTTCAAGATATCGATAGTGAGACGGACGGAGAGCGTTCGTCCAGAATCAAGAATCCATAAGCCGAACGGTCATGATGGGAAGGAGGACTTGAAGAGGATCAAGACGGAGGGAGAGTTAGCCTTCACCCTCAAGATCGGAGAGAACCGTTTTGAGCTTCGCAAACTCTTCTGGAGCAATACGCGAAAAGGCGATTCCAAAACCGTTAGCATCCACCCAGCGCACTGTGGCTTCGTCGATGCGCAGCGGCCAATCCAGTCCAGGCACATGAAGTCGGCACTCAAACTTTGAACCAGGCTCGACCTTCATATCACTTTCGATCTTACATCCGCCGGCAGAGATATCCAGAGTCCGGCCTTGCCCCTCCTGCTTGTTGCCTGAAAAGGTACTACGAAACTGCGTGGTGAACCTCGGTTGAACTCGTCGCTCATCCGGTCGAGGCTTGGCCGGAATGGGCCCGGCAATCTCCGCCTTAAAGAGAGAAGTCAATTTTTTCAAAGGCACCTCCTACCTAAGTTCTCTCACCAGCCCACGACTTTAGGTGATCGAGTTGCCCTCACTATCGCGTCGAGAGGAGCATATGGGCCCGACGATTTTGCTGATAACAAGATTCATCCTGATCAAAGCAGAATGGACGTTCTTTGCCATACGATACGATCGTGATCTGTTTGGGACTTACCCCAGCTGCCGTAAGATAATTTCGAGCGGCCTTTGCACGTTTATCGCCCAACACCATATTGTAGTCACTAGTCCCTCGTTCATCGCAATGGCCCTCAATCTTCAGCACCGCTCCTGAATGATTCTTTAAGTGGGCGGCGTCATGGTTGAGAGCTTCCATTCCTTCATCAGACAGGGTCCATTGGTCAAAGCCGAAGAAGACGTCCTGCAAGCCCGCCTCCACCGCCGCTTTCTCTTCCTTCGTCAATTCGGCGCGCTGTCGAGAGGTCGTCCCTGATGGATTCAGAGCCGTAGAATATCGTTCCTGTCCAAGACGTTCCTCAGCTGGATTCCGAGAAAACCCACTCAGATCTCCGCTTGAACTGCCGCTTGAGATATCTGGCAGCTTCTTCGAGCTCGTGCTCCCCGATACGCTTTCATTGTCAGACTGCACCCATTTCTTTCCACACCCTTGGGTCGACAACACGACTGCTGCTACTGCGATCACGACTACTGATTTCGCTGTCGCTCGGTTCATGACCTTTCCCCTCCATCGTGGCGTTTCGCCAGGTTGTGTGATGTTCCCATGAGGTAGCGTGGTGAAGTCTCTACCGGTACCCGCCATTTTCTGTCCAAACAAATATAGCACTTACAGTGAAAATGGCATTTGCAACAGCATGTTACTGCATAAATGGAAGGAGTCCTAATACTTTTGGCTATTTCGCGTGATGACCGAGAGAGAAAAAGCGGGAAGGAATCTTGTATTCGCTATGGGAGTATCAGGATACGCACCGGGTACAGAGGAAGAACCACAAGGCCATCGATCACGGCACAAGAAGAAATTGACTGTCACCCTCTCTTACTTATCGATATCCTTGTCTATCAGCCCAGCGAACTGGTCGGAGCACGGCTCCTAGACTAGCTAGTACACAGATCAACACTACCATCGCGACCGCGATAGCTAGGTAAAATGCGGCTCGTACGTCGTGCAAAACGGGGATCATGGTAACACCCTCCTCTTGCTCGATTGGTTAACTGCGCCATCCGCATTCACACACCCAAGGGCTCAAAGGATCAGCTTTCTGAAGTGCTCGACCGCAACAGGGACATTGTCTGGTCCACACAGATCGCCTCAGCCCTTCAAAGTATACATCTCCAAACGTTACTCGCTTTGTATATCGGCACAACCACCGCACGGGATAACCTCTTTTAGGTTCGGCTCGTAGCCTAGATCACTCTTCATAGCCACAATACCCAGCTTTAGCACGACCTTAGCCGCACTAGCTTGACCTAAGTTGCCGTAAGCACGTGGAAAAGGCCCACTGTCTTTATTGTTGGCCCGGCAGGAATTGAACCAGCGACCTGAGAGTTTGAACTGCCCGGAACCTCTTCCCTTGTTCAACCTGGGGCCAAATGCCTCCACGGCTAGTGCTAATTGGACTTTACTCCAAGTCCATGAAGTCTCTCAACTTCATTTTTGTCTTTTGGGAAGATTTTGCTTGTGGCTTACGGAGCGGATAGAACCAGGAGGGTGATGAGCCGTTATTCCGGCCAATCCCGTTTGTATAATCGTGGGTATACCTTGAATGCCGAACCCCAAACAATTTTACTCACAAGCCCTTGAAACAATGGTGCGCCCGGCAGGAATTGAACCTGCGACCTACGGGTTCGAAGGCTGAAATTGATAGTACTTATAAAACCCTGATCTTTGTCTGGTCAACCGCTTTTTGCTCAAAATACAGTGACTTAACATGTTCCCATTAGTTGAGTTAATTCTATTAGGTTCAGTCCTTTTGAATGATTTAAAGCACAGATCTAGCACATCGCAGGGCCGTTGAATGAACAGATGAAAAGCGCTCGTGAGTACTTGAGCGTGGATAATCCGTTACGGACCCCCTGGAATTTTCCCCAAACTCATTCCACTCCGTCTTCGAACGCGTATGCAAAATAGGGAAGCCCCCGGAGGGCCGGAGGCTTCCCTCTGAAGCGGCTCAGCGCTTCAGTGTGTGAGCGGTCATCCACTCCTTCGCCTCGAAGGCGACATTCATCAGTGCCTCGAGGTCATTGAGACCGAACGAGGTGCCGTTGTGCCAGGCACCGGATTGATCCTTGAATGGGCGTGAGAAGGTCGTTGCGAAGAACGGTCCGTTCTCGCTGACGTTCTGCCAGATCGTCGCCTTGATGTTGCCACATCGTAGCGTCGTCGCTGGTCGTTTGGATTTTTGGTTGGTCGCCATGATGGTTCCTCCTTATGTGAAGTGTAGGTGACTCTCTCACGGGAGGAGGAGAGGCACCGCCCAGTTCACAGAGGAAACAGGAGGCAGAGGCCGGAACCGGCGGGCCGAGAGGGTAAGCAGCGAGAGTGACAGAACTACTGGCGCGAACGATGCGCCTCGCAGGTGGTAGCCGGTCGGCTGCTGTCGGTGGCGATCAGACACATACAAACACATCGTGATGACAGATGAGATGATATCGTCTGGAATGAGTTCCGGACAATTTGAGTCTTCCCCCATCTTTGGAAACTATGCATGAGACCGCGAACAGGATTGCAGGACTTGAAGGGTGTTTCGGATTACAGAACGCGATCCCAAATTGGGCTTATGTTAGGGATGGCATCGAATTCGTGCCGAGGCTACTTAGTGGTGGAAAGTAACCAAATGTGCAGATTGATGAGGACTAGATCAGATCCTTATTGAACCGTCTGAGCGATTAGCTGAAGCGGAGTGCACCTCTATCCATAATTCAAATCTGAACCCGGTACTCATGACCCCGCTATTCAGGCTTCAGGCTTCCACCTAGAATACTGTCAGAATTCCGGAGCTCCTTACCTCTTTGCCAAAGTCGTTACTTATAGACTGATTAATCATGCATTGGTGGTCCCGTAATTTCAAAGTCCATTCCTGTGTGCGTCTGGTTCGGTTCACATACCACGACCCTTTCATAAGGCTCTTTACGAGTCGTGTTAGGAAAAATTCTGTATGTTTTTCCGGCAGGAACATTTTTGAATTCATACGTTCTTCCCTGCAGCCTGGCTCTGATCCAGTTAGTTGTCTCCCCGGGAATTTCCATGTAGATTTCTGTTACCTTAAGCCGAAGTGGTTCACCTCTGAGGTCCGTGAGATCCCAGTCCAGCTTCCCCGAGATCTGACCAGTTATGGAACAGGTTGCTGTGGGCGCAGATTGTTTCGTCACTTGGATTGTTACGTCTCGCGACACGCTCCTGCTTCCTTTTCGCGCCAATATCCTGTAGGTAGCCGTTTGAGTAGGGCTGATCTGCAACGACCCGGAAGTCTCAGGTGCGTTCTGCACAAGAAGAAGCTTCTTCTGGTTCCTCTCACTAATAACAACATTGTCTGTGTTGGCTGTGCTCCATTGAAGTGTCCCTGTTGCCCCTGGATCAATGCGCTGTGGCGACACGGTAAAAGAAATAATTTTAGGAGCGTCGGGCATCTCTTTCGGCTGCTTGGTCTTCTGGGCATCTGCACTCGCATATGCCCCTGGGATGAACAGGAAAAGAAAGGTAAGTAGCATCACCTTGTTCGAAAAATCACGCTTGATTTTCATGGGATATTCTTTCTGGCGGTTAAGGCCTATACCTAAGTGGCGTGGCTCTATGTTTTCCTCTGGCTCTCTTCAACAACTGGATGAGCTGCCAGCGATTGCATCTTCAACGCTAGATGGATCCTCCTCGAACAGTCCTCGCCCTTAGACTAGCCGCTAGTCCCTGTAGAATAATTTCTGGGGTATTGACGAGAAACTATTCGCCCTCATTCAAAATTATCCGCAGAAGTGGATCAATCAATGGCACCATTGCCGTTTCTTATTCCTAACGAGTGACAAACTAGCTCAGCGTCGTGCCGACACTACAACATCAGATGACCGGGTACGACTGAGAGAAGGCGATGGGAAAGCCGACAGCCTCACTGCTCGCTCCACCAGCTAGATGAGTGTCGGGAGAAATGAAGTGCCCTCTTGATCTCACCTTTGAAAGGCTAATCTCATGTCTGGGTTTCATGTCGAGACAATTAAATGGCACATCATGTCGTTCTTTTTGGAAACAGCGTCTTGTTACTGCATTGCAAGCATGTCCTGTTCAATCGCGGCTGCTAAGCTGCGGAATGTCCTAGCCTGTAACTTCTGCTGACTTCCACTTTCATAGACCGCCACTCCATCAACCTTAACGTCTCGATCCCCCTTCTGCCTTCTGCGAAATGTTTCTTTATATTGGGAGCCCAGCGTGCCTTTCCCAGAAAGCCTGAACGGACCTTTGACTGCGGGAGCAAGGCCCTCACTCGGGTCGTATGAATAGGTCAGAGTGATTTCAACGTATTGGAGGGGTCCCAATTGAGGATGGGAACCAAGTAAATTCGTAACCTCCACTGTATCATAGATAGCCGCATCTCTTGAGAAGAACGCACTGAGCGGATCTTTATCCATATCGTAAATCACCGCGTCTGGTGGGATTCTGCCCTTACTAACATCTGTGTCAGGAGGAAACGAGAGAGGCAAACTTTTTTCCCCTGACTCAAGACGCACGGGAGGCTCTAACGGAAAAAATTTAGGCCCTGGCAACTCAATATACTCAATGGTTACTTTCTGTCTCTCATCATTCTGAATGCCCTGCCCTGAGAGTTTGAGACCATCGGATGAATCTCGCCGAGCAAGAGAAATTGGTATGGTCCAGTCTCCCTTAATTTTCTGGTTGCTTCGAGCAGTCCAGGCCATGCGGAGGTTGACACCCGTAGGGCTGGCCAGACTGGTCAATGGCATCAATGCTGCCTCATGCGCTACTCGTAGCGTCACCGAAAGAGAGGAACCGCCTGATACCGTAATAGTCTGACTTTTGACTTGAGGCAAATCCATAGTAAAATCATTGGGCGTTGCATCATAGTCAACAAATAGGCCTCCATACTCAAGTCCGTTTGGCCCTCCACGCAGCATCTCCTTGACCTCTTTCTCAATATCGGGTGAGACACTAAATCGTATCTCGAAGGAAAGGAGGGCCTGTGTTGGATCCTGTGGATCTCTGTCGAGATAGCCGAGCCAGGACCTGCCGTCATGCTTCACGACTCGCATCAATGCGTCCGTTGGTGCCAGAAAGACCCGTTTCGCTTTCCCATCATAGACTGCTTCCACAGTTTGGTTACTGGGAAGGTGGATTTCCTCCGTCCAAAGAGTCAACAATGCAGACGCAGTATCGACCAATTTTTTGGAATCCCTCACCTTGAACTCATCATACTCATTGGGTGACAGCTGATTGGTAAGTGGAATAATCGCCTGGCCTTTCTTCACCCAACCAATGAGATCCTCCTGAGCTGCAGGAGAAAATTCAGCCGTCGCTCCTTCATTGAGAGGTATGATATTAGTCACTTCTCTGCCAATCACCGAAAGAAAGTGGGCTGCCCAATACCCAATAATAAAATTACCGTCGGTAACCTCTGGATTGATGCC
The DNA here is from genome assembly GCA_029865225.1 of Nitrospira sp. Lineage (GTDB taxonomy): Bacteria > Nitrospirota > Nitrospiria > Nitrospirales > Nitrospiraceae > Nitrospira_D. The sequence continues at coordinate 119,034 of JAOUHJ010000001.1, forward strand.
TTCCCCTTTCCACAGGGGAAAGACATGAGCAGCGCTTGTCTTTCGTCCATTCTCAACGTGGAAAAAATCCTGAATTTCGATAGCATACGGAGGATAAAGGGTCCCTGTTCCTTGCTTGCCAACCTTAGACCTCAGACGTGGTTTATCAACAACAAGAAAAAGCTGCCCTGGTGAAGCATTCTTATTCAACCCGTGGTTCAGGACGGTGATGAGCCCGTTCTCTTCAGTTACATAATTTCTAGCAATAATGGTCAAGTTTCCGGCTTTCTGTTTATCAGGAGACCGAAGGTCCAGCGTAACCTTGTCCTTCACTCGGACCGTGTCGGCCACAATCAGCAAATTTTCAATCCCGTTTTCTTTAAACGCAGAGGTACCCTTATCCAATTCGAGCGTATCGGCTACGACCAATGCGGTCCGGCCACGTGTTTGTGAATCTGGGTACTGGATTTTGGAAGGGAGGTTCTTCTGTTTAAACAGATCAATCACAAAGAACTCACCTTTGACTCTCGGGGGTGAGGTGACCTGCGGTATCGCCCGGAACTCCTTGAGTACTTCTGGGCTTATGTCTATCCGTTGTCGCTTGATATGGGCTTCCACCCCCCGCAATTTCGGTGGGACTGGACGCGATGTGCGAGAGTCAGTTGCGGCAACCGGTGGTGGAACAGGACGAACATTCGTCCGTGGTTGCACCGGGCGTACGGTCGTCGGTGGTGGGACTGGTCGCGCGGGGACACGAATGTCCTGAGCGTAGACGACTCGCCCAGCCCCCATATTCCAGCCAATAATCGGAGGCAGTGTCACGCAAAGGAAGATTAAATATTGAAGCACATGGAGTGCAACCTTTTGGATGCTCACGCATCCTCCCGTGGCTACTATTGCCTATTTCACTACGGAACGTCGGATGGAAAGAAGCGGAGATCGTAATTTCCCTCTTCCCCTGCCGAGATTGGGTTGCCGTTGTCCTTCCACGGCCGTTTTTCCCCACTTGTCAAACGAAATTGAACAGTGGGGATTACGGTCGCTCCCCGTTCCACAAGGAGTTTCTTGATCGGGGCATCCACCCACTTGCCATCGACTCGAATAGGGGCAATTTTCTGGGAAAAAGTACGATCGCCGGCTTTGAGTACGATGTCGACCTCTTCAATCTTACCCTGCTGTTGATCGAAGACCGCCCAAGGCAGTCGACTCGTATCCATTGTGATCGCGTTTGCCACGGCTACTGCGGGTATCAAGGCAATGTCGCCATTGAACCCTTCATGCGTGTGACGGCGAACAAATGATTGCCCACCGGTAACAATGGTATATACGGATTCGAACTTGAGTTTCTTGATCTTCTCTGGGTCGTCGCCAGTAATCGATTGCAGGGGAAACCATATAAACTGAGCCGGAACACCTTTCCAGTGCCAGGCTCCGCGTTCTTTTGTCCAAATCGCGGTGGCCGGGAGTTTTTTCTGATCATCTAGCCGGCAGTTCACCTCGAGACTGATCTGGTTGATCCCGAGATCGTCTCCGACCGCAGGAAGTGCAAAGTAGGCCGTCGAAAATTGCCCTGGTTTGATGTTTACAATATGACGTTCTTTGATTTCCTTTGCGTAACTCCCAATGCCGATCAGACCGGACGCCACTGTCTGTGCTTCCTCTATGGCACGAGTCGTGTAATCGATGGTTTCGTTTAAGCGGCTGACGTTCAACTGTTTCTTAACTGCATATCCGAATTGTGCTGAGACGAAAGTCCCTTTCGCGTCAGCAAGCCCCGACTTGGCAGCCTCAATCTTCTCTGGAGGCTTATTCATTTCCAAAATTGTTTGGTTGATACGCGATATAAACGACTGCATAACTCTCTCGACATCTTCCGGCTTGAACTGCTCGCCGGTGACAGACTCCACTTTGATATGCCCCCCTTTTTCGAGTGTATCTCGAATAGTTGACGCCTTAACATCGGCACTTCCTCCGAAGAGACCATAATACGAGGCTTGTGCTCTGAACTGCTTGTCATTACTGTAGTGCTTTTGAAGTGATTCCCAGTTCACTTTGATCTTAAATCCCATCTTGGGAGTCAATCTGCGATATGTCATATCGACATACAGGGGGATTCCAGCCGAATCTGACATGGCGTCAAGCACCTGCGTCCCGACCTGCGTCAGATTCACTGAGAACGTCATCTTTTGAGCGGAATAGGCTGGCCCAACTCCTTCACCTTGAGCCGCCGATGTCACGAATTTCCCATCGGGTGCATACATATGAACTCGGCTGCTTTTGATTGGCATGGGACCCAGGCGAAATGTTTTGTTGTTAGTCTTTTTGGCAATGGCATCGACGATTTGCGTATGGGCGTCCGCAGGGACTGCTAAGCGAGCACTGAACACAAGGACACCTCCGGCAACCTCCTTCGTGGGATCCTGAGGATCCCGCATTTGGTACCGTACCAGCGTGAAATCAGGCTCTGCTTTTCCATCGGCCCCTTGGGATTCAGATACTCGTGGTTTATCAGGAATGTAGTACCACTGGTTCGCATCTCCAGCATCTCGCACCGCCGTAAAAAGTTCTTTTACTCCACCTATTGTCACAGGAATGTCATCAATCTGGTCTCCTGGGACACCGCTGGCCACCTGGGCATGACTCGTTGCAGAAAAAGACACGACGCCGAGGGCTACTACTACAACGGCAAACGAACCAAATATTCGCATCGTTGTCCTCCCACGTTGTACAGATGCAGGTTACAACAGCATTCTTATTATGCACTCGTAAATCACTAGCCGATCACCGCACCTACCAGGAGTATAAATCCGTATGGCCTTATACATCCGTGTACATACGCCAAAATACTCAGGTTCAATTGGCGCGCTTAAATACTCCTTAGTGCTCTGAAAGTCAACAGAAATATTTAAGACTTTTCAGAGCTGGAATAGTCCTTGGCAAGACCACTTAAAGGATGCGATTAATACGTACCTTCCGATCATGCGTCTCCTTCACAGACCTGTAGCATAACAATGGCGAATAACAGAATAGTGTGGTTCAGCCAAAAGTCGATTCGATCTTTCGAAAACTTGGCATGGGGGCCCAGAGCCCATAAATGGCACCTAAATTAGAAATTGACGCAACCAAGGATTACGTGCTAGTAGCTAAAGTAACGATACGTAATGGATCTCTGAATAAGTAGGCTTCTCGGATCGCCAACCGCTGTGTTAAGACCTCGATCATCTGAGGAATGGAAAAATGAATATCCATGATTCACTATGCTGTTCTGGTTTAGTCCGCCTTTCTCGCATAACTCTGATTTGAAGGAGGACATGCTGCAGAGATGAGGATTGACCCAAATAAGCGCTTCGCCGTGGTGGATCGGCCCAGCCTGTGAACCCGAATCGTTCTTGGTATTAACCTCTGGTTTTGAAGATTGAGTGGCTGCTAGTGAACCACAAGGCCGGGCGGCCAAGCTTGTTATGGGAGGATAAGGGTCCCTCGATCACGGTTCAACAAGGCAGCTCGTAGGCTGTTGATGGAGTATCTAATCCACAGGAGGTCCTCTATGCGTGTAGGTCTTCACGCTTTTTGGCTAGCTGTGTTGTTGACGCTCTTGTTTAGAACCGCTTCTTCAGCTCAAGAGGCCACACAGCCAAAAGAATCATTCGTCTCCCCTCCACAACAAGGTGCTGTAGTGGAACCAGATGAAACGAGCCCTACCGTGGATGAGTACATACGATCGAATCCAGACTCCGATGAGATTCCGACAAGTGGAACCCCCCTCAAGGATATTTGTAAGATAGAGTATCCAAGCACTTCGACGCCCCTCATTAGGAAAATAGGTTATGTTACTGACGTCATCGGGGTAATCGATATGGGGTTGGGCGTTTTCGGTAAAGAGCTTCTTCCATTTCTCGGTTTGAAGGGTGTCGTAGCTATTCCTGTTATCGCGCAGTTAGGACTTTTCGCAAATTTAGGCGCACCCCATGCCGAAGCGGCTAATGTGATCTTAAAAAGAGAAGTAAATAGCGGCTTCAGCAAAGGAGTGGTGTTGGCAGCTGACGGTCGAAAGCTCAGTTACGCAGCGGAGCGGTTCTGGAAGTACACCATAATGGTCAGTCCCATGCTTTCTGGATATGAGAACCAGTTTCTCAATGCACACAACAGGGCGATGGTTATTGGGCACAAGGCTATGGCCAGATGTCATCTTACCAAGCTGCAACAGAAACAATTCGTGCAAGACCTCTGGAGTCGGATGACTGTGACACCCGATGTGGAGTTTGGAAAGGACTGGCGAAAGTGGAGCGACCGGGATTGGACCAACTATTACATTGGACTCGCAGCAGTGTTTATTAGAGATCATTTGAAATAATGGATCCCTTGGTCTGCCGGCACGTACGCTGGTCGCAAGCACAAAAAGTACGAGGTGGATTTATGTCTATCCCCGTTACCTTCTTAAGGGCGGTCCTTTTCATCACCGGACTTTTTGCCCCAGCCACCATCCCTGTATTTGCTCAAGCGCCAGAGTTTCCATTTGACGTCCAGCTCGTGGAGCCATTAGGCTTTCGTGTACAGCCGGGGATAAGCGACGTTTTCGTCCTGCCGAATCGCAACTACCTTCAGCCACCCGCACGGGTTACGGTGCTGGGCGCCACGGGGCCACTCTGGCAAACAGGGACATTTTGTAATGTGCAATACAGCGGGAAGCAAGGGTTCATCCGCTGTGACGCGCAGGACCTTATGACGGTGGTTGATACCTCGTCTCCCGAACCAGTAGTCGCGGGGCAACAATGTACTCCATCAATGGAAAGTGGTCCGTTTTATACTCCCAAAGAGCCTCCGACTCCGGGGAGAAACGCGTTTGGAGTTCGGTTCTGTGATGGTGAACACGACTGTATCGACTTCTGCGCGAAGCACTGCACGTTGTGCACGAACAAATGGAAGGAAACTGCAAGTGGGAACGATGGGGCGACCAGTTGTCCAACCGCACCGACGACGGGTGAAGGGTTAGTGCCAGAAGCTGCGACCGATCCCATTCATAGTCTTGACTACATAGAGGTACCGGCCAATGAACGGGCAGGAGCGGATGCCGCTGCCGGATTAACTCGATTGAATGAGCATATAGCCCAATCACCAGCCTGGAGAAGTGCCGGCTACAGTGTAAGAGTCGTGAACTGCTATCGTCCCCCTCTTGAGGAGATAGAAAAGATATGCAACTTGATCTTGAAGGGGACTCATGTCTTGAACAAATACCCCAATGACCCTCGCAAGAAAGAGCAGTTTTCAGGACACCTCAATCCCCCAAGAAATAAGGGACTGACCTGGCCTGGTGCGAATCCTCATAGTGCCGGGCAAGCCTGTGACCTGGTGGTCCTGGATCGGAACGGTCGCCCGTGGTTTGACTCCGCGGCCGGGCCTGGCACCGAGCGGCATTCTCCAGAACAAAGGACGGCTCTTCAGATGCTTGATGAAGCCGTGACGGCTTCGGGAGGACGAAGGCTCAGGTACGAAGCCTGGCACTATGAGTGGGGCAACTCAACTGCTGGTTCCCGTTGTACGCATCCGCAATGCGATCGTGAACACTGGCCGCCTTGTGGAAATCCAAACTGCTGATAGGAACTTCCGCCCAACTGACTAGGCCAGCCAGCGACAGAGCGTGGCGGAAGCAGATTCCAAACTTTTGTGTGACTGCTCCGCAGATCAAGAGGAGCTTGGCTTCAAACGCCAGACACCTGAGTGCCTGGAGGTCGTTGAGGCCGAACGAAGTGCCGTTATGCCAGGCGCCGGCCTGATCCTTGAACGGTCGCGAAAAGGTCGTCGCGAAGAACGGGCCCTTCTCGCTGACGTTCTGCCAGATCGTCGCCTTGATGTTCCCACATCGCAGCGTGGTTGCTGGTCGTTTGGATGAATTGTTGGTCGCCATCTTGGTTCCTCCTTATGTGAAGTGAAGGTGACTCTCTCACGGGAGGAGGAGAGGCACCGTACAGTTCACAGAGGAAACAGCAGGCAGAGGCCGGAACCGGCGGACCGGAGAGGACCACGCAGCGAGAGTGACAGGATACTGGCGCGAGCGATGCGCCTCGCAGGTTAGAGCCGGTCGGCTATCGCCGTTGGCGACCAGAACTATCTCAACGACACGGAGGGGGATGAAGGCCCTCGCCTTAAAAGTTCGAAAAGGTCAATACTAACAACGGCTTGAAATCGTGACGGTTTCCCCGTTTTATCAGGCAAATCAAGACGTTGATGGGTTTCTACTGATTCGATTGATTCTGCTGAGTGCGGTCTGTTTTGCAGAGTTTTAGCACATATTTAGCACATCGAAGGCCCGTTGAATGAACAGACTAGAAGCGCTCGTGACTACCTGAGAGTGGACAATCGGTTTCAGACTCCCTGCAATTCTCGGCGAACTCATTCCACTCGGTCTTCGAAGTCGTATGGAAAATAAGGAAGCCCCCGGAGGGCCGAAGGCTTCCCTGTGAAGCACCTCAGCGCTTCAAGGCACGAGCTGCGATCCACTCCTTCGCCTCAAAGGCGACATTCATCAGCGCCTCCAGGTCGTTGAGACGGAACGAGGTGCCGTTATGCGTATTCCGACCCAAGCCGGCCTGATCTTTGAACGGGCGAGAGAAGGTCGTTGCGAAGAACGGGCCCTTCTCACTGACGTTCTGCCAGATCGTGGCCTTGATGTTCCCACATCGCAGCGTGGTTGCCGGTCGTTTGGATAAAGTGTTGGTCGCCATCTCGTTTCCTCCTTGTGTGCCCTCCAAAATTATTATCTCACGAAAGGAGGAGAGGCACCGCACAGGTCACCGAGGAAACCTGAGGCAGAGGCCGGAACCGGCGGGCCGGAGAGGGACACGCAGCGAAAGCGACAACTTACTGGCACGAGCGATGTGCCTCGCAGGTGCTAACTGGTCGATCTTAGCCGGAGACGACTAGAAATTCAGGGGGGCGATGGCAAGCACTCGCGGACATCTACCAGTCTCAATCTTCGCCCGCCCGTTTAGTAAATGTGTAATTGCAACCCACGAGCCGAACAGTCTCTTCAGGATTTTGCCAGCGATCAGCCTGAGAAGTTTCTTTGAATCCCCTCTCTCGTATCGCGCGGAAAGAAGGTTGAAGGGCTCCTGATCATCTTCCCCTCATAACCTATTGCCTGATCAGAGGGCCATCCCAATCGGCCAGCCCAACTTCGCGCATTCTCTTCGATGCTACATAGGTAGAGGTTCGTAGCATACCACCCGCTGACTGTGCCTCTAGTAAAGTTTTGGCTGAAATTAGAGCTAACCCCTAGGTTCTACGGACTTCTGACTTCCATTATCATTTGGTTGACATCGGTTTCCATATCATGTCGGTACCGAAGTTATAGGAAGTCGTGGTGTTGAGGAAGGTGGAAAGCGATGAGACTGCGAGGAATTTCCGAAGACTCCCCCCGGTACAGGCCTGAAGGGTCGCGGGTAGGGATATGGCATGAGGGTCTCCGGCCAGGCTCGGCAGTCAAGCTGTACATGCCAATCTGGGAGTGAGTGACACAAGTGTGTGAGTAGCAGAGGGAATTGGACGTGAGCCTTGTTTCGGTCACAAAGGAAACACCATGACGCCGTTGGAGTTGGTGATGCTTGCCCCGCTTATGGAACGTACCAGCGGGAGCCCCCAGGTGACGATCGGGCTCATTGATGGCCCGGTCGCGAAGACGCACCCTGATCTTGCCGCTGCGCATCTTCGAGAAATCCCGGGAAACAACGGCGGCGCTTGCACGCAACCCAGTAGCGTGGCTTGTGTGCATGGGACATTTGTGGCCGGAATCTTGTGTGCCAAGCGCGGGTCGGCCGCCCCGGCTATTTGTCCGGACTGTACGCTCCTGATCCGTCCCATCTTTTCAGAGACAGTCGCGGTCGATCCGCAGTTGCCGAGTGCGAAGCCTGAAGAACTGGCGCGCGCGATCCTGGCCTGTGTGGAGGCCGGCGCACGAGTGATCAACTTGAGCCTGGCACTGGCCCAGCCTTCGACTAAAGGGGAGCGCGACTTAGAAGACGCCTTGGACCATGCCACCAAACGTGGAGTGCTGATCGTGGCCGCAGCGGGCAATCAAGGCACGGTCGGCAGCACGGCGATCACGCGGCACCCCTGGGTCATCCCTGTGGCAGCCTGTACCCTCGAAGGGCGACCGATGCAGGAATCAAACTTCGGGCGTTCGATAGGGAACAGAGGGGTGAGTGCGCCCGGGGACAGCGTCACGAGCCTGGGAGCTGAGGGCCAACCCCTGACCTTTGGTGGCACTAGTGCGGCGGCGCCGTTTGTGACGGGAGCGATCGCCTTGCTCTGGTCCACCTTCCCGGCGGCCACGGCCGCTGACATAAAGCAGGCGATCCATCAAGCCCATCACGGACGTCGAGCAACCGTGGTTCCCCCGGTGCTCAATGCCTGGGCCGCGTATCAAGCACTCGCGAATAGGATGGGATGAATCTAACAAGGAGGTGAGGACTATGCCAGACGAGGATGCGACGAAGGGCCATCAGCCGCACAGAGTACGCCTTCCCGGATTTATGGCGGAGGAAGACCTGGGGTTGGGGGACGTCGTCAAGCGGGTGACCTATGCCATGGGCATCAAACCTTGTGGGGGCTGTGAGGCTCGGGCTGCAGCAATGAATCGCTGGATGGTGTTCTCGGGTCGCCATACAAAATAGACCGATGTGAATTGGCCACCCCCATAACAAAAAAGGAGAAGCGATAATGGAGACTGAACCAGTGAACCCAGCAACTGAGCTCCCACCTATGGCACCGGCACCGCCGAGCGTGCCACCGCCCGGTGGCCCCACAAGACCCTCACCAATGCCTGGAAGCTGCCCGACCTGTGCAGGGGGTATGGCGGCTGCGCCTCCGTCATATATCTATGCCATCGGCCGGGTCGAGGCGCGTTTTCCTAGTTCCTCTGTGGAAAAGGAATTTGCCCAGGCGACGGGCCGTGCCGATACAAAGGGGAAGACCGATCAAGAGGCCTTTTATGCCGTGCTCTCACACAAAGAGCACCGCTACCTTGTCCGGCACCTGTGCTGGGTGTTGACCGTTCAGGGACTTGACACCTATATCCTGAAGCCACGAGACCCTGCAGACCTCGATCTCTTAGTGGAAGCGATCCGTCCAGCGCCGAGCCCCCTGGACCTTGATGTCGTCGTCGGAATGAAGGGCCCCATCGCCCCGCCCGACCTGTGTAATGGCCTGATGGTGCCACTGGTCGCGTTTGATCAGATTTATTCCTTCACCCGTGAGGCCCTCATCAAGTCGATCCCGAAACCGGAGAAAATGGCGGCCGAGAAGTTTACGGCCACAGCCGGCGAACTCCTCGATCGGATTATGCAGATGACGGACAATGCCGGCGCGACGGACGACCACCGGGCGTCGAATTACCTTGCCATGCGCTATCCGGCTATCTATGCCACGGCAACCGAATGTTATGGACGGGATTGTTCCCTTAGCGCGGTCCATGTCCAGCCGTCGGCCCTGAGTGGGACCCGCAAGATTGTCAAGGTTATCTTTTCCTTTAGGCATCGTCAGACCGATGTGACCGAGAAGTACTTTGTGCGGGTGGATGTGACCGAGGAATTTCCCTACTTGGTCACGAAGATGTCGCCCTACTATGATCGCTAACATAACCACACAAGGAGGACCATATCATGCACATGCCCGGATTTAACGCAGAAGGGTCTCTTTATAGGGTCCGCGTCCGCTATTCCTCGGCCTCGGTTCTTGCGGAGATCACGAGCGGAATAGTGCCAGCGCTACCTAGTTGCGCCAGTTGCGAACGGGCCTGCGACAAATGCTGGGATTGCACTGCGTCCGGCCGCGAATGGTGTCCAACGTGCGGGGTCTGTAACTACTGCTGGGGACGGAGTTGCCCGGGTGGCGGTTCCGGTGGCGGCGGAACGACTTGTTGTGAGTTCCTCGTGAACCCGAGCCCGGGAGAAAACTGCCACTGGTGCGGACCCGAGCCATGGTAGAGGAACAATGGTTCACCCGCATTGACGTGACAGAAGAATTTCCGTTTCTCGTCTCGCCGCTCGCACAGTACTTTGAACGGTAGTTCTCAACTGGGCAGGTGGGCGTACGGTCGATCAGTCGAGAGCTTCTTCTCTATAAGAAGGCCACGAGAGCAGCTTGTAGATGAAAGGAGGAGCGATATGGCGGGAATCCCAGCCTATACAGCCGAATATGCGTTGACCGGAAGTCGCGAAGGATCCACTCCGTACATAGCGCTGAATTCCAATTCCCGAGCTGGAGGGGTGAACCCGGCTCTGGTTCGATATCGCAACTTTAAGGCCTGTTATGAGAACTGTATCAATTACATAGCTCCGAGAATCCGGCTGCCCGCAGGCACCACCATTGAAGAATTCTGTATGAAGCGATGTTGGCGTCCGTGGCCCATCCCAGGGCCATGGTGGTGATGTATCGGGAATAATTGCTCCAGGTGGTGGTGGGAGTCGGTAGGTATCATTGCGGTAGGCTGAGAAGGAGGTATTCGTCATGAAGATGCCAGGTTTTAATGCAGAGGCTTCCATGTATAGAACGAACAAGACCTACCAATCTGAATACGGCAGCTTGGTAGCTGGGACATTGGGGACGGTCATTCCACAGGGATGGGAATGGAAGTGTCAATGGGTGTGGGTACCAGATGAACCTAGGGACTGCTCGACAATGCGCTGCCAGCCTCCCCTTGTGTGCTGCGATTGCATAGGTCGGCCGCGTTGCACAACCCGCGAGCAGTGTGACAGAGAATGCAGATTCTGAGAAAGTAGATTCGTTGAATCATTTGAACCCAGCAAAAGACTTGGATCATGAATCTGCCATGATTTACGGCGGATACCTCAACCAATCAAACTGAGGAAGGTCCGATTAATTCGCGTTTGCACTGAGAGGAACAAAACAACGGGGTCGAACCCCTTAAACTCGCCCGAGGAGAAATGTGAACGTCGTAAGGGGAGAGGGGGGTGTGAACCACGTCCCGCGTAGGGTGGGACCGAGGAGTTTCCATTTCGGTTACCATGATGTCATCCTATTATGATCGGTAACTTTTCCTAACTGAAAGGGAAGGCAAAATGAATACTATGAACCTCTCAGGATTTTCCGCTGAAGCCTCACACTACGTCAGTCCAATGCAGTATCGTAATACTTCAACACTGGGGCATGGACATTATGCGCACAATTCTGTTGTGTCACAGCAGCTGACCTGCGATTCTAACTGTCTAGAACAGTGTCGAAGCGATTGTCAGGTTGAATGCCAGTATGAACCCCCTGGATATGAACATGCGAAATGCATCACTGAATGCTATAGGAAAAGCGATTGCTACAATCGGTGCTGTACGCACCTCAGCTGTGGGCCGTGCGTAGGCTTTCAGCAGTGTTCCGATGGAAGCCAGAGACCGTGTTCATGCTGATGTCTCGCTAGGTGCCACGGGTGGGTGAGCCACCCGTGTTTAACATCTTAGAGCGGACTAACGGACAGGTCATCTGCCCGTGGCACCTGGCGTGGGGCTGTAACAGAGGAGTTTCCTTACTTGGTCACCAAGATGTCGCCGTACTTATGAGCGTTCAACTTAACCATCCGATAGGATTGTATGAAATGAATCCGATGAATGTGCCCGAAAACAGGAGTAGGGTTACATCTTGTTCTGTGCATGTAAGACCAAATGGGGGTTGGGGACCGATTAGCCACGGGAGAAGGATCCCGATGGGCAGGGTAGGCAGCAAGGAACATGCCCCGGGAAAGGGGCTGTTCACTGAACTTGGGGACCGAGATGTCGCCGCACGTATGACCGTTGAACCTGAAATGATACGAGGCGCGCTATAATTTAACATTCCAGAGGTTACCGACGAAGACTCGCTCTATAAAGTGAGCACACAGTACAGTGTGTCGCCACCACTCAGTGCCTGACCGGTATCAGTGCGAAGTTGCTTTGTCAGGGATGTGTAATGTCACCATTTTGTGACTATTGAACCTGAGTATGACAGGAGGCTCACATCATGAACAGCATGCCAGGTTTTTTTGCAGACCAATCGATCTATCGCAGAAGGGATCAATATCGAGCAAACCCTCGATTTGCTCGAACGGAAACAAGGATCGTGATGCCGGCTGCGGAAGGGCCCTGTCCGCCAGGGTGTTACCCAGCACATGTAGCGTGTACCGGTTTTCTCTTGTGGTGCGCGTGCTGGTGTCCCAGTGCCGGTTACTATTGCCCAACAGGCGGCTGGTGGTTGTGCGGGGGATGTTTCGGTTTTTGGCAGAATGGCTGCCATCGTTAACACTGGGAAAGGGATGTGGTGTGGTCTTCTAAGGAGCACATGGCGAACCAAGCACAGTGTGAGTTCCACCGAGTAGCCGGAGGGCCAGGTGATTTGACGGATGTCCCGTGAGAGTGAGGGCGTGCACAAATTTCGGAGCCATACCGATCCGCGACAAAAAAGGGGCGGACCCTTATACACTCGTCTTAACCAACAAGGAGGTCTGGATCATGCACATGCCAGGATTTACGGCCGAGAAGGCGCTCAGTGGTCCGTTCATGCAGTACCAACCGATGTCTCATCATGGAGGAGTGAGTCGTCGCACTGTGGTGCCCCAACTGGGTTACTGCTGGTGTTCGGAGCCTGATTCCTACACCGTTTGTGATTCCCGTGGTAATTGCTATGAAAAGTGGGTCTGTCTCCAGTGGTTCTGTGAAGGTAGTCCTCCTTTCATAAAGAAATACCCAAAGCTCCCGCCGGGATGGAGGTTTTAGACCCAAGAAACGGCAATACTTCGTGCCCAATGTGCAGACTGCATTCTGGGGTCAGACGCCTTGCCAATGGCGTCTGACCCCATCGTGATGTAACGGTTCACGCAAGAGTGAAGCAGCTAAATGGGCTGCCCCTCTAGAGGGGCAGCCACTGAAGGCTTGGAAGGCTTGCCACAAGTCGTAAGCATCGTTATCTGTTCTACGGGGGTAGATGCAGACAAGGTGTTTCCCTTCCTAGGAGCCTGTCCGACATTGGAAAGCACGAAAATTTCGACTCACGTATTTGGCTCAGGCTCAACGATCTCGATTCAGTCAATATGATTTGATCCCCCTAAATTGATCAATTTCGTCAATGTCGGACAGCCTCCTAGCAGGGATGGTCATGGCTAAGCGGCCCTGAATGGTGCCCTAAGTGCTGCAGAGATTTCAGCGATCGCACTACTATGTGCAGAAGTCCATTGTGCGTACCTTCAAGTGAATTATGATCGACATGCTGTCGCGCAGAAATACGCGGCAGCTGCGGGGTGATGCGGAGTAAACAATCTTGGGTTAGTCGCCACAGTGCTGTGGCCCAGAGCAGTGCACTCGCTTGAGGGCAATGCCGCCTAACAGGGTAAGAGAGCATTGATGAGACTATCAATCAATTTGAGCGAATTCATTCTTAATAAGAAGAGGTGAATATGGAGGGATACACGCAAGCCAACTTATTTGAGCTCAGTAGTGGCGCTATTCACGTCACCTATTCAACGACGAATATCTTGGGCGGGCCGATGTTCAGTTATCGTGATAATCAGCTGAGCCGCTCCTTCAGAGGCGAAGACATTCGTATCGAGGACACTGCCCTTGGTCAGGTCGTCACGGTCACGCTCGAAACTATTCGCGATGAACGAACCGTTTCGTTCTCCTTGATTGTGCCCATTGTGACGGTGATGCGCCAATCGAGCGGGACGCGTATCAAGGTGCCAGGGATCACAGTGACTGCTCCCACAATGATTGCCGGGCCACCACCGGGGCCGCAACTCCTGTATTCCGTGGTCAATCTGAGGGGAACGGCCCAATTTGTTGTGTCCTAAGAGAAACGACTAACTTCTAGGCGGGGTCTCTTACTCAAGTTGCCCTTGGCCCGTCAAGAAAGTTGAAAAGGAGGGATTGAGCATGAAGATGCCAGGGTTTACTGCGGAAGGATCACTGGGGAGGCCGGCAATGACGTACACCATGGGCACTACAGATATCTCAGCGATTGGAGACAATATTCTTCCTCAACTTCGATGGCAGTGGCCCGAAGGCTCGTGTATTCCGGGGTGCATATGTGTTTCGCCTATCGATTGCCCATGCTGTGTTTCGTTCCCGTTCCCGAAGCGTCGAGGGTTCGACATGGTTATTGACTAAGGGAGAGTTAGGGGTCAGACTCCCTGTGTGTCAACCCAATTTCCCTTTCTCGTGTCGCCGCTCGTCCAGTACCTTGAACGGTAGTGCTCATGTTGGAACGTGGAGCATACGGTCGATCATTCGAGACCTTCTTCTCGATCGGAAAGCCACGAGAACCGATGCAAATAAAAGAGGGAGCGATATGGTGGGAATCCCAGCCTATACAGCGAAATATGCGTTGACCGGAAGTCGAGAAGGAGTCACTATCGGCTCACCCAGATCGGACGAGAACCCGTGACCGGCCGGGCGGCGGGCGAGGGGCCTGTTAAGGGAACCCGACGATAGGCCTGATACGATGATGAGCGTCGTGTGAGGAGCGTTGTCTTCTTGACCGGTGCCTTCGGGATGGGCGACTCGTTGCCATCGCTTGCTCAGGGTTGACTCGTGTCTGGTCGGTCCCGGTCCTTCGCGTGGCGTTCGTCCATCATGTTCATAATGAAGGCTCTCATTGCGTTATCTGGAATATGAGGGAGGGTTTCGCGCACCCTCACGAAATCTCCTTTGTCGATCAGATTGACAACGATGAGCAACAGGGGCAATACCCCAAAATCACCCATGGTCTGTGCGATTTCTATGGCACCAGCAAGATTCCCGTCCTTGAGAAAACCAAGAGGGATGTCATGATAGGTGTGACATCTCAATAGAGACTGATCCGGGCAGGAGACGATCGTGTCCTTGACGCCCTGCACATCTCTGTGGCCAGCTTCGACAAACAGAATGGTTTGCCAGGCTTCTCGCAGATAGGTGCGGTTGGCGATCCCCTTCACGGATTGTCGCGCTCCGGTGGTATCTCCCGCCAACGCTTGGTTCATCGTATAGTCTTTCAGCTGTTCCTCTGTAGGGAATTGGCCGGGCCTGATGGCGTGCCTCCTCTCTGGGCTCACGACGAGCGAACATCTCAACAGGCACCCATGCGCCCCTGATGCGCCACCGCCGGTGGCGAGATACCAGAAAGACACAAAGGGGCTATGGGAAACGCTCAGCTATGTCTGGTTGGATAATTCTAGCGGTGAACTGAGTTCGTGTCGATTCTTCACGCGATGTTGACAGTCCTCCCTCGAATCGGCACACCCTCACCCCTCTCTGGCATGAGTCCCATAGTGGCTTTGCAGCACCAAGGCAAAGAGGCAGGTGGCCTAGTTGCCTGCCAGATGCTGCGGGATCGTTCGGTTTGTCCTGGGAGCAGATTCCGAGGAACAGGACGAAGCAGAAAGACCGAGGATATATATGGAGGAGCGAGACGACTCGGCTTCATCAACGCCGCGAGGATCAGCGAGTGCAGGGCCGTCCCATCTCAGGACCGTGGGGTCTGATGTCGGGGCATTGGCCACCGCTGTCGCCCGCGTCGGTCTCCGACGCTTACCCCTTTTCCCTTGTGAAATCATGAGGTTTCAGAGAAGCCGTCACCGTATCGAAAGCTCGATAAGAGCGTGGTCGCCCCTGACCTGAGGCAAGGCTGAGCTAGAGCCATTCGGCCCAGGGCCAAAATATTCTTGGCCTCACCTTCAAAACGTCGTGTTCGTTGCTGCTGTTTCCTCTCAACTCGTCCTCGTTCGTTGCTCCCACTCAGAAATACATCCAATTCACAATCTTCGCATCCTTGCATCTGGCGCGGCGATTCGGGTACTGCTCCTTCGTCTTGCGAACCACGTTCGATGAAGGAGCCATCATGACCAATCCCCGAGTCAACGCCTCACCCCCGAAACTTCTGACTCCTCCTGACCACTCCTGATCACTCAAGAGCAAAACAGGACTATTTCCACCGGCCTGAGCACCCGCGTAGGGTCCGCCCATGCCACAGCGTGTCATGAAAGAACAGCAATGAAGGCTAGATGGTTGACCGTCCCTGAACTCGCCGCCGTGTTGCAACTCAGTGTGGTGTCCGTCCGTCGCGCCTACTGGAAGGGGCACCTCCCGGTGATCCGCATCGGACGGATGGTCCGCTTCGACCTGGACCAGGTCCGACAAGCAATCCAACGAAACGGGCATGGGTTACTGCAGACCATCGATAGCCAGGTGGGAGCGACCCGCCGCGCGCCCGGCGGCGCCAGCCGACGGCGCGACGGGCCGCCCAGCCCCCGAATAGTCAAACGGGGGCGCAAATTCCAACCACGAATTCGGAGGGACGTATGAGTAGCTGGGAGATGTCGATCGGATGGGTACGGTTCACCGTTCCCTCTTCCACGGTGGAGATTCTCAAGCGAGTCCTCGGTGAGGGGGACTGGATCCGAGATGAGAAAGGCTATGAAGGGTACCGGGAGGTCTGGATCTGCCGGGGCAATGACAGCGGGTATGGCCGGATTGCCACCGGAGCGAAACGCGCACCTCGCGAAGTCCATGTCGATCTCTCCCAAGAATTGATCAGTCATTGGACGTACGAGAAGTTTCACACATTGGCGGCGTGGGTCTTCGATCAGAAGGGGCATTTCGGGCGGATCGATGTGGCGCTCGATGATCGCCTGGGCGTGATCGATGTCGACGGGGTCTATGAGGCCGTGGCGAAGGGCCACTGTGTCTCACATTTCCGGCAATGCCGGATCATCGGGGGGCTCGATGTGCCGACAGGGGCCGACCGAGGGAAGACGCTCGCGCTCGGCTCGCGCCAATCGGAGAGCTATCTCCGGATCTACGACAAAGCCGCAGAACAACGGGCCAAAGAGAAACCGGTCGACGGCCCCTGGATGCGCTGGGAGATGGAATGGAAGCGCGAACGGGCCCAAGCCGTGGGATTGGCCTTGTCCACCCTCGATCAAGACTCCTTCCAACGCTATATCGTCGGGGTCTTCCGGACCGCCGTGGATTTCCGGGACTGCACCAGAGCGGACGATCCCAAAGATCGCTACTACGCGCCCATCTTAGACTGGTGGAAAGTCCTCACGGAGGGGATGGCTCGGGCCAAGCTCGCGATCGTGCAGGCGGTCAAGACCATTGAACAGGTCAAACGCTGGGCCGAGAAGAGCTTGGCCCCCACCTTGAGCCTCCTCTGTGCCCATCCCGAAGCCGGGGAACGCTGGCTGGTCCGCACGATCGTCGATGGCGTGGATCGCTGGCGGAGCAAACATCTCGCACTCCTCCAAGGCGGAAAGACACTCGAAAAAGCGAAATACAGGCTGCACTGGTGGAATCCCCGGGACGGATTCTCGGCAGCCTATGGCCCAGGGATGAATGAAGGAAGCCCTGCATGAACCACACAGCTCATCACAAGGAGCACGTCATGAAGCGAATCTCGGGACAGACGGTGAAACTGCTGAATGAAGAACGGGCCCTCCTCATGAGCCTTGCAGCCAAACGGGATGTGACGCACTCGGATGTGCTCCGCGTCGGGCTCTACCAACTCGCAGCAACAGAGGGACTGGATAGAGAAGTCATGCAGGCGGTGCATGCACGGGTGGACCATCTCCGTCAGCGGGAGGCAGGGTGGGACCGGATGCGGCCTGAACCGACCACTCATCCCTCTCGGACTGACATCCTGTACACAGGAGGCATCTGATGGCCACGCCACGACGAGGAACGGTCCGTACAGGAGCAAGAGTTCACACAACGCAGACCAAACCGTCCGGGGTGGACGGTGAACGACGGGTGCTCTGCCGTCGCTGTCACAGCGGGGTGCTCTCGCTGTTTATGTGTGGCCCACGATTGCGTGGCCGCTGTCAGGACTGCGGCACCGTGTGGGTCTTCTTATGGTCCTGCAGCAAGCAGGGCTGGTTTCCATGGTCCAACTAACAATTCACTAACCAGGAGGCATGACATGTCCAAATTCGTTGCAACGTGCGTGGTGATGGGCGTCAAGGCGAGACCGAGTCAGGACGGCACCCGGACCTTCCGGAATGCCGTGCTCTATTTTGAGGAGGACACGACCACCTTGGAAGCCAATATCTCCGAGGACCACGAGGCCCTCTATAAGCAGATGGAGGCCAACAAGATGAAACTGGCCCAGGTCACGGTGAATCTTCGGGAGTTCAAGGGGCAACGGTTTATCGATGTGACGGGCTATCAACCCATCACGCACGGAGCGGCAGCTGGTTCGCACGGGAAGTAAGGAGACAGCTGGAGTCTCATGGTCTTCACCGATCTGACGTTGGAGCAACAACTCTCATGGACGATGTTCTATCTCGCCTGTTTTCTCACCGGCCTCCTCTCCGGGCGGCTCTAAGCCTCAGTGCATACGGGCTCTTGCTCTATGTCCTGGCCGTCATGCTGTGCTGGGCGCCGGCAACTGCGGTGGCGGGCTCCTATGCTCGGATCGCCACACCGGCTGCCCAGGCGGTGACGCTGGCGGCGCAGCGAGGGGCGATCAGTACGGCGCTTGGCAGTGCGATTGCCCAGGCGAGCGGCACGAGTGTCGCGGTGCGGCTGGTCACGGCCGGGGCCGGGGGCTGGCCGGTCTTGGGCGTGCTGGCGGGATTGACGCTGCTGTCCGTGGCGCTCAACAACGGGCAAGTGGCCGAGATCAAGAATGCCACAGCTGGTCCAAGTGGGGTGTCGGTGGATGGGGTGGTCGTCCCGCAAGGCACGTTGCATTCATGTCCCGGCCATCCGGATTGTGATGCGAGTGCCGCGCAAGGGATTTCCATCCCCACCACCTATTGTTTGACGGGTCCGCCCTATCCGACGGTACCGGCCGGGTGGCAAGGCTGGTTTCTCAAGCCGTCGGGCTGTTGGGCCTATCCTGAGCCGGGCTCGTCGCCTGGCGTCCTCGTGCCCGGGCTCCCCGCCACGCCGCAACAGGTGACGGACTATCTCAATACCCTGCCAAGCAGCGATCCAAATTCCATCGACAGTAACGCCTCGCCTGTCGGTGCGGGGCACACGGCACCCGGCGCCGATTCGGTCACCACGATCCCCATCGATGCGACGGACGTGTCGACCCAGGTGGTGCCCACCTCACAGGTGACCCCCGATGATGTCGTGGTCAACCCGGATGCGACGCCACCGGCTGGCACCCAAACGACCTCCAGCACCAGCCAACAGACGACGACCACCACAACCACCACCACGAATCCGGATGGCTCGACGACGACGCAGGATGACACCACTACGACCGTGCAATGTTCGACCGGTGAGCATGACCTCCGGTCCTTTGGCTCGATTCTCGATGAGCACCTCACCACCTGGCGAGGCTCCGGCATTGCGGGACAACTGGCGCTCTTACAATCGCTCACCTGGCCGTCGGATCTGCCAACCATCAGTCTGAGCTCGTCACTCTTTGGGAACTTCTCCGTCAACTTCAACGACTGGTCCGGGATGTTTCTGGCCCTTCGCGCGATTGTCATCGCGGGGGCCAGTTTCGCCGCCTATCGCATCATCTTTGTGGGGAATGGCTAGACCATGACGGCACTCTTGAACCTCATCTACTGTTTTCTGCTCGACATGATCCTGTCCTTTGCCGATGTCTGGAAGGGCGGTTGGGATTCGGTCCTCAGCGTGGCCGATCAGCTCTTGGCCTCCATCGGCACTGGCTCCCTGAGTGCGCCGGTCATTCCGATTCAATACACCTGGGTCCTCGGAGCCACCGGCATGAGTCAAGCCGTGGCCATCATCGCGTCGGCCATGTTGGTGCGGTTTATGCTGCAAGCGATTCCCTTTGTCCGGTGGGGCTCATGATTACCTTACTCGAAGGGACCCCCGGCAGTGGGAAATCCTATTA
Source organism: Nitrospira sp. (assembly GCA_029865225.1). Classification (GTDB taxonomy): domain Bacteria; phylum Nitrospirota; class Nitrospiria; order Nitrospirales; family Nitrospiraceae; genus Nitrospira_D. Next base: position 138,837 of record JAOUHJ010000001.1, read on the forward strand.
CGCGGTGGCGGACTATCTGCTCCCCTGGCTTCGTGCCGGACGCCGTCTCTATGTGGCGGTGGATGGGTTCTATTTGGATCGGCTGGCGCTCTTTGAAGGACGGTCGCTTCCAGAACTCCAGCAGCAAGTCACGCTCTGGACGGACCGGCATGCGATTCCGTCGCTCCTGCTCTCGATTGAGCCCGGCTCGGCTGTGTGTTTGGACGAAGCTCAGACGATCTTCCGGGCGAAGGAGAAGGTCCCCGCCGAGATTCTGCGCTGGCTCGAAACCCATCGCCATTATGGCGTGGATCTGCTCCTCATGGCCCAAGACTATCGGCAGCTGACCTCTGGGGTCACGAGGCTTGTCGAAAGCACGATCAAGTTCCGCCGCATGGAACGGTTCGGCATGCGCCGACGCTTTCAAGGCTTCGTGCGAGGGAATCCCGAAGAGACCGAGGTGATCCGGACCCTCATCGGACGCTATGAGCCCACGATCTACGCCTACTATTCGAGCTATGCCACCAGTGGCATCACGGAGGAACGACGCATGAAAACGATCTTATCGAGCCCGTTACTTCTCATCGGACTGTTCGGGCTCATCGGAGCCCTTGGCTTCATCGGCTGGGGGACGTGGTTCTCGGGGACGAAGCCCTCAGCCGCGCAGCTTCCAGCTCCACCGAACAGCGTAAAGCCTCTTTCACTTGGCACAGTCGAGCCACTGGTTTCATCTGACGCTCCGACACCATTGTCCGCCACTACTGCTCCGGCAGTCACCTCGGAGCGACTGCGGATTGAAGGCGGCATCGTCATGAACGGCAAGGCCTACTGGGTTGATGCGCAGGGGCGCATTCTGACCGCCGGACAGATTACTGCGCTCGTCGGTGCTCCTGTGACGGAGCAGATCGTGAACGGGGTCCCGAGTTTAGTCTCGGATCGTATTCTCTGGGGTGGCGAAGGGAGTCCACCGGTTCTTCCTCAACTGCTGGCCCGTCAACCGCTCGACGAAGTCGCGGCCGAGGCTTCACCGCTGTTCAACGAGCACGCAGACAAGCCGGATGTGAAATGTATCGGTGTCGATAACCAGGAACGAGTGTGCGATGGATCAAGCCGCGATTGATGCCGCGGTCTTCTGGGCAGCGGCCCTGTATCTCGGGGGCTTCACGGTCGGCATCATCGTCAGATTGATGCTGGGTCCGTACTTGTAGCCCAGAAAGGAGGTGAGGCGTATGAGGAAGTTCTGGCAAGGTCTCTCGCTAGCCGTCCTCGGGGTCCTGATCAGTGCACACAGCGCGCTGGCGCAGGTGTTCCCGGTGGATACGGCCAGCACCACGACGATCTCCAACGTGAAGGCCGATATTGTGGCCTGGGGTGTCGTGTTCATTGGGGTGGCGCTCACGATCTACGCCTATAAGCGTGTCAAATCACTGGTCCACTAAGGCGTAGGCCGAGTGGCTCCTGCAACGCGTGGCAGGAGCTGCTCTGTGAACACAGGAGCGTAACGAAGAAGACAACGACAGAGGACGAATGGCGAAGACACGAGAAAGAGAGAGGACAACATCATGGCGTGGGCGACCGTCGCATCGGATCTGCATCAACTGGGCAATTCACTGTCGGCGGACATCATCGGCTGGGGAGCGGCAGTTATTGGCATCGCGCTCACGGCTTCCGCTGTGCTCTGGGTGTTGCGGATTCTTCGAAGCTGACCCTCACGGCCAGCCGTCGTCAGCAAAGCTATAGTGGCGCGCCTCCCCTAGGATGACATGATCCAACAGCGTGATGCCCAACAATTCCCCGACTTCGCGCAGTCGTTTGGTCAACAGGCGATCTTCCTGACTGGGCGCACTGTCTCCCGAGGGATGGTTATGGCTGGCCAACCAGGCCGCGGCGTTCATCACGATCAGTGGCTTGAACACTTCTCGCGGATGGACGATCGAGAGCGTCAATGTGCCGACCGACACCAGATTGATTCCGATGGCGCGATGTTTGGCATCGAGCCCGCAGACGAGAAAGTGTTCTCGATCCAGGCCCTCAAAACAGGGCCGGAACAACTCGACGGCGGTGAGCGAATCACGAATCGGTTCAGCTGTCCCGGTTCCCTCCGTCTCACAGACCAGGGTGACCCGATACCGAGGAGCTCGATACGGCTCCGCTGGCCCGATGGATGCCGATGGCCGATTGCCTGCTGCTGCGAGTCGCACTTCTTTCTTCATCCGAATTCCTCCTTCCAAGATAGGCCCCACCCCGCACACAACCCGGGGGTGGGGCAGAAGGAGGAGGAGGGCGGAGCGTCTCGCAGCGGGCAGGCCTGGACAGGCAGTTCGGGAAGGCCTGATCTGCTGCTCCCTCGCGAGAGCCCGCCCCCGCTGGGGCCTTTTCGCTAAGCCTATTGGCTTTCCGCAGCTGGTGACTGCGCGTACAAGAAGGAAGATGGTCATGTTGTTAACTGTTCAGGATTTGTCAAAGCGACTGCAGATCAAGTCATCGACTCTGTATGCGTGGGTTGCACAAGGCAAAATTCCCTCGTTGAAGCTGAACGGCCTCATTCGATTCAATCCCAGCACGATCGAGGGATGGCTCACCGCCTCCTCCACCGCAACTGAACGGAAAAGAGACGATAAAATCGCCGTCAATCGCTCCATCCAACCTATCGATCGAGTCATTGCTGATGCCAAGCGAGCCGTTTATACTCCTCGGCGCGGAAGACCAGACGAAGACAGGGCCAACACAAAGGAGGTTGGTTATGGCTCTGTTTAGACGAGGGGAGGTCTGGTGGATGCGATTCAATTATCAGGGAAAGCAGATCAGGCGATCGACCGAGGTCTCGGATCGGAAACTCGCGGAACGGATTTATCACAAAGTGCGGGGGCAGATTGCAGAGGGCAAGTGGTTCGAACGGCAGCCGGGAGAAGACAAGACCGTGCAAGAATTGATGGACCGGTATCTTCACGAATACTCATCGGTGAATAAGGCTGCGACGACACACAAGCGTGACTATAGCCTCTCCGCGCATCTCACCCAGGCCTTTGGCTTCTATCCACTCACGAGTGTCCGGCCGTCGATGCTCTCGGAGTATAAGACGCGACGGCGACTCGAAGGGGCGGCACCCAAAACCGTGAATGATGAGCTCAAGCTCCTCAGCCATGCGTACAAATTAGCCACGATGGAATGGGAATGGGTGACGGAGAATCCGGTCCTCAAGGTATCCCGAGAAAAAGTGCGAAACTCGATTGAACGCTGGTTAACGCAGGACGAAGAGAAACGATTGCTTGCGGCTTCATGCCCATGGCTACGGGAGATTCTGCTCTTCGCCCTGCATACGGGACTCCGGCAGAGCGAGATCCTCAATCTCCAATGGCTGCAGGTGGACCTTTTCCGGAGGACGCTGACGATCCTCGAGCAGAAAAATGGAGCGAAGGATACCTTGCCCCTGAATGACACTGCTCTTGAGGTGCTGGCGGCCAGAGCCCGAGTGGAACCGCTTCAAACGGGCTACGTCTTTGCCAATGAGGTTGGAAACCGGAGAGATGCGAGAAACCTTCTTCGAGCGTTCTATCCGGCGTTAACCGAGGCGAAGATCGACACCTTCCGGTTTCATGACTTGCGGCACACCTGGGCCACCAGACTCGTACAAGCCGGCGTGGATCTTTATGTCGTGCAAAAGCTCGGACGGTGGAAGACCATCACAATGGTGATGCGGTATGCCCACCATTACCCGGAAAGCTTACGAGCAGGAGCTGAGGTGTTAGACCGACTTCGAAAGGAAAGTAGCACAAAAATAGCACAGTCGGTCGAGAGAGCACAGACTGTACCGTTGCAAGCCATTGAAAACGTTGGTGCGCCCGGCAGGAATTGAACCTGCGACCTACGGGTTCGAAGCCCGGCGCTCTATCCAACTGAGCTACGGGCGCAGCGGAGCTACATGATCATGTTAGGGCGAGGCTTGTCAAGGTTGAGAGGAGGGAATCGGAACTGCTACAGCCTCGCGAGAATCTCATCAGCAACTTGCGAGAGAGATCGTCCTTCCGTCTCGATGACATAGTCCCCCGCCGCTTGATACTTTGGCAGACGGTCCTGAAGGACATCTTGAATTTCATCAATAAACGACTTGGTTCCTGTGAGTGAAGGTCTTTGCGTATCCGACCCGATTCGCTTGGCAATGGTCTCGACCGAGGCAGTCAGCCAGAACAACTTCCCGGTCTGCTTTAATACATCAACGTTCTGCGATCGAAGGATGGCGCCACCACCCGTATCGATGATCAGTCCATTCTGACCCGCCAATTCCTGACAAACCTTGGACTCCAGATCACGAAAATATTCCCATCCATGTTGCTCAACGATTGCAGGAATGGTTTGTCCTGCCAATCTCACGACTTCTGCATCCGTCGACAGAAGAGGACGATCAAGCCGTGCCGCCAAAACCTTCCCCACACTACTCTTTCCCGTCCCTCGATAGCCGATCAGCACCACATTCATCGGAAATGAGATTCCAATACTCCGCGCATGGTATCAACCGGAGCTTTCTGATTGGTCCAAAGTTCAAACTGCGCAACCGCTTGATGGAGAAACATCTCTAATCCAGGAATCGTTTTGCAGCCCACAGCTTTGGCATCCTTCAGCAATTGTGTTTCGAGTGGGTTGTAGACAATATCCATCACGGTGAGAGCACGATGCAGAAGTGAAGCAGGAACACAGCTGGCATCGACTTTCGGAGACATCCCAACAGGCGTGGAATGGATCAACACGTTCGTGTCAGGCAAGATCTTGCGCAGTGAAGACTCATCAAGATGAAGATCTTCGACAGTCGAAGCTGCCTGAGAACGAAGCTCCTTAGCCAATGACGTCCGTTCACTGTCGTCGATTCCCAATACTGTCAACTTGGCTAGGGATGAGTCCGCCGTGAGTGCAAATGCGATGGCACGCGCCGCCCCACCAGATCCGATAAGCGTGACGCTTTGACCTTTCAAGTCCACCCCGCCCTCTCGTAACGCTCGTAGCGCGCCAGTCGCGTCTGTGTTGTATCCCGTAAGATGGCCATTGTCAGAAACGATGGTGTTGATCGCCCCGATTCGCTGAGCCGTCTCTTCCACATGATCAAGCAACGGTATCGCGGCTACCTTGTGAGGAATCGTCACGCTCGCTCCGCGGAAGTTCCCTAGCGCGCGAAGTCCCCTGAGCGCATCGCTGATGGCTTCGACCTGCCACGCCAGATACACATAATTGAGCCCGAGCTCTCGAAACGCGGCATTGTGAATGGCAGGCGAAAGAGAATGCCCGACAGGATTTCCAATCACCCCGCAAAATTTCGTCTGTGTATCGATATTCATCGTTCTAGGCAGACAGCTCGGTGGATCGGAGAAACGGTTAACCCTTGCAGACGGTCATACCTCCATCAATAGGGAACGTCGTTCCGGTAACCCACGTCGATTCATCCGAGGCAAGATAGAGAATCAAATTCGCCACTTCCTCAGGCTTTCCCGGACGGCGGATCGCATATTGTGCGAGAATGGACTGGAGCATGTCTGGATTTGCCATCAGGGAAGCGGCCATGGGTGTATCGATGAGGCCAGGATTCACCACATTACACCGGATCCCCTCTTGTGCATATTCAACTGCTACCGCACGGGTAAAGGCGTCTAAGGCCCCCTTAGACGCCGTGTAGGCAGCCAAACCGGACAGGCCCACTAAACTGGCGATTGAGGAAACATTGATAATGGCCCCGCGTCCCTGTTTCAACATCTGGGGGATCACGGCTCGCGTCATGCGGAAGACCCCGGTCACATTGACGTCAAGCACGTTCGCCCAGGTCGCATCATCGGTCTCGTGGAGCCGCTTTCCAAAGGCCCCGATCCCGGCATTATTGACCAGCACATCAATTTTCCCAAAACTATCGAGCGTGCGACGGATAATATCCTGCACGTGAGCTTCATCCGTCACTGAGCCGGCAACACCAAGTACGGTTCCCTTATGGAGTCGGATAACATTCACAACGTGATCCAATTCCTGTTGTCGACGCCCGGTAATCACGACCGATGCGCCCTCATCGGCGAAACGCTTGGCGATCGCCTCACCGATTCCCGCATTTCCCCCCGTCACTACCGCAACCTTCCCGTCTAGTCGTTTCATATGTGCCGGCCCTCTTCTGTGTCGTCAGTCCTGGTCACGCGCTCATCACCACAATTTTCTAATTCATGTTTTGGCCCAAGAACCCCTGGCTCTATCTTGCGAGCAACCGTGATGAAACCGGAATGGGCAACCATACGATGATCCGGTCGTACACTACGGCCCTGGACCGACCATGTTCGTAATAAGGTCTCAAAAGTCTCGATCATTCCGAATACCGTGGCTCGCTCGAGCGCTTCTACCGTACGCATGACTTGAGGCACTGTCGGCACAAAACTTAAGTAGATCCCGCCAGAACGAAGCGCTGCAGCCGCATGGGGAACAACCTGCCAGGGCTCGGGGAGGTCGAGGACCACACGGTCAAAGGAGACGCCGTCGTCAAGGAGATCGATTCCTTCATAGGCATTTTTTCTGAACGACAATAGGTTGGCTGGATTGATGTACCGTGCAATATTTGCCGCTGCCGTGCTCGCGAAATCGTCCCTGACTTCATAGGTCACCACTACGCCGTTTGGACCCACCGCACGCAAGAGCGCCATGGTCAGCGCTCCTGAGCCAGTCCCGGCCTCGAACACCCGAGCTCCCGGATAGATATCAGCCCACATGGGTATGATGGCGAGATCTTTTGGATAGAGAACCTGTGCCCCCCGAGGCATTTTGAGGACATAGTCACCAAACGTCGGGCGAAGCGCCACCATCTTCTTCCCGCCAGACAGTGTGACGATGGATCCATCAGGACGACCGATGAGGGCATCATGCGCAATCTTTTGGCCGCTAAACTGGTATGTCTCCCCTGCTTTGAGCGTAAGGGCGTATTGCCGTCTTTTGTGATCGACGAGATGGATCCGGTCACCACTGGACAGTGTAGACATGCCCGGCATTCTAGGAGGTTCGTTCCTTAGTTTGCAACCAAGTGCTATTCCTTGATAGGGTACTTGGTGAGCCCTAACATCCTATCATCATTGAAGTTTTTCACGATGACTGATGATGATCAAGAAACGAGCACGTCGTTAGTCTCCATCCTCTCCAAGGTGGTCGTAGGACTGGCCTTGGCGGTTTGCCCAACGTTCGCTAGTTACTCGGTTCACGCGAAAGAACTTGTTATCGCGAACTACGAAGGGGTCATTAACCCCGTTGCAGCCGAGTACCTGCACGATGCGCTCGATTTCGCGCAATCGTCTGGGGCCGAAGCCTTGATCCTGAAACTCGACACCCCTGGAGGGTTGGATACCTCCATGCGGCTGATGATCAAGGATATTACCGGTTCCCCTCTTCCGGTGATTGTGTTTGTCTCACCTTCGGGAGGCCGTGCTGCCTCAGCAGGCGTTTTTATTACGATGGCGGCTCATGTCGCCGCCATGGCGCCGGGGACCAATATTGGAGCGGCTCATCCAGTCGCGATGGGCGGGGGCGAGATGGACAACACGATGAAGGAGAAGGTCGAGAACGACTCGGTTGCCTACATCAAGAGCCTCGCGGAACAACGTGGCCGAAATGTGGCATGGGCCGAAGATGCAGTCCGGAAGAGTGTGTCGGTGACGGAGCAAGAAGCCTTGAAACTCAACATCATCGACCTGGTCGCCGAAGACATTCCCAACCTACTGAAACATCTACAGGGGAGAAAGATTGTTCTCCCTCATGGACCAATCACGCTATCAAGCGATCCCCCGACTCTCAAAGAGTTTCCGATGGGAACGCGTCTTGAGCTGCTCAAGACACTGAGTGATCCAAATATCGCCTACCTGTTGATGTCCATTGGGACGATCGGGATTATGGCGGAGCTTTACAGTCCCGGAGCAATCCTACCCGGCATCATTGGAGCCATCAGCTTGATTCTGGCTTTCTATTCTCTTCAATCTCTGCCCGTGAACTATGCCGGTGCACTCCTGGTGATACTCGGCGTGGTGTTTCTTCTGCTCGAAATCTCAGTCACGAGCTATGGATTGCTCGCTTTGGGCGGCTTAACAGCCATGACGCTAGGCGGCTTGTTCCTCATCAAGAGCGATGCCCCTTTTATGCAAGTTTCCCTTTCCTTCTTGTTGCCCACCGTCATGGCAGTCGGTGCCCTGGCCGGAGTCGTCGCTTGGATGGCGGTCAAGGGGGCTCGCGGGAAGCCAATCACCGGAGCGGAGGGAATGATCGGGTCAATCGGAATTGCGAAGACAGCTCTGAATCCACGCGGCCAAATCACCGTACAAGGGGAGATCTGGGAGGCAGTCAGCGAAACTCCCGTTGGTCAAGGTGAGGCCGCAGAAGTGATGTCGATCGAGGGGCTGACACTTCATGTGGCGCCCACTCACAAATCACACTGACCGAGAGAAGGAGCCATCATGTCACTCCTATTGCCAGTAGTCCTATTCGGTATGCTGCTGTATGCCAGCTTTAAACGGGTGATGGAATACGAACGTCTTGTCGTGTTCGTCCTCGGCAAGTTTCAAACAGTGAAAGGGCCGGGAATCAGATTGGTGATCCCGGCTCTTCAACAAATGGTCCGCGTAAATCTCCAAACTGTCACGATGGAGGTTCCGTCACAGGATGTCATCACACGGGACAACATCTCCGTCAAGGTGAATGCCGTCATTTTTCTCAGAGTGGTTGATCCCCAGAAAGCCGTGCTCGCCGTACAGGATTATCTCTATTCCACCTCACAGGTCGCCCAAACAACCCTCCGCAGTGTTTTAGGTCAAAGCCAACTCGACGACTTGCTGGCAAAACGTGACGATATCAACGCAGAGCTCCAACGCATCATCGACCAGCAGACCGAGCCTTGGGGGGTGAAAGTCGCTGCCGTCGAGGTCAAGAATGTGGATATCCCTCAAGACATGCAACGAGCGATTGCCAGGCAAGCTGAGGCTGAGCGAGAACGGCGAGCAAAAATCATTCATGCGGAAGGTGAGTTTCAGGCGGCGCAGAAACTTGCCGAAGCGGCAAACGTCATCAGTCAAAACCCTGCGGCACTTCAATTGCGATATCTCCAAACACTTGTCGAGATTGCAGGAGAGAAGAATTCGACCACGATCTTCCCCATTCCCGTCGATACACTTGGCCCTTTCATGAAGGGACTCTTTTCGAAATAGTGTGGTATTTCTGTTGAATGGCTTGCGTCAATCACACAGAGATGCCGCATAAGTGCGACAGTCCTCCCTAAAATTCCTCATTAGCCTAGTCTAATCTTTCTTATTTTTCGAGATGATCCTGCTCGCCGTTTCTCATCTTCAGTCGAGCATCCGTTTTGCTTCGTAAAATCATTCATGATGGTCGGACTGAGTCGAATCTTTTCAGTTGAAATGGGCTCTTACGTTAAGGGGAAATGTTCAACCAACATACAAAGGGTGACACGATGAAAGAAGAACTTCGGGTCGCTGAGGAAATAGAAATGCAGAAAACGTTCATTGCCGATGTGGATGCTGATGACGCCAAGGCAAGCGGGATGCTCGGTATCATTGGCCGTGCAGAGGCTGAAGAGTCGATCGCAGACGAGAAGAAGCAGACGGCCATGCGGGCCGGCCAGGGAACGAACCCGTTCCTTCTTGAGGGTCTGTACTTTCGTTCGTTTGGTGAGCGTGGTCTTCTAACTCGAGAAGAAGAGACGGCCATCGCCAAGCGGGTCGACCAGGGAACACGTCGTATCCGCGCTGCGTTGCGTCAAGCCGTGCGAGCTATTCTCAAGTCCAAACGGACGTCGGCGCTTGCAGAAACCGTGAAGGCGCTTCAAATGGTCAAGCGTTTGAGCGGATTTTCAGCTACCGCCCTAGACCATGCAGAGGAACTGCTGATGGAGGCTGTGGGCTCGTCAGAACCGGACGCTAAACCTGCAGCGGCCACAACCAAGCAACTCAAGGCCCTACTGAATGACATCCGAGCTGCCAGAGTTGTGCTGGAACAAGGCAAAGACGAACTCGTGCGATGCAACCTGCGCCTGGTGGTAGATGTCGCCAAACACTACACGGGAAGGGGATTAACGCTGCTGGATCTCGTGCAGGAGGGCAATATCGGACTCATGAAAGCTGCCGAGCGATACCAGTATCGGAAAGGATTCAAATTCAGCACCTATGCGACGTGGTGGATACGGCAAGGCATCACACGGGCGCTCGCCGATCAAGCAAGAACGATTCGCATTCCGGTCCACCAAACCGAGGCCTCGCATCGAATCCTCCGCGTGATGCGGAGACTGGGCCAACAGTTTGGACGACCGGCCCGATTGGACGAAGTGGCTCATGTGTTGCGCATGAGACCGGAACGGCTCCGCGAAACTGTACAAGCGTTCCAAGAACCGGTCGCATTAGAGACCCCGATCGGTGATGGAGATACCCAGTTCGGAGATATGATCCCCGATCAACAGGCCGTGTCACCCGACTCCCATGTGCACCGAGGTGAACTGACTCAACAGCTGGACCGGATCCTAAGCACCTTGACGCCGCGAGAGCAAACGGTTATCAGACTCCGATTTGGCATCGGCTACGATGAAGCCAGCACCCTTGAGCAGGTCGGCCAAAGCTTGTCCGTCACACGCGAACGCATCCGCCAGATAGAAGCGAAGGCGCTCAAGAAACTCAAGACTCCTGCGATCAAGGAGCTCTTCGCCGCTATCAAATAAGTATCTTCGCTCGATCAGGTCCGAGGGAGGCTTGCACGCCCTCGGACCTCGACTTTCTTCTATCCAACGAATTGTGTAACAATGGCACCCCCGTGCGGAGCCCATGGTTCCGTTTCGCATCCGCGATCAATACACGGTGGACGTTTCCGGGTGGTTCGTATCTCTCATGGATCAACCTGTCTCTATAAGCCACCTAATCGGTCCCAATCTCACGACACTCCCATCTTTTGATTCTATTCGCTATCACGATACTCTCGTTTTTATATTTTCCGACCCTGTTCCCTATCTCACAGGGTGGGACCTGCAGTCGCGCTTACACCACGAACGGCTCCTCGATCGCCAGCCGGACACCCTGTTGATTCTTGAACACTCGCCCGTCTACACGCTAGGACGTAGGACTCGGCCATCGGACTGGGGAGGGAATAAAGCAACCTTGTGTCAGAACGGAGCGGAACTCCTCCATGTGAACCGTGGTGGGTCCGTCACCTTTCATGGCCCAGGACAGGTAGTGCTCTATCCAATCCTGAAACTTCATCGGTATGCCACAGGTGCCAGGCAATTGGTTTGGTTACTTGAGGAGGTCCTCATTCGCACGCTTGAGTGCTGGAATATCACCGGCGTTCGCATCGCTGGCAAACCTGGTGTGTGGGTCATGCCGCCGGAGCCGAAGAAGATCGGTTTCGTTGGCGTGCGAATTCAACAAGGAGTGACGCTCCACGGGGTGTCCCTGAACGTGGATCTGGACCTGGCCCCGTTCCGTCATATTCATCCATGTGGATTTCCCGATTGCTCTGTGACATCCATGGAGGATGTTTCTCAAGGGGCTGTTCCTGTCGAAACAATCAAGCAACAACTTGCTCAAACCTTCGCGATGGTGTTTTCTTCAAGCGCTCTCCGCCGGTCAGACTCACACAGACAGGAATACGTTCAAGACGATCTTGAAGGAGCTCTATGCAGGAATTATTGACGCCGACCTTTCGCTTAGCAGTCTCGCAATTTGATCAGGCCGCGGAAGCTATGCACCTGGACTCCAACCTCCGTGAACGCCTGAAGCTCCCACAGCGCTCGCTCGCCGTCAGTCTTCCCGTCCTCATGGACGACGGGCATGTCGAGGTCTTTACGGGATACAGGGTGCAACATGATTCATCACGCGGCCCTTCCAAAGGCGGGGTGCGGTACCACCCTGATGTAAATCTTGGCGAGGTGGCAGCCCTGGCCATGTGGATGACATGGAAATGCGCGTTAGCCGGCTTGCCCTATGGTGGAGCGAAAGGCGGGGTTCAAGTCGCCCCCAAGCGGCTGTCCTCCGGTGAATTACAACGGTTGACCAGGCGCTACGTAGCGGAAATATTCCCCTTGATCGGACCGGATAAGGACGTGCCGGCCCCTGACGTGGGAACCGATGCCCAAGTCATGGCGTGGATGATGGACACCTACAGCCAGCAAGTCGGATATGCGGTGCCCGGCGTTGTAACCGGGAAACCACTGTGCCTCGGTGGTAGCCTGGGTCGTGAAGAGGCAACGGGTCGGGGTGTCGTCTATGTCACACTGGAGGCTCTACGTCATTTGAAGCTGTCGTTGGAGAACGCGACAGTAGCAATTCAAGGGTTTGGGAATGTCGGCTCTCACACCGCTCGTATCATGCAGCAGCAAGGTGCACGAGTGGTCGCCGTCAGTGATGTGCATGGAGGCATCTACAACGAGAAGGGGCTGGACATTGTGCGTCTTCTCCGTCGTGATCTTGATCAGCCACTCCATGAAACGAAACAGGGAGACAGGATCACGAACGAAGAATTACTTCAATTGGAGTGCACCGTGCTGGTTCCCGCTGCCCTATCCGAACAGATCACGGACCGCAACGCCAATTCCCTGAAGTGCCGAATCCTCTCCGAAGGGGCCAACGGGCCGACGACACTCGAGGCTGATCGCATTCTGGCGGACAAAGGGATATTTGTGATTCCTGATATTCTTGCAAATTCCGGCGGGGTCATTGTCTCATATTTCGAATGGGTTCAGGATCTTCAGCGTTTTTTCTGGAGCGCGACTGATATTCAAAATCGTCTGCAGGCCATCATCACCTCCGCTTTTCACCGCACACTTCATTTCTCAACAGAGCACCAGGTTTCAATGCGCATGGCCGCGCTCATGAGCGGGATTGACCAGGTCGCTCAAGCCCATCTCCAGCGTGGATTGTACCCATAAATCGCTCACCCGTGCGAATCCCACTCAGTCTTGATTACTGTCTCTGGTTCTTGCCTCACAACTGATTTGTACGCTAGGGTGATGTTCGTCGGCAGGACGAAGGAGCTTCTCATGACACGACGCGCGATCGAAACAGCGTGGGAACAACACCGCTCAACCGGTTGGCCTCGGTTCTCAAGCCCGCACGAAGGGGAATTGATGACACTCGATACGGTCATTAGCGGCTGTGTCGTGTACTACCTTGAGAGCGCTGATGGTCTTGACGATCAGCGGCTCGGCATCGTGAAGGATTGCTTGCGCGATCTGGATGATTTGACGACAGACCTGGAGGCTGATTGTCTGCCCTACTTTCGTCGTCTTCGCGAGCTGGGGGAACTATTACTGAACGTACAGGCATCGCGATGAGTGGTCGGCCTCTTGATCTGCCTCAATCTGCCAGACGGGAAACCCTCGACTATCTGCGGCCGTTCCTTGCGGATTCCGGACTTCATTAGCTAGAATGACCTACACTTTTCACGCCTATCCCACTCATGACAACTCGAATAGATCTTTGATTCTATCGGAGGGAACAGCGGACGTATTATGAAGAAGAATCTACCTCGGACTATAGTCGTGGCCTTCATGGGCCTCTTCATCACATGGTCCTCGGTTTACGCCGAGCCATATGAATTGAGTCAAACTGATGTAACGGAACCAAAGAGTATCTCAAGTGTCGACGTCTCGCTCTTTGGCGTCAAGCTCGGCGACTCAGAAAACAAGGCCGTCGAGACTCTCGTGAATGAGCAAATTTCTGGCATTCGGGCGGAACAGGAAGCCACGTTCATCTTCCTTCTCGACCAACGGAAACCAACCGGGCCGATGGCTGGAGTCCGAATCCAGGACGGCAAGGTTGATCTCCTCTTCATCAACAATCGATTTGCTTTCAAAACGAGAGGTGTGTTTCGGCACGTTCTTAATAGCGAAAGCCCCGAAGAGATCCGAAAGTTGCTCGGGAAAGAAGAGTACGGCGATGAGAACGTTATGGGTGCGATCTTGGCTTATGATAAACAGGGGTTCCAAGTAAATTATATCGGCAAGGATGTCAACATCGAGTTCGCCCAACCCCGTTAACCTCCTTCTCCAGTCTTTCATCGACCACACGAACGCCGTGTAGGTAGAGAACCGTACTTAGTACCTTGTCTGTTTTCTGTCCATCTCCTCCAGGATCGTTCATCCTGGACGAACATCCTCAATGGCCCTACGCATCAACCAACGATGCTTAGTGATTGGCATCGGTCACGCGGAAGCCGTAATCGATCAAGCTCTTGGCGGTATTCCATCTGCGGTTGGAATTCAGGATGACGAGAAGCAGATCACGGTCGTTTTGAGAAACCTTAGCGATCAAGCATCGTCCGGCCTTCGACGTAAATCCAGTTTTCACCCCTTCAACGCCAGGAATACGGCCAAGAAGGCGATTGGTGTTGTGGAGAACGTAGGCGCGGTATCCATTCACCGCTGTGATAAGCCCACGTTCTTCTCGCACCAGCTCACGAAACACGGCGTTCCGCATCGCGACTTCGCTTAGCTTTGCAAGATCTTCGGCCGTGGAGTAGTGAGCCGACCCATCAAAACCACATCCATTGCTAAAATGCGTATCGTCAAGGCCAAGCGAGGTCGCTTTGGCATTCATCAACTTCACGAATTGCTCCTCGTTGCCACCCACATGCTCTATCGTCGCCAGACAGGCATCATTGGCGGACACCATCATCATGGCCTTCAGCAAATCCTTGAGTCGATACACCTCTCCCACTCTCAAGCGAAGGCGAGTCTTGGGAGCACGAGCCGCATTCTTGCTGACTGTGACCAGATCATCAAGCTGCCCATTTTCAAGAATGATGAGGGCCGACATGATCTTGGTCAGGCTGGCAGGGGAAAGACGTTTCCCGACGGCGTGCTGATAGAGAACCCGCCCGGAGTTCAACTCTTTCAGGAGAATGCTGTGGGCCGGGATCCGTTTCCAATGAAGCGCTTTGGGTACATAGGAGACAGAGGAACTAGTCACTCTCTTGGGGCTAACCTCTTTCCCCAAGGCGGGAACGACAGACAGACCACACAGCGTGATGGAGAAGATGGTCAGCAGACCCAGGTGGACACCGAATCGGCATCGCGGCAGCCGACGATAAGGCCAACAGCCCTTCCATCCCACGACCAACCACCTATCGCTTAGAAGGTAAAGGACTCCCCTACCTTATCGCCTTTTCGTCCGCTATCGATAACCTTGTGAAAAAACCGAAGGAGGTCTGCCAGGTCAATCCAAAATCCACAATTAAGACAGCGAGCGTAGATTCTCCTGTTGATGAGGGTATAGTGGCGTTCCACCATCATAAAGCCTCTGCACTTCAAACACTGCATACATGTCTCACTCTCTCTAGGCTACCGCAGACGGTTCATGATTAATGCAACACACCCGGCCAGTAAGCCCCCGCCAATCAACGTGGTGCCGAAATACACAAATACATTCGTGCCTCCAGCAGGTTGGGTCCCTTCCCATAAATCTCGTACCCCGCCCTGGACCATCAGAACGGAAAGGGTCATCAGAGCCCCAATCATGAACCACCATGCAAATGAACGTAGCGCCATCTTTGAGCCTATCTATCTGCTCAGCTATCCCCACAGCAAATCTAGCGAAGGCCCTAGAGGCTGTCAAGAATAGTCGGCGATCCCTCCCAGCCTAGTCTTGTGCCTGCGCCTTTACCACTGCTTTGATCCCTTTGTGGAGAAAAATCGAGACGCTTCCACTCCCATTGTCGGCGATGGCCAGACCTGGCTCCTCCTCGCCGGCGGTTGTCACACGAAAGAAGGAGAGGGCAAACGGGCCAGCCTTGGTTCGATAGTTTCGTGGCGGGTAGTGGAAGGTGCCGTCGCCTTTTCCAAACACAATGGAGAGATCATTGGACTGAAGATTCACAATAGCCACGTCCACCAAATTATCGCCATTGAAGTCCCGGGCGAGGCCGAAATTTGGACCCGCATCTGCACCGGAATCTTGACCTGGTCGAAAGGTTGCATTGCCATTGCCAAGGAACGTCGTAAAGCAGTCTTTTTCCCCATTGATAACAAGGAGATCGCTATGATGATCGTTATTGAAGTCGGCAAAACTCACGCCGAGTGGACGATGCCCTGTCCGGTAGTCCTTGGGGCCTCTAAAGGAGCCGTCTCCGTTGCCGAGCCAAATCGAGACGGCATTCGACATGGGTCCACCATTTGTCACAACCAAGTCCTGTTTTCCATCAGCATTGAGATCCGCCAGGGCCACAGATGTCGGGGTATCTCCATGTTCGTACTGAACACCGTGACGAAATTCACCGGCTCCGTTCCCGAGAAAAACTTTGACCTTGTCGTTTCGTAACGCTACCACAAGATCGGCATGCCCATCCCCGTTAATGTCGTCGGTTGCCAGAGCGATCGGCGTGCGATGGACTGGATAACGTTGACCTTCTTCGAATCTCCCGTTCCCGTGTCCCAAGAGCAGCGCAATTTCATCACCACCTGAACAGGCCAGAACGACATCGTCATGCCCATCCTCATTGAAGTCACCCATCGCAAGGGCACGTGGCTCCTGACAGACGTGAACCTGAATTTGATCTTTAAACGTACCGTCACCATTGCCCAATAATATCGAAATGGTATTGCTGGAGATGTTTGTGGTGACGAGATCCGTGAATGAGTCTTGGTTAAAGTCCCCAGTTGTCACGCTGGTAGGATTCTTGCCGACCTTGTAGCTAGCAAAATAATAAAACGGATCCGGCGGGCTGTATGGTTCGGACTTGGAGCAAGCCAAGAGACTACTACTGAAGATAAGACAGAGTGAGGTAACACGGACTAGGATATCGACCGAACTGAATAGTATTTTCATGAACTCTTGCACTTGTTCGCCATTCCCCAGTCCTTTTGATGACGAGACTACGAGCAAATCAAAACAGATGCACAGTATACAAATGCGCCCTTCCCCCTCGCAACGGACGAGGATGTTATATGAGGCTTTGAATTTCGGTCACTGCTTGGGCTATGATGCTGTGTTATTTTTCTGGAGGGCAATCATGAGCAATATTGTGAACGTCGACATTACCATGTACGGAATCGCAGAAGTCCTTTACTGGTGCCTCGAGAGGAATAAAGGGCGAGTACCAGGCGTTGACACGCCGGGCTTCAAGAAGATGCAGGATCTATTGGCCGAAAAACCAAAGTCGGGCGACTACTTTACACTCGATCAGTTCTGGAAAAAGAAAGTGACGCTCGGATTGACCGAGGACGAGGTGGCTACAATCGATCGTTGCCTCTACGATATTCCAAACTTTGACAACGAACCGCTTCCTCAGATTCGGCACAAATTCTGGCCCCAGCAAGTTGCAAACCACTAAAGCTTGGTCCAGCGTTGGGACGCTGTTCTCAATAAAGGACTTGGGGGGCGAAGCGTCAGTACGGGGTCAACCGATTAGAGGGGGCCTTCGCCTTTGAGGTACTTGCGAAACCGATCCATGAGTTCAGCTCCCAACGTCCCCCCATCTGGTTTCTTGGTCGACGGGTCGGCAAAGTGACCTCGAATTTCCTGAAGGCGTTTTTCTGCTTGATCGTTACCCTGTAGCCGCTTTGTTTTCTGGAGAGCTGTCTGAAAGGCATCAAATGTCAATTCCTGATAGCCGAAGGAACGGATACGCTTGACGGCTTTCATCATGGCTTGGTTTCGAAACGTGGTCAGGTGGTCGGAATCAATCTCCTTCAATCCCAGTTTGCGGGCTCTCCGCTCAGCGGCTTTTCTGATTCCGCTCCGCACGAAATCAGGAGAGGTCTGGAGCCGCTTCCACGCTTCATCAGACCAGGCAACTCGTGTTTGAGGCGCATCCCATAAGTCCTGTAGAGCCGATTCGTCAATGCGTGTCAGGTGCCGTGCCCTGGCAAGATCCTCGGCGTCACGCCTGAGCATATCTGTCACAAATTCTAGTGCAATAGGAGGTGATTGCCTCACTTTCTCCTCGAGCAACACAAGGGCTCCCTCAGTCCACTCCATAGCGGGCCCGCCATCGTCATGAAGGTCTCCCAGCGCTTCAACCTTCTCAAACAATTCGACGTTCACCTCAAGATGGCCACGCTCTTTCGCAATCTCCTCTGCAATCTGTTTGATCATTGCGCGCATGAATTCAGGGACAGTGGCCAACCGTTCCTTTGCCGCTGCGGTCCATGGAAGGCGACCATCAGCCATCTCTTCGACGGCCGACGCCATACCCGCTTCCCCTCCCATACGCCCCATCATCTGGCCTTTAAACTGTTCCAAAATTTCTTCCGTAATCGCCTCATAGCCCAACTCTCGCGCTTTCTTTTCAGCCAGACGGCGAACCATGCCGCGCAGAAAGACCGGAGCGCGTTCCATACGCTTGAGCGCACCGTCGGTCCAGCGAATTTCCGTGGCGGCAGATTCCTGTGAATCAGACATCAAACTAAGCCCTCTATCAATGAGTTACGCTCGTTATTGATTGAGTAATTCTTTCAACTCTTTGCCGGCCTTAAAAAATGGGACCCGCTTGGCCGGCACCGCCACGGTCTCCCCGGTCTTGGGGTTTCGTCCCTCTTTCATTCGCCGCGCCCGAAGACGAAAACTGCCGAACCCTCGGATTTCGGTCTTGTCCCCGTTTTTCAGGGAGTCCCGCACACAATCGAAAATTGTGTTGACGACCACTTCCGCCTGCCGCTTAGTCAAAGTGGTGACTTGCTCAGAGACTCGCTCGATAATCTGCGCCTTGGTCATATCCACTCTCCCTCCGCTAGGGTGAAACTGCCCCGTCTCCGCGCGACTAAAAAGCCATGAGGTATTTCAAACTGACACCCGGCTGCACATCCAACTTAGGCCACACCATGCTGAGCTTTGAATCGAGGAGTTCCCGAAGAGAAAATCGTCGCCGAGGTTCGACGACTTTGGGTTCTCCCTCAATTCCCACAACCTCCGCGGCCAGCTGAATGGCATCCTCCAGATCCCCCAATTCGTCGACCAACTTCGCTTCCTTCGCTTGGCGACCGGTGAAGATACGGCCATCGGCCAATACTTGAGCTGCCCGAAGTTCCATCGCACGGCCTTCAGCCACGGCCTCGATAAACTGCTTATGAACGTCGTCCATCACGGCTTGGAGCAGTCCTCTTTCCTCCGCGCTCATCTTTCGCAGAGGAGAGCCCACATCCTTGTACTTCCCACTCTTGATGATGACCCCCTCCACGCCGATTTTCTGCAACAGCCCTTCGAGGTTGGCCGTTTCCATGATGACCCCGATACTCCCCGTGAGGGTTCCTGGATTTGCCACGATTCGATCCGTGGCGGCTGCAATATAATATCCGCCCGAGGCGGCAACACTCCCCATGGAGGCAATAACCGCCTTATTGCTCTTGTTCCGTACTCGCTTGACCGCATCATAAATCTCTTGCGACGGTACGACGCCGCCTCCCGGAGTATCGATACGGAGGACGATCGCCTTGATCGAAGGGTTCTCACCAAATTTCTTGAGCTCCCCGACAGTGGCCTGTGAATCCACGATTACGCCCTCAATCCGAATCAAGGCAATACGATCCTCTGTGGACAAGTCGATGTCCGGGAAAAAGAGATTCATCAAAATGACAGTCCCCATGATCCCCGCCACCAGCCACAGAACCTTACGAAACAAGTGGCGTTTTTGAGGACGTTCGGCCTGTGCTAAGTCATCTACCATGACATACAACCACTCTCGGCTGACAGGACTCGGCTAGTCTTGATCTTCCGCTTGTGCTCGTTTCCGGCTCTGCTTCGCGGCACGACCGAGGCTTTGATCAAGCTCCCCTTGCGATGAGTGATAGTCCTCAACCTGCTTGCGCTCCCAATCAAGTTGATGGTCCCGAAGACTGAGGGCGATCTTGCGTTCTTCTCGATCGACTTTGATTATCTTCGCCGTGACATCGTCTTGCAACTTAAACTTTTCTTCGAGCTTCGCCGAAGGTTCCAGGCCGGATTCGCTCGTATGAATCAACCCCTCAACTCCGCCATCCAGTTCGATGAAAATCCCAAAATCGGCAACTTTTGCTACCTTGCCGACCACTGAGTCACCGACATGATACCGCGACGGAATCGCCTCATCCCAGGGATCACGCGCCAATTGCTTGTAGCCGAGCGACAGCCGTTCTTTTTCTTTGTCGATACGCAACACCACCGCTTCCACTTTTTGCCCTTTTTTGAAGAGTTCCGAAGGATGCTTGATATGCTTCGTCCAGGACATGTCGGAGATATGGATGAGGCCGTCGATGCCTTCTTCGAGTCCCACAAAAGCACCGAAGTCCGTCAAGCTCTTTACCTTGCCTTCGATACGCGTCCCGGCCGGATATTTGCTTTCGATCATATCCCATGGATTGGGGGCTGTTTGTTTCATGCCCAATGAAATCTTTCGGCTGGCCGGATCGACATTCAGCACCGCCGCCTCGACCTGATCACCGACCGAGACCACTCTCGACGGGTGTCGAACTTCGTGCGTCCATGACATTTCCGAGACATGCACCAACCCCTCGACGCCCGGCTCGAGTTCCACAAAGGCCCCATAATCCGTCAAGCTGACCACACGCCCGCGAACCCTTGTGCCGATAGGATATTTACCGGCCACATTCGTCCAAGGATCTGCTGTCTTTTGCTTGAGGCCTAACGAAATACGACCCGTTTCTCGATCGTATTTCAAGACGGTCACCTCAACCTTGTCTCCCACTGTAAACAGTTCCGAGGGATGGCCCACCCGACCCCAGGACATATCAGTGATGTGCAGCAACCCGTCGATCCCGCCGAGGTCAATGAATGACCCATAATCGGTAATGTTCTTGACCGTCCCTTGAATCAACTGGCCTTCTTTCAGAGTCGCCAACGTCGTCTGCCGTTTTTTATCTCTTGTTTCCTCAAGGAGTACCCGACGCGAGACTACGACGTTCCCTCGTCGGTGGTTGATCTTGATGATCTTTAAGGGAAAGACCTTTCCGACAAGGCCATCTAAGTCTCGGACCGGATGCAAATCGATCTGTGAGCCTGGCAGAAACGCTTTGACGCCGATATCGACCATCATGCCGCCCTTGATGCGTGACACAATCTTTCCCTCGATGCTCTTTTCGTCTTTATAGAGCTTCTCGAGTTCTTCCCAAATCTTCATCTTGTCCGCTTTTTCCTTGGACAGGACGAGATTGCCGTCCGCATCTTCACATTCCTCGATATAGACCTGAAGTCGATCACCGATCTTGAGGTTTTCAAGTTCCTCAGATGAAAAATGATCACGAGGGATCATCCCCTCAGATTTGTAGCCGATATCGACGACGACCTTATCCTTGGTCTGGGCCACCACGCGGCCCTCGGTAATCGTACCTTCCTCTAAATTCCGGAAGGTTTCCTCGTACAATGCGGCCAATGCGTCACGGTCTAACTGAGCGTCACTGCTGTTGGATACCGTCCCCATATGAACGTCCTACTCTTCCGACTGTTGTCGGGTGCTGATGGTGAAAGTACCGATCTCACTCAGCATTGTGAGCATCGGCAGTCTGCCTATCCGACGGACCTACACCAAGATTGTCCTTGCCTTTAGGAATTGGAACCTGACCTAAGGCTGCAATCTGTTCGATCACCGTCCGGCTGACCTGTTGATAAAACTGTTTGGTGGCTGCCCTTTCTTGTTGTTTCTCGACGTTGAACTGAATGGGATCTCCGAATCGTACCGTCACTGGACGCAACCGCGGCCAGGACGCACCAGGCGGGAGGATGTCAAAGGTACCCTTCAGGTACGCCGGCACGACCGAACAGCCCGTCTGCGCCACAATGACTCCAATCCCTGCCTTTGGCTCTCGCAGGTGGCCGTCAAGACTGCGCCGACCTTCAGGGAAAATGACCACCACTTTCCCCGCCCGAATGAGGTTAATCGCCTTGCCAAACGCCTCTCGATCAAGGCGACCGAGCCGAACCGGAATCCAGCCCAATGCCTGCAATATGCCGTTCAAGACTGGGATCGGGAACAAATCATTCCGTCCCAAGTACCAGGCCCTTCGATTCAGCCCACATCCGAGCAGGGGGATATCGAGGTAGCTGGCATGATTCGCGGCGATCAGCAACCCTCCGGTGCGAGGAACCTGTCCTTCAACTCGATACCGGAAGCACAACCATCCGATGCCCCTGACCAACACCCACAAGAATCCGTAGACGATCCCGCTCACAACTCGGTCGCCACGGCTGCCATCATTTGCTCCACGACCTGTTCAGGACTAAGCAGAGAGGTATCGATCAGGCGCGCGTCAGGTGCTGGAACGAGCGGGTCAATCGGACGAGTCCGATCTCGCTGATCACGGGCCGATAGGTCCTGATACGTCGCCTCAATCGCCCCTCCACGACCCGCAGCCACGAGTTCACGATGCCGTCTTTCCACTCGAACGGTGGCATCCGCATCCAAGAAAAATTTGTACGGCGCGGTCGGAAATACTCTCGTCCCGATATCGCGACCCTCGGCAACCACCGAGCCTCGCTCGCCAATTTGACGCTGGATCGGCAACAGCCATTCGCGGACTCCCGGAATGGCCGATACGAGAGACGCTGCTGCGGTCACTTCAGGGGTACGGAGATCCCCCGTAACAGAATTCCCATCGATCAGCACGTGGACCGCTCCTTCGTGGAATTCCATGTGAAGCGAGGTCGACGGCAAGAGCTTCACCACCTGTTCATGATCGGTCGGTTGGATACCTGATCGCAACACTTTCCATGCGACCGCACGGTACAACGCTCCCGTATCAAGATAGAGACACCCTAAACGAGCCGCCAATAATTTGGCCACTGTACTCTTGCCCACCCCAGCCGGTCCATCAATCGCGACGATCACAAACCACCTGTCTGTTCACACCACACAAACCTGTCATCAATTACTCACAAGTTGAGCAAGAGCCTTATCAAAGTTTGGAAACGACGTGTCCACACAGGCTGTGTCGGTAATCGTCATGCTTCGTTCCGCCGTAAGCCCACCGATTGCAAGAGACATAGCTACCCGATGGTCTCCGTGGCTCTGCGCTG
Source organism: Nitrospira sp. (assembly GCA_029865225.1). Classification (GTDB taxonomy): domain Bacteria; phylum Nitrospirota; class Nitrospiria; order Nitrospirales; family Nitrospiraceae; genus Nitrospira_D. Next base: position 161,810 of record JAOUHJ010000001.1, read on the forward strand.
AGCTTGCAGCTAGAAGGCGACCGTTTTCTCCACCTTGCCCCAACCCTCGGATGAACATTCCATCCGGATGCTCCTCTATCCGGGCCCCCATGGCTCGCAGTTCGCTGCTCATCGTTGCGATCCGATCACTCTCTTTCACTCGTAGTTCTTCGGCTCCAGAAATCACAGTCTCTCCATCCGCTACCGCTGCCGCCACGCAGAGCACGGGAAATTCATCGATCGTTTTCGGAATCAATTCGGAATGGATTGTCACCCCCTTCAACGGAGCAGCCTTTACACGAAGATCTCCGACCGGCTCACCTGCCTCTTCACGCAAGGCCAACACCTCGATATCAGCGCCCATCTTTTTCATGACGTCTATCAATCCAGTCCGTGTGGGATTCATCCCAACATGGCGAATGGTGATATCCGAACCTGGCACGATCGTCGCGCCGACGATGAAAAAGGCCGCGGCAGAGAAATCTCCCGGGATGGTAATCTGGACACCTTGCCATCCGACGGATGGTCGCCCTTGCAGAACCAAGGTTTCTTCTTCCCTCATGAGAGGAATACCAAAGAACTGGAACATTCGTTCCGTATGGTCTCTCGACAAACTCGGCTCCTTGTAGCGAGTCTTCCCATCGGCATAAAGCCCGGCAAGAAGGAGCGACGACTTCATCTGCGCGCTCGCCACCGGCGACGTGTAGTTGATCCCATGAAGTCCGGAGCCGGTAATCGCCAGAGGAGCCAGCTCCCCACCCTTGCGGCCTCCGATGACCGCTCCCATTTCGCGCAGCGGCTTGACAACTCGTCCCATCGGACGCCGTCTGATCGACTCATCACCTGTAAGAACTGAAAAAAAGTCCTGCCCAGCCAAGAGACCGGTCAATAGCCGAATACCAGTTCCCGAATTCCCACAATCAATCGGAGCGCTGGGTTCGGCTAACCCCCAGAATCCCTTCCCGCGGACCGTCAATTGTGTTGGGGTATGCGTGATGGGAATCCCAAGACTCTGAAAGGCCCTCATCGTGTTCAGGCAATCTTCCCCCCGACAATAGCCCGAGATCGTACTCGTCCCTTCTGCCAGCGCCGTGAGCATAATGGCTCGATGGGTCAGCGACTTGTCGCCGGGAATCGAGATCGTCCCTTTGAGCGGTCTACCTGGCGTAATCGTCAAGGATGTCATGAATGACTCGGTAAAGCGGTATTCAATTTCTCACGCTCGCCTTTCGCCCGTTCGAGCAGATTCTCGATCCCGGCCGCATCTCCAGCCTTGATCAGTTGTTTCAACTCTTCCAAGGCTCTGGTGTATCGGTCGATATAGGACACCACATTGTCTCGATTCCACAGAAAAATGTCTCGCCACATTTCCGGAGAACTGGCAGCAATCCTGGTGGTGTCCCGCAATCCCCCACCGGAATGCCCAGCAAGGTCCAGGGCAGGAACCTGCTGATCACGTAGGTCGGACAAGGCATTAATCAATGCAAATGCCGCCACATGCGGCAAGTGACTGACCGCTCCAAGTATTTGGTCGTGCACATGGGGGTCCATCGTTAAGACAATCGAGCCGGCTTCTTCCCACAATTGCCTCACGCAACTTAAGGCCTTCTGATCGGTCCGTTTCGTGGGCGTCAGGATGCACCGTGCGCCTCTGAATAGCTGCTCTGATCCGGCTGCAACTCCGGTTTTTTCTTTTCCCGCGATAGGATGGGCACCGACAAAGTGCACACCCGACGGCATCGCCGCCTCCGACCGCTCGACGAGCGTGCCCTTCACGCTCCCAACATCACTGACTATCGCACCCGCGTTTAAACAATGCCCCCATTCCTGGAGGTGACGCTCATAGGTATCGACGGGTGTCGCCAATATGACCAAATCTGCCCCGCGTACCGCCTCCTGAGGATCGGCCACATATCGATCGATGGCGCCTAACGCAACGGCCGTCTTCAAATTCTCGACGCGCCGACCGACACCAACAACCTGATCGGCCAGTCCCCGTCGCCGGATGATCATGCCTAGCGATCCCCCGATCAACCCTACGCCGATGATCACAACCTGTTTGAAATGAACGGCCATCGTCCCTTAGAGCTCTCTCCCCACAGCTTTGGCAATATTCTTGAGATCACCCATGAGAGATTTGAATTTGGAGGGTTTGATCGACTCTTCACCGTCGCACAAGGCACACTCCGGATTTGAATGCACCTCGATCAGAAGCCCATCGGCCCCGGCTGCAACCGCGGCTTTCGACATCGGAGCGACAAGAGCCCATTTCCCGGTGGCATGACTGGGGTCGACAATGACAGGTAAATGTGAGAGCTCTTTCAAGGTGGGGATGGCGGCGAGATCCAGCGTATTGCGATATTGTGTTTCGAACGTGCGGATCCCGCGTTCGCACAACATGACATTCTGGTTTCCGCGCGACATGATGTACTCAGCCGACAGAAGAAACTCTTTGATAGTTGCCGACAGCCCTCGCTTCAGAAGTACCGGCTTGTCGTATGCGCCGACCTCCTTGAGCAGCTCAAAATTCTGCATGTTGCGAGCCCCAATCTGGATGATATCCGCCTTCTCGAGAAAGAGCTCGATATCCCTCGTGTCCAAAATTTCACTCACGACCGGTAATCCTGTCTGCTTTCTCGCTTCGACCAAATAATCGAGTCCTTCTCGCCCCAACCCCTGGAACGAATAAGGTGATGTTCTCGGCTTATACGCCCCTCCCCGAAGAATCGAGGCTCCCGCAGCCTTGACCTCATGGGCAATCCCCATCGTGAGCTCAAGACGTTCGACCGCACAAGGCCCTGCCATAATGGCCAACTTTTTCGCTCCGATCTTGACCCCACCAACGTCGATGATCGTCACGTCTTTCTTAAACTCGCGACTCACCAGTTTCCATGGAGCAAGAATCGGCAAGACACTTTCAACACCTGGAAGTGCCGTCAAGGGTTGGTTATGCAGGATTCGATCGTCTCCGATCACGCCGATGATGGTGCGTTCCTGCCCGGTAGAGATTTGTGATTTCAGCCCTAAATCGCGGAGCCGATCGATAATATGATCGACCTCGCTTTCCGAGGCTTCAGGTTTCAACACGATGATCATAATTCCCTCGCTATTGCTACCTTGCTCCCCCCAAGACCTTCTTGAATGCCCGGAGGAAGGCGTCGTTTTCGTCAGTTAGACCGATCGTGACACGAATCATAGTTCCTTCGATATGCCGCACAATAATCCCTTCCCGAAGCAGAGCGTCAAATACCGATCGGCCGTCCCGTTTCGCATCAAAATAGAGAAAATTGGTCTCACTCGGAATCGGAGTTATTCCCAATGCGCGCAGCCCCTGCTCCAGCTGCTCCATGCCCGCCGCGTTGACCATGCGGCTCTTCGCAACATGCTCATCATCCCCCAAGGCGGCAAGCGCGGCTTTCTGGGCCAAACTATTCGCGTTAAACGGTGGCCGAACCCGATTCAAGAATCCGACAATCTCCGCGGTACTCACCCCATACCCGATGCGCAATCCCGCGAGCCCGTAGATCTTGGAAAACGTCCGTAACACAATCGCGTTCCGCCCCTGTTTCACATACGCCATCGCATCGGGAAATCCCGGGTTGCGGGCATACTCAAAGTAGGCTTCATCGAATACAACAATGACATCCTCCGGCACTCGAGCCATAAACCGATCCACAGCCTCAGTCGATACCATCGTCCCAGTGGGATTGTTGGGGTTGCAGAGGAACAACAACTTCGTTCGAGGTGTGATGGCTCGCGCCATCGACGCAAGGTCGTGTGTCCAATCAACAAGAGGCACGACCACCGGCTTACCGTGTACGGCAGTGACTTCCATCTTGTAGATCACAAAAGTGTGATCAGCCATGATGGCTTCATCACCGGGAATCAAGAATGTTCTGGCTAGAAGGCCAAGAATCTCATCGGACCCATTTCCTAAAACGATTTGGTCGCCAGCCACTTTCCAACGATCAGCAATCGCCTGACGCAGTTGTGTTCCCCCTCCGTCGGGATATCGATGCAGCGTAGTCTGAGCACCGCTCAACGCCGCTATCGCCTTCGGCGAAGGTCCCAAGGGATTCTCATTAGAGGCCAGCTTGATGACGCGAGTAAGACCGAGTTCCCGTTGAAGCTCTTCAACGGGTTTTCCCGGAACGTACGGACTGAGCGACTGGATATCTGGGTGGACCTCTAATCCCATAATCAGGTGTGAACGGGGTACGACCCGAGCGTTTTCATGAACAGACAGCGCCCCTTGACCTCTTCCACCGCCCTGCTGACCCGCTCCTCATTGATATGCCCCTCGACATCCACAAAGAAGATGTATTCCCATGCCTTTCGTTGGGACGGCCGGGATTCAATCTTGGTCATGTTAATGCCATGCGAGGCAAAGGGACGAAGTAGGTCATACAGCGCCCCCACTTTATCCTTGACCGATAACATTAATGACGTTTTATCCTTGCCGGTCCGTTCCGAAGGCTTGGTCGACAGGATCAGGAATCGCGTGAAATTGTTGTGATTATCTTCAATGCGGGCTTTAATCACTTTGAGCCCATAGAGCTGCCCAGCCAATTCCGATGCAATGGCCGCCGAGGCAGGCTCATCGATGCAGAGTTCGGCCGCCCGCGCCGTGCTGGCTACTTCGACCGCCGGCACATGCCGAAGATTTGTCTCAAGCCAGTTCCGGCATTGGGCAAGGGCATGCGGGTGAGAATAGATCTTCTTCACGTCTTCCATCAACCCCGACTTGGACAAAAGGTGATGAGAGACCTCCTGAAGAATTTCTCCATAAATCAACAGGTTAGAATCAACGAACATGTCGAGCGTATGATTGACGACACCTTCCGTCGTGTTTTCGATCGGTACAACTCCGAAGTTGGCTCGACCTCGCTCGACCTCGCTGAACACCTCTTTGATGCTGTGGACCGGCACATATTGAACGGATGAACCAAACTTCTGCATACTCGCCATGTGCGTAAACGTCGCCCGTGGTCCCAAGTACGCCACCTTCTGTGGCGACTCCAGAGAGAGAGAAGCCGACATGATCTCTCGATACACCGACCGAATGGCTTCGCTGGGGAATGGGCCGGTATTGCTGTTGGTGAGTCGATCAACGATTTCAGCCTCTCGCCCCGCGGTATGGAGATTAGCTTCCGCATCTTTTTCTTTTTTGATCTTGCCGATCTCGATGACACTCTTCGACCGCTCGTTGAGCAAGCGAAGGATCTCATCATCGATCCTGTCGATTTCCTTACGGTATTCCAGCATGTCTCTTGGCATGGTGATCCTAGACTCGGGCACCGGATCCGGGAGGATGTGTTTCATCCTCGCGAGGGAAGGGAGTCCCGCACAGACAAGTATTGAATTCTACAGGAACGACGGAACCAATGGCAAGGATGAGGTTGGGATAGAGGAAGCCTTCAAACGGTTCGTTTACATGCCTACATCAGGAACGGAGAGGACCGTTTGAAATGGTCGTAGGCTAGTCGAGTGACTTGTCGGCCTCGACCGGTCCGATCGAGGAAGCCGGCTTGGATGAGATAGGGTTCGTAAACGTCTTCGATCGTACCCCTATCTTCTTGAACCGTCGCTGCCAGCGAATCAACACCAACCGGACCCCCGTTGAACTTCTCCATGATCGTCAGGAGAATCTTGCGATCCATGTCATCAAACCCGGCTTCATCGATCCCCAGCCAGGCTAACCCTTCCTGCGCGACCTGTTTGGTGATCTGTCCATCCGCCTTGACCTGGGCATAGTCTCTGATGCGCTTGATCAACCGATTGACGATCCGTGGGGTTCCCCGTGCGCGATGCGCGATCTCTGCCGCCCCGTCGCCATCGATTCCCACACCGAGCACACCGGCAGATCTCACTACGATCGCCTCTAATTCAGCCGGCCCATAAAATTCCAGTCGATACACTAACCCAAATCGGTCTCGGAGAGGCGAAGTGAGGGACCCAGCCCGCGTTGTCGCTCCCACCAGCGTAAAAGGTGGAAGGTCCAGCTTTACCGTCCTCGCGGCAGGACCTTGTCCGATGACCAAATCCAGTTGAAAGTCTTCCATCGCAGGATACAACGCTTCTTCAACCGACGCGGGCAATCGATGAATCTCATCGATAAAGAGCACATCATGCGCTTGGAGATTGGTCAGGATTGCGGCGAGATCACCGGCATGGGCGAGAACCAATCCGGAGGTGGACCGTAAGACAGCCCCCATCTCCCTGGCAATAATGTGTGCGATAGTCGTCTTCCCAAGGCCGGGGGGGCCGTAAAAGATCGCATGGTCGAGCGCCTCTCCCCGTTGTTTAGCCGCTTCGATACAAATCCGAAGCGACTCCTTCATTTTCTCCTGGCCCACATACTCGTCGAGCGTTTGAGGCCTGAGTACATTCTCCAAGCCTCGTTCTTCGTCAGTGGCGCGACTGGTCACCAGTCGATCGGTCATGACCTCATACCCATCATTCTTTCGTTTCTTGAATCTGTTGATACTTTGGGGGAGGTGGCAGCGCACCCTGTCCAGGCTTAGCCGTACTGCCGCAATCCGGAGGACAGGTCTTAAACCCTTGATTGGGATCGGGCAAACTGCTTTCCATCTGACGCGACTGACACTGACTCAGCCGACCGCCATCGTTGCTTCCACAGCGCGCAGGAACCGAAGAACTACCGATTTCGGCGTACCCGTCGGGACACGAGCCACAGACCGCCAACATATTAGCCCCCAACGGCACACATTGCACCAACGTGGGGTCTTCGTCTTTACAGATCTCCGGAGATTGTGTCACGCCGGTCGTAGTATACCCGTCCGGACACTTCCCGCACGTCATTCTGATGCTCTTGGGTTGCGAAGCCTCCTCCGCAAGACTCACTTCTGGAGCCGTGATCACAACCAGCGCTCCGATGGCGGCAACACACATGAAAAGCCTGGCGACATTCCCGATGTTCGATGGCATCATGCTTACCCCCTTGAAAGTTCCTTGAGGCCTTCGCGTATGAGCTCTTTCAACGCCAGATGGCCTTCGGTGGCCTTCCTCACACGCTTCAAGGCATCTTTGACGTCCTGCGCGCGATAGCCTAAGTTTATCAGAGCGGAAAGCGCATCCTCGTACGGGCCATCGGCATTCGATGCTGCAGCGGTGGCCTGGGGGTGAGCACCGTGAATCTTGTCAACCTTGTCCTTCAATTCCAGCGCGATCCGACCGGCCGACTTCTTGCCGATGCCAGGAACGGTTGCCAGTTTGTCGACATCCTCCGTTCGAATGGCATGAACCAGATCCATGATCGACAAACTGGACAGGACACTCAGGGCGAGCTTTGGCCCAATGCCCGACACACTTGTGAGCAACAAAAACGACTCTTTTTCGCTTTGCGAGAGAAAGCCGAACAGCTGGATCGCATCCTCACGGAGATGCGTATGAATATTCAGGGCAGTAGCGTCACCGAGGTTCGGAAGGGCGTAATACGTGCTGAGAGGAATATGGACTTCATACCCGACCCCCTGCACATCGAGCGTGAGGTGGGTGGGTGCTTTGAATGCCAACCGCCCCGTGAGAAAGGCGATCATCTCGTCTCGTTACCTGAGGACAAATCTCATCGTAAGTGTCAATTACGGATCAGCCCGCTGCGGTCGCAGCGACTTTTTCCATGACATCATCTGGAATGTCGAAATTGGCATGCACTTTTTGCACGTCGTCATGTTCGTCCATGATTTCCATCAACTTCAACATTTGCTCAGCGGATTTTTCTTCTAACCGAATGGTATTTTGTGGGACATACGTTATTTCAGCAAGCGTCGTCTCGATATTGGCATCTGCCAGGGCCTTCTTCACCGCCTCAAACTCTTGAGGACCGGTGAGCACCTCATAACTCTTTTCACCGACCTTCACGTCTTCCGCTCCGGCGTCGAGCGCGATTGAAAGCAGGGCATCTTCCTCGACCTTCCCCTTTTCAATCGTGACGAGCCCCTTCTTCTGAAACTGCCACGCGACGGCACCGGCTTCAGCCATGTTGCCGTGGTTCTTGGTGAACAGACTTCGGATCTCCGCAACCGTCCGATTCCGGTTGTCACTGGTGATTTCGAGTAGCAGAGCTGTCCCTCCTGGGCCATAGCCTTCCAAGGAAAACTCCTCATAGGCCACGCCAGGCAATTCCCCTGTCCCTCGCTGGATGGCTTTCTTCATCGTATCGCCAGGCATATTGGCTTCCTTAGCCTTGGCGATTGCGAGGCGCAGCCGAGGATTGCCGTCTGGATCACCGCCTCCACGAGCTGCGATCGTCAGCTCTCTGATGATGCGGGTAAAAATCTTGCCACGCTTGGCATCTTGGGCCCCTTTGTGTCGTTTGATCGTCGCCCAATGACTATGTCCACCCATGTGTCCCTCCTCTATCCCAACCTGATTTTCTTGGCTGGTTAGAGATGCGAAATAGAACCGTAATAACCGCGAGAGGTTAGACCTAGCACAGGCCTCGGAAAGGTGTCAAATGACACCGGTGCACGGGGAACGGACCGTTATTCAGAATAGGCGAGAAGCAGAAGACCAAAGAGAATCACGGAGGCCGCCCAGGCAACCTCCCATCGTTTGACCATACGCGGGGAGGCACCAGGGAACCAGGAGGCCATCCCCTTAGACAAGGCAGCAGCCATGCTGACTGTCCCTAACACAGCATGATGAAACTCGATCTTCGCAGTGCCAGGATGATCGCCATGCGAATGGACAAACAACAGCAGCCCGGCAATGAGAGTTGAGAACACCAACGGAGCCGCCCAGGCCGGGTGGTGAAGCCTGCCCGTCCGGCGAAGGGCCTCGACGACGGCCATGAGCAGCGCAAGTAGCCCGTAGAATTTGTGTTCGACGATCTCCCGATCCTCTCCGAAAAACGACTCCACAAAACTCAGGGTACCGATCGGCCATGCATCGTGGTCGCTCCAAATGAATAGGTACACCCCCATGGTCCCGAGGGCAGCAGGCAATACCAGCCGAGTCCATAAGGGAAGCGGGTACTGGAGCGCATTGCCTAACTCGGCGAGCCCCAAGAGGGTGTCGAAGAAACCAGCGAGATGATGATTAAACTCCGAATAGGCCTTCCCTTCAGCTGACCCTTCCCACCCTTCACTACCATGTTCACCGTGCGCATTGTGCGTCGTGGTGGTGGGAACCGAGACGTGATGCTGTTCCGGGGGTGGTTGCGCACCGACGTGGGACGGCCCAATGACCAGCGCTACAGGGAACATTAAGAGAACGAGCAGAAGACTCAACCGCTTCATACCAACGAGCCATGGAAACATGATGCAGACAGAAGAAAGGCCCATCCAGACGGCCGGATGGGCCTCGCGTGTTTCCGTTAGTAATATGTAGCGCTTACATAAACTTCATGAACTTGTCTTTCGCTTCATCCATGACTTCCGCCGTGATGGTCGCCACACCGCGTTCCTTGGCCATCCGTTCGACTTCCTTGCGGGCCATCGGACGGATGAAGTCAGGAATATTTTCAAGCCGTTGCTCCGCCTCCTGCGACCAGGTCATACCCTCGGGCGAATAGTTCTTGGAATCGTCCATTACTTGCAACGTGATCGTGGTAAATCCTTGCTTGCGCGCGTACCCCTCCACGCTGCTTTGGACCATCGGTTTCACGAACGCCGGAAGGCGATCAAGCTTTTCTTTCGCATCGGGAGTCCAGGTGAACTCAGAAGGTCCACCGTTGGCTGGCTTCCCCGAGTTGGTCAAGCCCATCTCGGCGACCATAGCGGAGAATGGACAGCCACTCGCTTTTTCAGGAGTCTTGGCAGGTGAGGCAGCAGTTGCCGCTACGGCTGGGGCAGCAGGACTTGGCTTCGTCGCAGCGGCGGACTGGCCATTGCCTGCAAGCGACCGCAACCCTTCCATCGAGGCCGCTGGCTCAGCCTTCGCCCCCAGCTTGAGCCCCAAGGAATTCATCATGTTCGTTTCGCCGGCGTTCGTCACCATCGAGAATTTTGCATTGCAGGACGGGCAGGCGAAAAAGACGCCGAGGGAACTCTCTTCCGGCTTCTCCACCTTCTCGAGGCTCATGTATGTTTCGCAGTTCAGACAGACAAATTTCATAAGGACTCCTGTTGCAGTAGCTCCGCTGGGGTTGGCTGAGAAGGTACGCTATCATACAGATTTTCAAGGAGTCAAACCGCTTAACGGGGGTGGGAGCAAGCCAAGCCAGTTCCAACTTGGCGCTATAAGTCCGAAACCTTCACCACCACTGTGGAACCTCTGTTGTGTGCGATAGATAGAAACGACTCCACCTCCCACGTGACCTCACGGTAAGGAGCGATCCAGTACTCGCATGCGTTGGGCACAGCCGGAGACCGACAGTTATCTATGACCAGCCTCTACCAAGGATTGGGGCATCGGCTGACGATCTCCTCCAGCCCTTGATCTTGATGGGTGACGGATGCGGCTTAGTCCGGGGATCCAACACCGCTGAAGCGGACAATCGAGATGCATTCGGCCTTTCACCCTCGGTAGAGGAAACAAGCCTACACATTCCGACTCACTTGTACCGCGAGGAGGGACAGAGTTCCCTGCCCTCTTGACCGGAGCCTTCGAGAGGGGCCAGCCTTCCTTTTCCTTTCTCATCCGCCGCACCAACGGTCATTTGAACTTCAGCTTGGCCGCCAACGCAGCGTGGTCTGACGGCCACAGCCTGCCGTTACTCGGAGGACGTGTCTTATCGCCCAACTTGTTGCCGAGGAGCTTCATGTTCAGCACATGCGACGGCCGTGTGAGCGAGAAGATCATGTCGATGCGCTCATAGAACTCGGGCCACGGGTTTGCCAGATCCTCCGGCTGACAACAACTCCGGCCTGAACCAATAGGTGGTCGCAGAGTCCAGGTGTCCGTAAACCCGTTATCCGTGAAAACCGCATACGGCGTGAGTACCGGCAGTGTCGGCACCCCCGGGAGTGTAGCCGGGAATGGTGGTACCGGGATCCTATCCCTCGGATCGGAGTTCATATCGCCGACCACGATCAGCGTTTTCGATCCGTCCCACGTTCTTAAGGCAGTACCGACGAGCTCATAGGCTTGCCCGACTTGTAAGAGGCGCGTCTCGGGCAGGTTAGGGCCCAGCAGCCGCTGTTCCAGATGAGTATTGAACACGCGGTAGGCCCGGTCCTTGACTGTCACATCTACCGCAAGAAAACCGCGCTCGAGGGCAACGGGACCAAACGGCGTCCCGAGCTGCGGCGGCGCAGTCTGGTAGTTGCAGCCCTGCTCAGAAGGCTTCGGACAGGCGCCGATGCTGACGAAATTTACCCAAGAGACGGGTATACCCTCTCGAACCAGGATCGCATCGCGGTCCGCAATCGTGAACAATGCACGGTAACCGTTGACCTCGAAGGGGATGCTGTCCACCTTGAGGTTGGTCACCCTACCCGCGACAACGTACCGGCCTCGCAACGCATCTTCAGTGTTCTGCAGGTGATCAGTGAAGGCCCCTTTGATCGCAGGGTCGTCGCACCCCCTGCTCGGCAGCGGCGGGAAACCCGGAGATGGCGTGCATTCGAACTTGAAGGCCTCCTGCAGCCCCACCACATCCGGGTTCCGCTTGGCAATCTCCGCAGCGAGCGCGCGGACCCTCTCGACCGGACGTCTTGCGGCGATCTTGCCCAGTGCATCCACGAATGCAGCGTTGGCCGCGACGGGATCGAACGGCTCCGCAGTCGCCGCTCCCAGCGCCGACGCCAGATCCGCACCGAGATACTGGTTCTGAGTCATGACATCGATGTCGGCCGCCGCACTGAGCGAAGCAGTGCCGAGCACTACCACACCGAGAATACTCGAAAGAATCGTTTCAAGGAATCGTTTCATAAGGGTCCTCCCTTGTCTCGACGATCCGCCCAACTTGGTCTCATTTACGTTTCGCACTTGAACTTGGTGGCGTCGAGTTTCGCCTGGGCCAATTGCGAATCTTGTTCCAGAAACCTGTTGCACTAATGAGACTGTTTGCGTGTTGATGGTTCTCTGTGCGTTGGGAGGCTCGGGCTGCGGGAATTTGACACATACGTAGAGCTAGCTATGGAGTAAGTGGTTCTGAGGACCTCATCTGGCGCGTCCGCTCGCCTGAGCAGAGCGGCCTTCGACTGCGGCGAGAAGCCTCAATCCTAAGGAAACCTATGGGGCAGAACTCCCCATGTCGAGGAACACAAGAGTTCCTGGGTTAAATTTCGTAACAGGGGACAACTTGAGACAGACCCTGAGGTGGCTTTAAGAGGCAACGGGCTCTTCGGCAAGCTCGTGTTTTGGTCGGAACCAAGAGAACGCACTGCGATCTTCTCGCCTTGTCTCGCGTCCCTTCTCGTAATGGAAGAGAAGACTTGCCTGCAGTCTTTTCTCGAGTGGTGCAGCCAGCCGATCTGGACGTGAACGTGCCCCCACGCGGGCGTCCTCAAAGATCTTGGCCAAGTAGCCTTGTATCAGTCAGAAGAGGGCTACGCCGTCTCTGTTCCTGGTCTTCCAGGATGTTGGTCCCAGGGCGTGACCGAGCAAGAAGCCATTCAAAATATCCAGGAAGCCATCCGAGAATACTTGGCCGCTGTTAACGATGAAATTAAGGGGCAAGACGTCCGAGAGATTGAAGTCGCGGTGTAGCGTTGCCTAAACTCCCCGGGGTTAATCACCTTGATGCAAAGCGCGCTCTCGAGAAAGCTGGCTTCCACGTTGTCCGTCAGAGCAAGCACATCGTGATGAGCAACGGTTAGCGAATCGTCACGATTCCTCGTCACAATCCTGTCAATGCGATTACCGTGGGCGGCATCGTTCGTGATGCTGGTCTGACATTGATGAGTTCAGGGCGTTGCTATAGCACCAATTGCTTTCGGAACGAAAAGCAACGCTAGGGCGTATCCGGCGTGGTGCTTGAGGGCTGATCATCGCCGAGCCATTTCTTATACTTCTTGTAGTGCTCGACCTGCGCACTCCGCACCCAGTTTTCTCGTTGGATGCGCCCCCCAAAGTTGGGTAAGAGGAACTCGAATTTGTCGATGTCCGCCTGGCTCCAGGTCGCCACCTGACTGAACCAGAAGACGCCCCGTTTGTGCAGGAACCGTTCTAACCCCGGCCCCACCCCACGTATTTGCTTCAGGTCATCGGGCGACTCATCGACCGCTTGTCCCTCATCCGATGGCTCCCCGACACTGGCCTGGTCCAGATTTTCGACTGGTTCGCTGATCATTCCAACCGGCACGTCTCCCTCCTTCACAGCAGCCTCTTCAGCAGGAGGCTCGATCTGCGGCTCGAGGACCTTTACATCGACCTGTGAAGACGTGGTCTGTAGTTCAGCTAGTTGCACGAGCGGCTCAAGGCTGTCACTCGGGGGCTCGCCGTCGCCGAGCCACTGCTGATACTTCTTGTAGTGCTCGACCTGCGCGCTGCGCACCCAGTTTTCTCGTTGGATCCGCCCGCCAAAGTTGGGCAAGAGAAACTCGAATTTGTCGATGTCCTTGTGGCTCCAGGTCGCCACCTGGCTGAACCAGAGGACCCCCCGTTTGTGCAGGAAGCGCTCTAAGGCCGGCCCGACCCCGCGTATTTGCTTCAAGTCATCGGGCGACTCGTCGACCGTTTGTCCCTCAGGCGACGACTCTACAGCGCCGGCGTGGGTAGTGTCTCCCCTGGGCTCACGCATCTTGTCGATCGACATCTTTCCATTCTGTTCGGCGGTCGACTCAATGCGCGGCTTAACAACCTTCTCCCCGGCTGGTGAAGACGCAGCTTGGAGCTCGGCGATCTGCGCACGAAGCTCGGCGATCACGGCTACCTCACCTTCTAAGGCCTTGATCCGCTCCAGCTGATCCGGATTGTCGACCGGGACCACCACTTGCCCCTCGGTACGCCTCTCCTCAGTCTGTGCAGAAAGGGTCTTGAGCTGAGCGATCTGTGTAAACAGCCCGGCGATCACGGCCACCTCACCTTCCAACGCCTTGATCCTAGCGAGGTGCTCTGGATTGTCGACCGGCCGATCCACAACTTTCTCCACCGGAACTTCCACTCGTTTCATCACGACCCGTTCGACCGGCACCTCCACCCGCTTTTCAACCGTACGAACCTCCGGCGGTTGATTGGCCAACTTGGTAAGCCCAGCAATTTTATTCATGAGGCGTTCCATCTCACGACGCTTGTCGTCCATCACGGTCCCCAGCACCACACCCTTGATCCCCCACCCAAGAAGCCCAGCTCCCAACATGGTCCAGAGCCAGCAGGTCCAGTGCGCAGTCATCATGGCTGCGCTCCCTTAATGGCGATGGAAAATTCGATTCGGCGGTTTTGCCAATGCCCCTCATCGGTGGCACTTTCCACAATTGGGCGCGACGCTCCATACCCTTTGGGGGTCAGCCGTTCGGGTGCGATCCCTTGTGAAATCAGATACTCGACGACAGTTTTGGCACGTTGTTCCGAAAGCACCCAATTCGCCTGCTCCAGCCCGACGTTGTCCGTATGGCCGCCGACTTCAAAGGCCACGGTTGGGTCCTCGCGTAACATTGTGGCCACACGGTTTAGTACGGCTTTACCATCCGGCAGAAGGGCCGCGCTGTTGATTCGAAATTGAATCGTATCTTCTCTCAACAGGTCATCGATCTTTTTTTTCAACACTGCCGGTGCAGATACCCGTGGTGCTGCCGGAGGCAATGGCGGTGGGTCGGTGATTTTCTGGGCCAGTGGAGGAATTTCAGTCGGGTGTTCCACTGCAACTTGAGGAGATGACGTCACTGACCCTTTGCCACAGAAAAACCACGTCATACCCAGAATGAATACCCCGAGAAGCGCCAAGAACGGGTCTTTACCCTGCATGACGGTCACCCTGCTTAGGAAAGCAACAGAGCACGGCACAGCAGAATATTGCTGTAGAAGAAATCCGTCAAGGGGTTGGTCTTCGTACCGTCCTCTGAAAGGCGGGGCCTTGAGGCTTGGTTTGAATTGATTGATCCATGAGATGTACCCGGAGCACTAGAAACCCGGCTTGGTTCCGATGGCGTGGGCTAGAAAGGCACCACACCCCAAACATTTGATAATACCACTTATAGCATCACCACGATCCGTGGGTCCCATTAGGGCGACATGGGTATTAGGTAGAATTCGGTCGGCCGTACCCCCATGCAGAAGCACTTGCATTTTACGGTTCACTAGGCCACGATAGTAGGAGGGATGAGGAGGAACACCATTCCAGAAATGACTCAGAAATTACGCCCTGGGAAGATTTTGAAGCTGGATAGAACTATTCAATGTCTGAGTGATTTTTCGCGGCCCTATTTGGTGAGAATTTGCAGCGAAGAGGTTAATCCATGCTGAACCATCTCAAATCCCATGTCGTGGCCTATAGCCTCGCCGGCGTGGTGGTCATGTTCTTCACCGGACAGGCTGTCCTATGGTCCTGGCAGAGCGAGACGAACCTGATCGAGCCACAACCGGTGGAAGCGGCCGTGGATCCGGCTTCCATAGAGAGAATCTCTGGGCTGGAGCAGAGGAACCAAGAGCTCTACGCACAGAATACCCAGCTCAACGACCAGAATGACCAGCTCCAGGGCCAAAATGGCGAGCTCCGCCAACAGAACGGTCAGCTTCGTCACCAAAATGGTCAGCTCCGCCAACAGATCACCCAGCTCCAAGGGGTCATTAAGGAAAAGGATGAGCTGGCTGCTACTCAGATGCGCGAGCTGGGACTGCGACACCAGCAATTGGCTGAGTACGAGCAGGTCTTGGAGGCGATGAAAGTGCAGACGCCGATCATTAAGCAGGCCGTGCTGAAGCAAGCTGAAACGGATGCTGGGTTGGTCAAGCTCGCGAAGGAAACATTGGGAGTCGATGTACAGGTGAGGGAATGCCGATGAGTGATATCGGACTCTATCCTCCTACTAAGAATTCGCCAGACAGCGTGACTCGTCAGACTATTCAACTTGCAGACATCGACTCTAATTCAGGAAAATGTGAATTGGTATGTCAAGGTGGAGGAACGAAGGCCATGATCTACCTGTTGCTTACCCTGCTCTTACTCCCTGCTGTTGCTCAGGCAGAAGAAAAAGTCGTCGCGGTACCTCGTGATCAGTTCGTCAAGGTGCTCGCCGAAGTCAAGCAGAACAAACAGCTCCTTAGTGAATCCGGAAAGTTGTTGGCCGAATACAAAGAGATGTTTGAGAAACAGAAAGCCTATGTTGAAACACTGGAGGGGCTGAACGAGAACCGGAAGCAGGAGAGTGAATTGTTGCAAGAACAGAACGCGGCGCTCCAAGAGCAGCTTGACGCTGAGCGGAGGCGGAAAGAAGACTTGGCTTGGAATCAGAAGGCCCAGTGGGCAGGACTTGGGGCGGCGGTTCCAACGGCAATTGTCATCTTGCGGAAGCTCGTATTCAAATTCTAATCATGATGGAGAATGCCTTATCAAACTGACGGCATGTCCGTTCGCCACAATGTCCTGTTGTTCTCCTCCCCGCTAGAGGATGCTCAGCGGTTCTGCATAAATCAGACTCGGACCAACGTCTTCTACTTACCCGCCTATCCCAGTCCCTGATACTAGTGTAGTGCGTCCAACGCTTCTTTACATTTGGCGATCTTGGCCATAATACTCTCGACAGATGCGGTCCAGACAAACACGCGCGGGTTCTGATTGTGGTTGTTCATGTAATCTTCGATGGCGGC
>JAOUHJ010000056.1 GCA_029865225.1 Nitrospira sp.
GTAGGCGTGGCGCGAACCTGGAGCGACAATTAGAATGTCAAAGGGAACCTGAAGGTCCTTCTGCAGGCGAACGACCCGCGCCTTTTGGTCGACCGACAGCACCTCCTCCATCATGATACGGACGTTGAGCTGGGACCGAAAAAGAGTCCGGAATGGCCAAGCAATATCGCTCGGTGACAATGCTGCAGTGGCGACTTGGTAGAGCAAAGGCTGAAACAGATGATGATTGGAGCGGTCGATCAGGGTGACATCTGCCTCCTGTAGCGAGCAGGCAGTCGTCAGGCCTCCAAACCCACCTCCAATAATGACAATTCGCTTGCGCGCCATTGAACCGTGTTTCGCTAACCTGTCGGCTGGTAGCCTAGTCTCTCCGTGGTGCCTCACAGTGTAGGACTATTCTGGAGCTTTAATCTATGACATTCGTTTAAAGGTGGCGTGAGCGCGACGTGTAAGTAGAACAGGCTGGTCAATGCCGGACATCACGCCGCGCGACGGACAGGAGGGCGATCCTCGATGGTCTGTTTGTGCCCATGATCGGTGGAGGCAACACCGTGCTGAGTGCCTGGTTGTTCACCCAGCAATCTCGCACCCGGTTTGAAGGTCAGGTAGTACCAGGTCCATTCGGACATCACGCGTATTCGATTTCTCAATCCAATGAGGAAGAAAATGTGAACCATACACCAGAAGGTCCAAGCCCAGAATCCTGAGGCGCGGAACGGTCCGATCTGGGCAACAGCCTGACCACGGCCGATCGTCGCCAACATGCCACGGTCCGTATACGCAAAGGGTGGGCGTTGCTCGGGCTTGAGGTCCTCATTGATAACTGTCGCCACGTATTGCCCTTCTTTTATGGCGACTGGAGCGATCCCCGGCAAGGGTTTTCCATCCCGGTTATGGCAATAGGCGGCATCGCCGATGACAAAAATCCAAGGGTCATCCGGGATCGTCAGATCTGGTTGGACCTTGACCCGACCGCACAGATCTTGAGGAGCCGCCAATGTGTTCAGGAGTGGCGACGCCTTGTTACCCGCCGCCCAGATGACATGAGGGGACGGGACCCATTCGCTCCCAACCATGACTCCGTCGGAATGTACGGCAGTGACCGGATTGTTCAGTTTGACTGTAACGCCCATGTGCTCGAGGGTGTTCAGCGCTTTGGCAGACAGCTTCGGATCGAAGCCCGGTAGCACGCGTGGGCCGGCCTCCACGAGGACGATCGAGAGATCCTCCAAGTGCAAGTGCGGGTAGTCTGGTCCCATGGCCTTCCTTCCAATTTCCACGAGTGAACCGGCTAACTCGACCCCTGTGGGCCCTCCCCCAACAATGACAAACGTGAGGCGATTTTGTGTGCCGATCTCGGCCCGTTGCCGTTCCGCGACTTCAAACGCGAGCAGCATCCGTTCACGTAGGTGGACGGCATCACCAATGGTTTTGAGTCCCGGCGCGAGGGCTTCCCACTCGTCGTGTCCGAAATAGGCATGTCGCGATCCTGGGGCCACGACGAGTGCGTCAAATGCAATCGGAGCGCTGTCTCGGAGGCGGACAACTCGGGCGGTTCGGTCGATGGATACCACGTTATCCATGACCACTCGAACATTCGGTTGCGAGCGGAAGAGGGTGCGAAGAGGCCAGGCAATGTCGCTGGGCGACAACGCGGCAGTGGCGACCTGGTAGAGCAACGGTTGGAAGACGTGGTGGTTCGTACGGTCTATCAGGACGATGTCGACATCATCCAGGAAACGCGCAGCCGTCATCCCCCCAAACCCTCCCCCTATGATGACGACGCGTTTGCGAATCATGGGGTGAGCTAAGAGGGTAGGGGTAGCCAAGAATTTACTTTATATGAATTGAACGGTGAATACAGAGACCTGGCACGCAGGACGGTCAATCACATCCCACAAACTGCTTGTGCACCGACTCTCTAAGAATCGGCAGGCCTTGCAGATTTCTTGAGTCCAGGGCGGGCCAGAAAGGCAGCCTAGCCATCGCGCTCGATGCTGCTACACTTGTTGTCATAGGTTGAGGGATTTCACACGGGGTGCCGAGGGTTCTCGCAGAAGCATAAGGAGTGTACCGCATGTTCATTGAACCGCTTTGCACGATGCGACTAGTCCGTTCTGCGAGTCTCACTGCCGCTTGTATGACGATATTGGCCTGCTCCACTGGCTATGTGACGTCGAATGTGAATGGTGAGAAGAAGGTCTATCGGGTGGATGAACAAGGGGCAAAGACGCTTGTGTACGAGACCGACCAGACCGGAAAGTCGACCATCCATGAGGCTGATGATCCGATAGCAAAACAGCTGGTTGTTGCTCAAGGCACGGCGGAAGAGGTCGGTGCCGGAAAGAATGAACAACAGACGCAAGCTGGCCTTGTACCCAAACGACAACCAGACGATCCTATTTATGTGGATCTTGCCCCGCCGGTATTGGATGACAACATGCAGCGGGCAGAACGGTCGAAAGGAGTGGTGGCGGAACAGATCCGACGCGAATTTGTCGGAGACCCCATCATCAAGCTCACTGACGAGCATAATGATCGGTCAGGCCTCTTAAGACCACGCATCCGGGTGGAGGCGGTCGAGGTTTCTCCAAAGGTGTCGTTGAAAGAAGCCTATAGGATTGATCGAAAGACGGGCAAGCGGAGCAAGATCCTAGCAGTGGTTTTTGAAGCCACCATTGTGTCCAAGATGCCGCCTGCAAGTTACAAGGTCTCAGAATCTGGCCATGTGCTGAAAAATGTGGAAGTCTCCAAGCGATTTGCCAAGCAGGTTAAACAAGTCATCCTGGAAAAGATCGGTCCGAACATTCCTGCCCAATGATCAGACAGGTACTCAAATCTAGCTGGTTTCTCTGCCCATAGCGATGCCGTAGAGTTGGCGTACCTGTCGGGCTGGAGGCCAGAACTCGCGTCTGCACCATCCACCCAAATCCTCTGGGACTCACCTGTCCGGACATGTCATAATAGCTGCCGTTTGCAAGGATGCATCCGATGGCAAAGATTCAACCTCATTCTTCTCGAATTACCATTGCGGACACATCGCAGGGGCTACGCATCGTCATTCCCTATACCCGTAGTTGGTTTGTGATTTTCTTCTTGGGGTTTTGGATCTGTGGTTGGGCAGTGGCTGAATACATGGTCTCCAGCCAGTTCTTGAGGGGAGATGCACCGCCTGAAGGGGAACTATTCATGCTGGCTTGGTTTGGGGTCTGGACGGTCGGTGGCCTGTTCGCCATCTATGCCTTACTCTGGCAGGTTATGGGGAAAGAGGTTGTGATGGTACACGGACAGGTGTTTCGCGTTCGGCATGACATAGGAGGATTCGGGTTTAACAAAGACTATGCTCTCGTCCAGATGCGAGATCTTCGCCCTGCGCCAATCCCCTTCAATCCGTTGGATCTCTCATCGAGTCTGCAATTATGGGGAGTCGGCGGCGGGGTGATCGCCTTTGACTATGGGACAAAAATTATTCGATTTGGCGCGGGCCTGGACGAAGGAGAAGCCAAGGAAGTCGTCACTGCGATCAAACAGCGCTACAGGATTCAGGAGAGCACGAGGACTTAGTTACCGCGTCTGTCTCGCAGCTTGGCGTGAAATGGAATCCATTCATCGTCTACCTGCTACGATCACCATGAGGAGGAATTCGCGCAAATCTTACTTTGGGGACATGATAAACCTGAATCTTTTCCATGAGTTTGAGCTCATCACGCATAAACCAGTGTGGTAAATCAGAGAACGCTTCTGCTAGACTTTGCCAGCGTTGATCCTTCCTTCATCACTCCGAATGTCGAGTGAGTACTGATGCTCCCTTCCGAAGGCCATCCTGCATCGAGGCAAGATCATATCGACGAGGAGTCGTCTGAGACCGGGGTCATCCTTCGTCGAATACTCGAAGAGGTGAATGCCAATGTCGGTGAGCAGTTTTTCCCATCACTCGTACAACAGCTGGCGACCGCGCTTGCTGTCGATTACGCCTACATTTCCGAACTGAGTGACGACGGTCGTCGCTTTCGTTCGAAAGCGGCCTGGGGTAGAGGAGGGTCTCTTCCACCGTTTGATGTTCCGGCGAAAGGTCCGTGCGAGATAGTCCTAACCAAGAAGTGTGTACACCATTCAGATCAGTTGCGCACGCTGTACCCCGAGGTTGAACTGATTCAGGAGACCGGAGCTGAGAGCTATTGTGGTGTGCCGGTCGTGGATTCCAATGACCGTGTGCTGGGCCACTTAGCCATCATGGATTCCAAGCCGATGCTGAATCATGTACGAGCGACATCCATACTGGGCCTCTTTGCCATGCGCGCGGCAGCAGAGTTTCAGCGACTTCGATTCGAGCGCGCCTTGCGCAAGACCGATCTGACCCTGCGTAAGATCGATGAGGGTACAGCTGCAGCCACCGGCGCGGCTTTTTTCCCATCCCTCGTTCAACATTTGGCGGAGGCGTTGCAGACCAAATATGCGTTTGTCTCTCGATTTGTCGAAGGCAAACGAACCAGGGTCCGGACCTTAGCCTTTTGGAACGGCGACGGGTTTCTCGAGAATTTCGAATACGATCTACCTCATACGCCCTGTGAACGTGTATTGGCCGGGGAAGTCTGTCTGTTTCCGGAAAAGGTGCAGGAGTTATTTCCTGACCATCGGGAGGATCTTGCCAAGTTGGGAGTTGAGAGCTATTTGGCGATCCCAGTGTCCGACCATTCCGGCACCGTGATGGGGCATCTGGCCGTTATGGATACCAAGCCGATGCACGACGATCCGCGCGTCCTGTCGGTCTTCAAGATTTTTGGGGTGCGGGCAGGTGCCGAATTGGAGCGGGAGCTGATGGATGTACAGCTGAAGGAGAACGAAGAACGTCTGCGCGATCTGTTCGATGAAGCGCCGATTGCTTATGTGCACGAAGGGTTGGACTCCAAGTTCGTCCGTGCCAATAAGATGGCGATGAAGACCCTTGGCATTACACCGGACCAAGTGAACAATATGTATGGAGCCTCGTTTATTCCAGGTACGCCGGACGCACAACGCCGACTGAAGGAAGCATTTGACTCGATCGACAAGGGTGTCGACACCAGTGGAGTTGTGCTGGAGTTGCGCCGGAAGGACAACGGCAAGCCGCTCTGGATTAGGTGGTGGTCGAGGCCGGACCCCAGCGGTACCTATACCCGAACCATGTTTATCGACATCACCGAACAGGTGCTGATGGAGCAGGAAAAGGCTCGTCTGGAAGCACAGAATGTCTACTTGCAAGAGGAAATCAAAGGCAGCCACAATTTTAAGGAACTGATCGGGTCAGCCACCTTGCTGAAGAAGGTGCTGAAAAATGTCGAACGAGTCGCCCCCACCGATTCGACCGTGCTCGTGACCGGGGAGACCGGCACTGGCAAGGAGCTGATCGCCCGGGCAATTCACGATCTGAGCCCACGCAAAACTAAGCCGCTGGTGAAAGTCAATTGCGCAGCGATTCCGGCCGGCCTGATTGAAAGCGAACTTTTCGGCCATGAAAAGGGTGCGTTCACCGGTGCGCTGACAAAGAAGATCGGTCGCTTCGAGGTGGCTGATAAGGGGACGATCTTTCTGGATGAAATCGGCGAGTTGCCACTTGATCTTCAGACCAAGCTCTTACGCGTCTTGCAGGAAGGCGAATTCGAACGAGTCGGCGGCACCCAGACATTCAAGGTGAACGTCCGCGTGATCGCCGCCACGAATCGGAACCTCGAACAGCTCACCAAAAGTGGGCAGTATCGACCAGATCTTTACTACCGACTCAATGTCTTCCCGATCCATCTGCCGCCGTTGCGCGAACGGGAAGGAGATATCCCGCTGCTGGCGCAGTATTTTGTTCGTAAATTTGCCGCAACCCTCGGGAAGAAAATCGACCGGATCCCGGAGCGGATGATTGCCGCGCTGCAGCGGTATCAGTGGCCTGGCAATATTCGAGAGTTGGAGCATGTGATCGAACGTGCCGTGATTTTGAGCGAAGGGCCGGAGCTCGAGCCGATCGATTGGCTTGCTCAATCTGATAACAAGACGGGCCTTACCAAGACGCTGACGCTCGAAGAACTAGAACGGCAACACATGCTCGATGTGCTTGAACAAACTAACTGGCGCGTGAGCGGCGAGAAAGGTGCCGCGACGATACTCGGGCTGAAACCCACCACGCTCGAAGCCAGGATGAAAAAGCTCGGCATCGAGCGCAAGGGAAAGCCGTAACTTCCCAGCTACCGTCAATCCTATTCTTCCAATAACCATTCCCAATATTTCGTGACGATCCCAATATTTTGGGAAGCGCGGCCACTCTTCCGCTTTGATCCCTCTCCAGCATTGAGCTTAGTCAGCTCAATGAATCAATGACTTGCAGCACATTCACCCTCACTTCTTCCTCTGGCACTTTGGTTGCTCAATAGGATGGCATCACGCTAAAGCTAAAGGAGATCCAAGAGCGATGTTGAAGATCACAACGATACAGGAAAGCGCGAGCGACGTGCTCCTCAAGTTGGAAGGCAAGATCACAGAGCAGTGGGCTGCGCTTCTCGACGGGGAGTGCCGTTCGTACCTTCGGAAAAGAAAAGCTGTGTATTTGGATTGTTCACACGTTGAGTACATCGATGCGCGGGGAGTCGAGGTCGTCAACAATCTTCCCCAGAAACACGTCACAGTACTGAGCGCTCCAGCCTTTGTGCAGGAGCTGCTCCAAATTGGAGGCCGATCATGAATATAGCAACTACGACCTATACCGCACCGCTTGGGCCCATGTTGTCTCCCGATGTTCAATCCCTATTTACCAGGATTGCATCCACTCATGCTGAAGGGGAGTTCATCGGCAGGCTCCAGAAGGGAGATGAGGGAGCCTTTGATGAGTTGGTCACCAAGCACCATGTCGCATTGATCCGCATGGCAATGGGCTATGTGGCGGATCGAGAAGTGGCGGAAGAGGTCGTTCAAGATACATGGATGGCGGTGATCGAAGGACTGGATCGCTTCGAAGGACGGTCGTCGCTGCGCACCTGGATCTTCGGCATCATGATCCATAAAGCCAAGGATCGTGGGGTGCGAGAAAAACGCCATACGACCTTTTCCGCGTTCGAGTCGTTCGATGATGACGGTGAAGAGATTGTCGACCCGTCCCGCTTTCACCAATCTGGTGAATGGGCCGGCCACTGGGCCCTTCCTCCCCAACCATGGGATGAGCAAACACCGGAGAAATTATTAGCCGGCAGACAGGCCGTCAATGCGATGGAGCGGGCGATCGATGCATTGCCTCCCACGCTGAAAGAGGTGTTGGTTCTCCGCGATATTGAGGGCGTTGATGCGAAGGAAGTCCGCGACATCTTGAGAATTACCGAGACGAATCTTTATGTTCGGCTGCATCGGGCACGGGAACGGGTGCGGGCAGCAGTTGAAAAGGCGCTTGGCTGAGGTTGGGGTTGATGCCGAGGGTAGGGGAGTGAGGCTAATTTTTCATCATTTTCGATGGCCATGTAAGAAATTCTAGAGGAAGGAGACTCATGATCAGAGGGTTTAGAACCGGAGGCTCTCCTCATGAAAGACCATCCTCCTACTCAAGGGGTCGACAGCGGGGTGACGTGTCGTGAGATCGCCGATCGGGCGTCGGATTACTTAGAAGAGCGGCTTCCGATCTTCACAAGGGCGAAGATCGAACTCCATCTAGCCTCCTGTTCTGGTTGTCATGACTATGTCGGGCAGATCTCGCTTGTGAAGGATTCTCTGCCTCGTCTTCCTCAAGAGCTTCCGTCGCCGATCAAGCGGCTTCGCTTGCGCGAACTATTTGTGGCGAGTCATTCGCATTGAGTCGGGTTTCTTGTAAGGACTACCCAGGTTGATTAACCATGAATCCTATGGACCACAACAACCCCATGCTCAACAGAAACCTTAGCTTGCCAGCGCTGCTGACGTATCTCTTCATATCGCTGTTCAGCAATGTCGATGCGTCCGAGTTCTTTGAACGGAACGGCCTTGCCATCGAGGGCTACGATCCGGTGGCCTATTTCGAGGAGCATAAGCCAGTTGCAGGGTCAGCTCAGTATACGACCCTCTACCAGGGGTCACGATTTCACTTTGCCTCTGCGACCAACCGAGATCTGTTCACGGCGAAGCCAGAAAAGTACGCCCCCCAGTATGGTGGGTACTGTGCCTACGGTATGGCGAAAGGCTACAAGGCCAAGATCGATCCTGAGGCCTTTACCGTGATTCATGGTAAACTGTATCTCAATTATAGTGACGCCGTCCGTACGCGATGGTTGTCGGATGTTCCTGGGTATATCCAACGGGCAGATGCCAACTGGCCGGAGGTCCAGAAGCACACCAAGGTGCAGGAGTAGGAAGCAGTTGTTCCCTTACCACTACCGCGTTAATTCACCATTACTAAACTAACGAGGAGGTTTCTGATGAAGAAGATGATCATTGCGTTCGTTGCTGTGGCCGGTCTGATGTGTGCCGGCACCCTATCTTTTGCCAATGAGATGAGCTCGATGGCCAATGAGATGAAGAGTGAGATGCACGAAGACATGAAGGCCGGTGCCGATTCCATGAAGGGCGAGATGAAGGGGAAGTCCGATGCAATGAAGGCCAAGGTGGATTCGATCAAGTCGGCGAAAGATGACATGAAGAGTGAGATGAAGATGAAAAAGGACGAGATGAAGGGCGAGATGAAAATGAAGAAGGATGCGATGAAAGACGATATGAAGGGGGCCATGAAGGGAACGATAGGGTATTAAATAGACGCTCCACTCACGTTACGAGTGCTCACGGCCTGCGGTCGGATGATCCGACCGTAGGCCGTGCTGTTTTTCGTCACGATGGTGCCGCTGTAAGAAACTATCCGTCCCTCCGACGAAACGCTAGATGGTGTATCGAGAGCTGGGGGAGATGGAATCATGGCGGTACGCATTCAGTCGGAAGCAGCGGTCAGTCAGAAAGCGGATCTGGGGCTGATGGAAGAGCCGCCGGCACCTGAAACGTTGTCGACAGTGAGCACCCTCACGGTTGCGACTCCCCCTGCGATCGAACGGGTCAACCGCCATCGGCTACCGGTGCGGATCAGCCATTGGTTAAACGTTCCCTTCCTGATCATCCTGATCATGAGCGGCCTGCAGATTTTTAATGCCCATCCGGCGCTCTATTGGGGCGATCGCTCCGATCGTGACCGACCGGTGTTCTCGATTAGGCCTGTGCAAATGGACGATGGTGAACTAAAAGTCGTCACGACAATTCTGGGCCATCAGTTCGATACGACCGGTGTGCTTGGCTACTCTGACGGTATGAGACGCGCCTTTCCGGCCTGGGTGACCATCCCTAGCGCCAAGTGGCTTGCGATGGGGCGACAATGGCATCTGTTCTTTTCCTGGCTCTTTGTGATCAACGGGCTGATTTTTACGGCTTACGCCTTTGCGAGTCGACATGCCACACGCGACCTGACTCCAACGGGAAAGGATCTGCGCAGCATCGGCAAGTCCCTCAGAGATCATCTGGTTCTCAGACATCCTACTGGTGACGAAGCCAAGCGGTACAACGTGCTTCAGAAACTGGCCTATGCGAGCATCTTGTTCTTCATTGCGCCGCTGATCGTCTTCACAGGCTTGGCAATGTCGCCGACGATCGATACGGCATTTCCGTGGCTATTGACCATCTTTGGAGGGCGTCAATCGGCGAGGACGATCCACTTCGTCGCCTGTTTTTCGTTCGTTGGCTTTATCGTCGTGCACGTTCTCCAGGTGATCCTCACAGGGTTTTTTAACAATATTCGTTCGATGGTCACTGGTTGGTTCGTCGCTAAACATGAAGGAGTAGGTCATGAAGCATGAGCGTGCGATGGAACGGCGAAGATTCCTCAAGGGCACCTTAGGTGCCGCGAGCCTGGTGGCGCTCTCCGGTTGCGACAATCTCACGCAGAGCAGCTGGTTTCCCGCCATCCTCAGTAAGGCTGAACGGTGGACTGAAACAGCACAGCGGGCGATTACGCCACAGAATGCGCTCGCCAAAGAATACGGGGAGGCCGACATCTCGAAGATCTTTCCAGCGAATGGCAACACCGATCCTGGTACCGAACAATATGCCGAGCATGTCGCACAGAAGTTTTCTGAATGGACATTGGACGTGGTTGGCTTAGTGCAGATGCCGAGAAGTTGGTCGCTGGCTGCCCTGAAAGAGCTGCCGTCTCGGACGCAAATCACTCGTCACGATTGCGTCGAGGGTTGGAGTGCCATCGGCAAGTGGACCGGAGTTCCACTTGGCGATCTAATGCATCAGGTCGAGCCGTTGCCGAATGCCCGTTACGCGGTGTTTCACTGCGCCGACGTGGATGACGAGGGAGTTTCGTACTATGAAAGCATCGCCGTGGCAGATTGCTATCACCCGCAAACAATCTTGGCTTATGAGCTCAACGGCGAACCATTGGATGTTCCACATAGTGCCCCACTCCGTTTACGATTCGAGCGGCAGTTGGGGTATAAGCAAGCGAAGTATGTCATGAAGGTTGCGCTGGTCGAATCCCTTGCAGGGATTGGAGGTGGGAAGGGAGGCTATTGGGAAGATCAGGGGTATGAATGGTATGCGGGCATTTAACATGCTGGGTCAAGTTGAGGTTGATGATGACTCGAAGAACTGGTGGCTTCAGACTGATGGGAATCGTGAGCATTGTCTTGATGGCGGGATGGTTCTCTCTTCGATCGGCTGACGCGATGATCGACAAGCCTGCCCCGGACATTGCCAGTGCCACGTGGCTCAACAGCGCGCCGCTACGGATAGGCGATCTCAGGGGCAAGGTCGGGCTGGTCGAATTCTGGACCTTCGGCTGTTACAACTGCCGCAATGTCGAACCGTACGTCAAACAGTGGCATGAAACGTATGTTGACCAAGGTCTCGTGGTGATCGGTGTACATTCGCCGGAGTTTTCCCACGAACGCGAAGTGGAGAACGTAAAGCGGTACATCTAGGAGCATGACATCCGCTTCCCCGTGCCGATCGACAACGAGTTCTCGATCTGGAACCGCTATGGGAATCGCTACTGGCCGGCGATGTACCTGATCGATAAGCGTGGGATCATTCGGTACGTCAAAATCGGCGAGGGGGGATACAGCGAGACGGAGAGGCAAATCCAAGCTTTGCTGGCAGACGATTGATACTTATCTTCGGCCGTCGTACCAGATAGAGAGGTGCTTCCTGTCGTACAAGGTTCTTCTCGGCAGGAAAAAGATGCGGAACATCAGAACGGCGACCTCACGGCCGGAATAGAGTGAGACTTTCCGCGAGGATGTTTCCATAGGGTGCTTGGTTAGGATCGTGAATTGAAGCCCGCGCTGCCGTCCCCACTGTTTCAACTGTTTGCTGAGTCGAATTTCGTCTAACGCATAGAGCTCCTGGTCAAATCCACCAACCTCCTGAAATGCGTCACGACGAGCGACGACTAGTGCCCCAGCGGCCCAGCGAATGAGAACAGAGACTCTGGTCCAGAACTGCAGCGTCAGGTTTGCCCACCAGGGCAAGCCGTCCATGCGCAGCGTGCTGCCACATCCCACGTACTTTCCTGACTCAATCATCTCCAGAATGTCGGCAAGCAGGCCAGGATTCAGCAGGCTATCGGCGTCCAAAAACAACAGCCACTCTCCTGTTGCTTGAGCAGCCCCCGCGTTTCGTGCCCGTCCGATTTGATTGATCGGTTCGAAGACGACCTGCGTGCCGGCCTGTCTAGCTAGCTCCGCAGTCTTATCCGTGGAATTATTGTCAACGACGATCACTTCTGAGGTGAAACCAGGTTTGGCGTTGGCGGCAGTTGAAGCAGCGACCGACCGCAAGCATTGTTCGATCAGGCGCTCTTCGTTAAAAGCTGGGATGATGATAGAGAGATGCATGATTGCTATCATGCCATACCTATCGCAAACTCTGAAATGGGCAATCTGTCATGTGTCGTGAGGACGTAACAAAGTAGCCGCGGTGCCCATCTGTTTTGTACGTGGTAAGATGCCGCCAATGCAACTTTCTGAATTCCATCCGATTATCTCCCAGTGGTTTTCCTCACAAGTTGGTGAGCCGACTGATGTTCAAGTCGAAGCCTGGCCGGCGATTCAGTCCGGGTCGGACGCCTTGATTGCGGCGCCCACCGGCTCCGGCAAGACCCTTGCGGCTTTCCTCTCCTGTATCGACCAGCTCTTCAAAGAGGCTCTCGCACGAGAACTTGATGATCACACCCATGTGCTCTATGTCTCGCCGCTGAAAGCGCTGAGCAACGACATTCAGAAAAATCTTCAGAAGCCTTTGAGCGAAATCGGCCAACTGGCGCTAGAAGCTGGGCTTCTGATGCCTGAGCTGCGTGTGTTGGTCCGTACCGGAGACACGACGATGGCGGATCGCCAGCAGATGCTCAAGCGGCCGCCACATATCTTGGTAACGACGCCCGAATCCCTTTTCATCCTCTTAACCGCTGAAAAGAGCCGACGACTGTTACAATCAGTACGAACGGTGATCGTAGATGAAATCCACGCCTTGGCTCCGAACAAACGAGGTGCCCATCTCGCACTGTCCTTGGAACGGCTGGAGGCGCTTACATTCGCCAAGTCTCAACGCATCGGTCTCTCCGCTACACAACGTCCCATCGAGTTAGTCGCAGAGTATCTAGTCGGGTCTCGCCCTCGTCCAAAGATTATCAACGTCGGCCATCGGCGTGAGCTGGACCTCGCGGTAGAGGTACCAAAAGACGAATTGAGTGCCGTCGCCACGAATGCGGTCTGGTCCGAGGTGTATGACCGAGTGGCGGAACTCGTCCGTCAACATCGCTCGACGCTGGTGTTCGTCAATACCAGACGGTTATCGGAGCGAGTCTCGCATTACTTAGAAGAACGGTTGCACGATCTCGGTCCCGATGCGGTAGCGGCTCACCACGGCAGCCTTTCTCGAGAGATTAGGCTCGCGGCGGAAGAACGATTGAAAAGCGGCAAGACTCGCGTGGTGATTGCGACGGCCTCGCTGGAATTAGGCATCGACGTCGGCACCGTGGACTTGGTCTGTCAGATCGGGTCACCTCGTGCCATTGCCACGACGTTGCAACGGATTGGGCGCGCAGGACACTGGATTCATGCCATTCCCAAGGGGCGCCTCTTCGCCATGACACGGGATGAACTTCTGGAATGCGCGGCTCTCGTGCGGGCCATTCGCACCGGAGTGCTGGACCGGATCGAGATCCCTCCCGCGCCACTCGACATTCTTGCCCAACAGTTGGTCGCTGCTGCTGCGACACAGAGCTGGAGTGAGGAGGAACTGTTCACGTTGTGTCGAAGGGCCTATTCCTATCGAGACCTGCCGAGAGCGGAGTTCGATACCGTGGTGCGGATGCTGGCGGATGGCATGGCCACGAAGCGTGGTCGTGGGCTTGCGTATCTCTACCACGATCGAGTGAATCATCGGCTCAAGGGGCGACGTGGCGCACGGCTGGCAGCGATCACCTCCGGCGGAGCGATTCCCGATACGGCAAACTATGCCGTGGTTGCAGAACCGGACGGCACGGTCGTTGGATCGGTCGACGAGGACTTCGCCGTCGAAAGCCTCGCCGGGGACATTATGTTGCTAGGCAATACGTCGTGGCGCATCAAGGGAGTGGAAGCCGGGAAGGTCCGTGTCGAAGATGCGCAGGGAGCACCGCCGAATATTCCGTTCTGGCGCGGCGAGGCTCCATCGCGGACAGCGGAACTCTCCGCGGAGGTCGCCGGACTTCGGGAGGCGATCGTGGAACAGTTCGATTCATCGCTCTCAGCCATTCAATGGTTGAAACAGGACTGCGGTCTTGATCCACGAGGAGCCCAACAGGCCATTGAGTATGTGTTGGCTGGAAAGCTGGTTCTGGGGGCAGTGCCGACGCAGGCCACCGTAGTTGCGGAGAGGTTTTTCGACGAGAGTGGTGGAATGCAGCTGGTAATTCATGCCCCTTTCGGTGGCCGAATCAATAAGGCGTGGGGATTGGCACTTCGGAAACGTTTCTGTGTGACGTTCGACTTTGAGTTGCAGGCTGCGGCGACCGATAACGGCCTCGTCATTTCCCTCGGCGAGAAGCACAGCTTCCCGCTGGAATCGGTGTTCGGCTATCTCCACTCGAAGACGGTTCGTGAGGTGCTGGTTCAGGCCGTGCTGCTGGCTCCGATGTTCACTACGCGCTGGCGGTGGAATGCCTCGCGATCGTTGGCGCTGTTGCGATTTTCCAACGGCAAGAAGGTGCCGCCGCAAATCCAACGGATGAAATCAGAGGATCTCTTGGCGGCCATTTTCCCGGATGCCATCGCCTGCCAGGAAAATCTGACAGGGGAGCGGGCAGCGCGACAGATCCCGGACCATCCGTTGGTCAAGGAAACGCTCCGCGATTGTTTAACTGAGGCGATGGATGTCGCAGGATTGACGGCAGTGCTGCAACAGATCGAAGCGGGTCAGATCCGCTGTCTTGCGGTCGAGACGCCGGCTCCGTCCGTCTTCAGCCATGAAATTCTGAACGCGAATCCCTATGCCTTTCTCGATGATGCGCCGTTGGAAGAGCGTCGAGCGCGAGCGGTGGAAATGCGGCGAATGTTGCCGCCAGACCTGGTCGGGGAAGTTGGGGCGCTCGATCCCGAGGCCATCGATGAAGTCGTCCGTGAGTCTTGGCCCGTCGTGCGCGACGCCGATGAGCTCCATGACGCGTTGCTCACGCTGGGCTGGGTTCCTCGCGAGACGGTGGCTGCATGGCAGTCGTTCTTGCCGGAGCTGATCAAGTCTGGCCGCGCGGTGGAACTCTCGGCCAGTGGATGGGTGGCGACTGAGCACCGAGAGAAAGTCGAACGGGCATTGGTGGGAGACGATGACGAGGCGTGTGATAGCATTCTGCAGGGTTGGATGGAGAGTATCGGACCGACGACAGTAGATGAGCTCGCCACGCGTCTGCAGATGCCGGTCGAGTTGACCCAGTCAACTATGGTGAGACTCGAAGCCTCCGGCCAAGTTCTTCGTGGCCGCTTTCGACCTTCCTCAGCACGAGCGAGTGCTGGTGCGTCTGAGTGGTGTCATCGCCGGTTACTGGCGCGTATCCATCGATTGACGATCGGAAGGTTGCGCAAAGAGATCGAGCCGGTCACGACAGCTGACTTGATGCAGTTCTTGCTGCAATGGCAGCACCTGTCACCGGGATCTCGGCAGCATGGCGAGGCTGGTCTCTTGCGGGTGATTCAGCAGCTGGCTGGATTTGAGGTGGCTGCATCCTCGTGGGAGTCGCAGCTCCTGAGACTGCGTATGGCCAAGTATGAGCCGGAACTTCTGGACCGACTCTGTCTGAGTGGAGCGGTAAGCTGGGGGCGCCTCTCACCTCATCCGATTTTTTCACAAGGGGGGGAACTGAATCGGCGCCGCATTGTTGCCACGAGCCTTGCTCCACTCAGTCTCTTTCCTAGGGAAGAGACTGAATGGCTGCTGAACTTGTTTCACGGTGAGGTGGCGATGCGCGCGGCGAATTCCTACGCTCAGTTGAGTGCGGTGGCCCAGGATGTTCGACGGATGCTAAGCGAGCGTGGTGCCAGCTTCTTTGCTGATCTCGCGAAGGGGACCAACCACCTTCCAGCGGAGGTTGAAGGTGCGCTGTGGGAACTGGTCGCGGCAGGGATCGTGACGGCCGATGGGTTTGATAATCTTCGTGCACTCATGGACCCCCATCGACGTCGGGCCGAGGGGCGGGAACGGGCTCGCCGGCCACGGTATTCAGCCGGACGGTGGTCGTTGTTGAGGCAGTCCTTGGGAACCAGCGGGAGGCGAAACCAGTCAGAGGACGTACGGTCCTCTCTCACCGAGAATGTAGCTCGTCAACTCTTGCGCCGCTACGGCGTTGTCTTCCGCGATTTGCTCCAGCGGGAATCGCTGGTTCAATCGTGGCGTGATCTCTTGGTGGTGTATCGCAAGCTTGAATTGCAAGGTGAGGTACGAGGCGGACGATTTGTAACCGGATTCACCGGTGAACAGTTCGCCCTGCCGGTGGCAGTAGACGCCTTGCGTGTGTTGCGCAAGAGCGGTAGCCCGACTGCCGGAGTGGAGGTGAAACTGTCTGCCTGTGATCCACTGAACCTGGCTGGAATTGTGTTGCCGGGACCGCGCGTTCCCGCGGTCCCCACGAACTTCCTCGTGCTCAAAGATGGTAGTGTCGTGCGATCGGTGATCGGGCGGCAAGCTGAAGGCGCGGATATCTCGCAGGAACGCATCGGGGCCCAGGCTGTACAACGGCTTCACTGAACTCTCAGCTATCGAAGGAACGGTCTCGAGGTATCCCGAAGCAGTGCCAAGAGCGCCGCAGGATCTTTGCCGACCGTCTCAGCATAATTGGCTTGGACAGTTGAGAAAAATACTGGTTGTTGCTCTTCAGGAACGCCCAAGAGTCTGCTCACCGACGACAGATATTCCCCTCGCCCCGCTGCCAAGTCTTGCTGAAGATTTTCTTGATTCAAGCTCACAAATGCCGTGGCCTTGAAGTCTGGCTTGAGCTGACCATCCTCATTCCACCAAGCCTGTCCGAAAGTGGTGCCGGTGATGTTGGACGTGGTATCGGTTATCTGCTTGATCGTCGCTTTCACGGTGCAGCCGGTTGTAACGAGTATCATGCTCATCGTGCCGACGAGGACACACCCTAGGATAGTTCGCATGGAATCCTCCTTGTCATAAAGGCTATGCACTGCTTTCCACTATAGCACATTGTTCCTTAAGTTTAGCCCAGTTGCGGCCGATAGAGAAATGACAAACGGTCCATTTTCTATCGATCAAGAGCAAGGGACGCATGCAGCTTCAAGCGCTAACAGCTATCGATCTGCACCAGTTTTTTGACCCCCGTTCGACCTCCGATAGTAGGGCGCACAGGTTGGAGACGGGTGTCACTGGGGTGACGGCCTCTAGTGAGTTTTTTGGTCGCCTGAGCGTGAGAACAGAAGAAGGCGATACCATCACACTAGCGGCTGACCTAGAAACGAGTTTTCGCACTGGTCGCTTCTACGTTCATGGCGGCTCGAGGCAAACGGAGGTGGGCATCGGCGCGGAATATGCACGATACTCCCCGCAGCTAGAATTCGGCATCACCGTTGATGGTGACCTCAATGAGCAGGAGCTCAACGACCTCCACACGCTTGTGCAAAAGATCTCCAGTATCTTTCATGGATTTGTTGAAGGGCAAGATGAACAGGCCCTTGCACAGACGGCCGCACTCGCCGAGCGATTTGGTCAATTAACGACGCTCTCCGGTCTGGACCTCAGTGTTGAGGTGCTACGATCCGTCACCGTGGTGGCGGCATCGACCTATACACCGGGTGGGGCGCCTGTGACGGCGGCGGCGATCCCGCTGCTGTCCAACGGTACCACGGCGCCCACCCCGTCATTCGATTTATCCGAGGACGGTGGTCTCTCTGCGTTGGGGAAGGACGCGCAATTTTCGTCCCTCATACAACAGGTATTCGATGCCTTGAGAGAAGCGGAGACCGAGTTGCAAAAATTCCAGAAGTACCTTCCGGATTTCTTTGAGACGTTGCACGAGGATCTCGTGGGAAGGCTAGACGGTTCCGCGAAACCCAAGGAAGAATCGCAAGAGCAGCCGGTGGAGCAAACCTCTTCAATAACCACCAGCCAGGATCTCTCGATGGTCTACAGCTCGGTGGATCTCGCGACATTGTCATTCTCCGTCCAGGGCTAAATTCATTCTCTAAATAAATGGATTAGTTGCCGTGACGATGGGGTGAGGCCTGAAACAGGCCTCACCCGTTGCAGAGTGCTTAGTTTGTCCAGAGCCGCTGATACCACTTCTTCTCACCATGTGCCGGAAGTGAGGCCAGATTCATTGCCTGACGAATCTCGCCAATGTTCCATCCGGTCAAATTGGCCAATGTGTGGGCTTCACGTTCATAACGTTCCCGCAACTGTTGCCGATAGGTTGCGGCAGCCGGACAGTCGTCCGTCCCGGTCCAGGCGTGGCGGAGGATGTATCGCGTCTGGAAGTTATTGCGATCTGACGTTTCCTGGAACATCAAATCTTCGGGGAAATGGGCGGCGTCGTAGCGAACATGAAGGCGAGTCAGAAAGACGTTCTGCGCCTGCGGCATGACGCCTCGTCGCTGTTTGATGGCTGGGCTATCCTGCCAAAACACGCCGAGGCTGCGGAGCTCTTCAGCAGAGAGCGGGTTTGCGGCACAGGGATCACACCAGTTCATATCCCAGGCATATTCGAGAAAGACGCCTCGCTCGCTCTCGCGCTTCACTTGTTGGGTGAACATATCTTTATAAAATTCGCTGAACTTGTCTTTCACGTAGAGTGGAATTTCCTGCGCGTCCGGTAAGCGGACCGTTCGATAGTTCGTCGTTTCAACCCGGCCCTGTTTGGTCAACACATAGATGAAGAGTTCCTGAGCGCCATCGGCGTTCACGGTCCCGAGCCGAATCGGCAACATGAACTTCGGTGATTCAAAAGCGATCTGGAGAGGGCGTAGATGGGTAAAGCCGAGCTTCGACTGCTCAGCGAGGTTTACTTTCGCGACAAAGAACTTCATATTCTGCTTGAGGTAGCTTCGTAATGCTGTTGATGCTCCATGAGGAATCTTGTATCCATTCTTGTTCAGCCAGGTTTCGAGCCCATGGCTCTCCTTGGCTGAGAGAATCAGGATGTCGTACTCACCGACCTGATACTGCGCTTCGACCGTGACGCCGAGTGCCTTCTTTTGTTCGAGCCGAGCTGGTGCTTCGGCTGATTTGGCCATCATATCCATAGCCCGGCTTTCGGGATACAGCATCTGGCAGGGGTTGGGATCGAAGTATTCGACTAACCGTGGAGCAGAATAGTCGGCGAGGTGTTTCAGGACGGCTGTGTCCCCGACATGAATCTGGTCCTTCTCCAAGACAGTCGGCACCGGGACAACCATCGCAAATTCCTTCACGTCGCCCTTGAAGTCATTGGCCATGGTGATAACGGTCTTATTGTCATGGCGAGCAATGACGACTTCTGACGCTTTGTTAAAGAGCTTGGTATCCGCTTTGCCGACATAGAATCCGCAGAAAGCCGATGCGTGGCTATCCCAGAGAAACAGACTGACGATAAGTGTGAATAGGGGAATGAGTACAGGGATCATGCGAGCCTCCTTTGTGATTGATATGATGCTGATATGGGTATGGATAAAGCCGTTCGACCAGTCGTGGGCTTGGACCAGTCGTATCGAATGCCAGGAAACAGACGATCCAGCATCGGAACACATGGTGAACAGGCGATGAGTCCCCAGAGTGGTCCGTTTGGTATGAAGAGACCGAATTGAACGTAGAGGCTGACGAGTGCCACGCACAAAGCGAAGACAACCCGGCCTGTCCTGGAATCAGGCGTCGTCTTCGGGTCTGAAATCATAAAGAAGGCAAAGATGAGGAGCGCACCGCTTTGGATCTGATGGAATGGAATGGTCAGCGGATCGCCCAGCCACAGGGCTCGTGTAACCAGCAGGCCGATGTAGGAGGCAAGAAAGGCGAGCGTGACATCAGCCCGCGCGGCGCGCGTAATGACGAGACTGCCTAGACATGCGATCAGAAATCCAAACCAGGCGACCTGTCCCCACTGTCCCGGTGAAATCCAGCCGAGATCGCTCGCGAGCACGACGACCAGTGCCAGATTTGTGGGGTTGAAAATGTGCTTGCCGTTCCAACGGATGACGAACTTGCTGGTTATCGCAATGAACGCCGCCAGAGCGGCTGTCGCAAGATCGCTGGTACGAAGGAGTAAGCAGAGTGACACCGATGAGATGAGCGCGCTCTTTGAATCGAATGACGGCAAGTTGAAATACTTCGTGGCGGCGTACTGAGTCAGCTGAGCTGTGCCGAGTGTGACGACGATCTGGAAGATCGAAGCGTCGAAGTGGAGGAAGACCAGTCCATAGATGAGCAGGGTCGAAAGGCTCGCAATTTGATAGAGTCGGGGGTCT
Source organism: Nitrospira sp. (assembly GCA_029865225.1). Taxonomy (GTDB): domain Bacteria; phylum Nitrospirota; class Nitrospiria; order Nitrospirales; family Nitrospiraceae; genus Nitrospira_D. The sequence continues at coordinate 19,944 of JAOUHJ010000056.1, forward strand.
CCCCATGAAGAGGGTTTAATCGGCTGGCATGGGTCGTTGTAGTGCCCCATGTGATCCTCCTCCGGCTCGCCATGGCTTCGTGACGGCCTTCACTGGAGGGTATGGCACGAGAGAAAAAATCCTTTCAGAGGGGACAGTGAAATACTCGACGTTGACAAGTTGTTGGGCCATTGTAAGAATAGCGCACAATCTCATGGAGAATGCCATTTCATGATGAAGCTGGACCACTGGTCTGGATCAAATCCACTTTTGTGAGGCCCTTGACGATGCCGGCTTGGCTCTATCCCGCATTGAAGGCCGTTCTGCCGCATGTGGGGACCATCTTGTCCGCAGCTGCTCCTGTCTTTACCAAGAAGAGTGCCGATGCGGCTCCCAACCAGCCCTCGATGCTGCAACAGCAGGTCACTGAGCTTCAGGCGGCCGTAGCGAAGAACGACACCCACATCAAGGACTTGGCTATGCAAATGCGAACCACGCTCGAGGCGCTGGAACAGGGTGCGGCTCTGGCGGAACGTCGGTATCAACGTCTACTGACGATGTGTCTCACATCGTCAGTCGTGGCGGCGGTGTCGTTGGGGTTGGTGCTGGTATTACTGCTCAGATAAATTCATGGTTCGGTTTTAGAGTCGCGCGAGTGAGTAACTGTGGCGAAGATGGCTATCCAACCAACTGATGACTCAGCGGGCAACTACCAAGGGCAACGATCGATGAAGCCATTCTCATTCGATCTTACGGGAGGCTTTGTCTACTTTGCAGATGCGGCTGCAGTGGAAGACGACGTCAAACGGCGCAGGTACTTTAATACTGCCTGCATTGTATTTGCTGCCGGTGCCATTGAATCGGTGATCAACGAGCGTATTTCACTAGAGGCTGTGTTGCTTAACTCAGGAGCGAGCAGGTCATTCTATGAAGCGCTGGCTGAAGCACAGCGTTCCATCAGCCTAAAGGACAAGTGGAATCTTTTTGTATCAGTTCAAGGGGGACATCATTGGGATAGCAGCCAGGAGCCTTACCAGTCATACGATATGATCATCACGATTCGGAACGAATTGCTGCACTACAAAGCTGACTTTCTCGGGCATTTGGAACCTCCTGTCAATCGGATTCGTCCACTCCTAAGGCGCCTTGGCGTACCAAGCGAATGAGTCAATGATCCGCATGTGCATTGGATGGACGTACTTCTTGAGAGTCGAGATCTGGGGAGATGGGTAAAGGATAAACTCCGCTACGATACACTGATTTCCTTTGGTCTACTGCAGGTGAAAGATAATTCTTAACTGTGAGCCTCTGGCTAGGGAAAGTGGCGGCGGTAGATTTAGAACCCATCTCGAGTTTGAAAACTGATGTCCTGACTGAATACCGGATCATGATACCGAGCAATCACCACGCGTACTTTCGGCTAAATTCGATCATCCACGGCGCGCATGGCTACACGCGAAGCTCAGCAGCTTTTAAACTTCTTTGACCGACACTGTTCCGAGAGGCGCTTGGCTTCGGTGATCTGCGCGGGGGTCATGCGCTGGGCGACATCGTCTCGATTTTCTTCCGCTTGCTTCTTTTCCTCACCCTGCATGTGTCCGGCGGCAAGGGTTACCCACATGTAGGCGCGCACGTAGTCTTGCGGCCCACCGAGCCCCGCGAAGTAGAGTTCGGCGAGATTGTTCTGTGCAAGTGGGTGTCCCTGCGTTGCGGCCTTTTCGTACCACGCTCGCGCCTGGGCGTAATCTTGCTGGACTCCTCTTCCCTTGGCATACCATTCTCCGAGATTGTTCTGGGCCTCTGCCTCTCCTTGTTTTGCCTTTGCCTGGAGTGCGTCCACGTGGTTACTGTCTGGTGGCGGAAACGCGGCTCCTGGTCCAGCAGGAAGAGCAAGAAACATCAGAAGGATGGTGGCAACGATATGCATGGGTGCTGGAGTATGACGTGCTCCAGAACGGATCGTCAAGACGAATCCTAGCGCGCCTTCTGTGGATATTCCGGAGCAGGGGGTTGAGCCGGAACGACGGGCGGAGGAGGAAACTGAAGTGTCTGGTTGTTCAACTGAAGGGGCGGACCCAGATTCATTGCTGGGCTTTGCGGTGGCTGCACCGTGATGATTCGCTCACCAGTTGGCAGATCGGTTGTGCTGTGTACAGTACCAGTGGCATCCTTGTAGACGGTGGTACCGCCTTCCGAGTCGAGGACTTGTTGTAACCGTTCTTGTGCACTCGGCTGTTGTGGTGACTCCTCGTTCAACGCGAGGATGGGATCAGGCTCAACGAGTCCGCTTACCAGAACAAGGTAGATGGCGATCCAATGCATACGTGCATTATACTAGGGCGTGTCATCAATAGACCTCTTGCATAACTTCATGGCGTCAAGTCCTTGTTGTACGCCGCAGCAATGAGCGTAAAGCGCAGGCCAAAACGCCTTCTGCGGTTTCTGTATCGGTCGGCGACGATCTTGAAACGTTTCACA
>JAOUHJ010000057.1 GCA_029865225.1 Nitrospira sp.
GTGCTTCTTCCATGTCGATCACCATGCCTGGCATCATGCCCGATTCAGCACAGCCGCCGCTCAGACTCATTTCTCGTTGGAAATACGACCCGGCTTCAGACTCATTTCATATTGGAAGAGGCTCTCGCTTGCGTTGCGTAGCTCACTATGGCAAGCTTTCGACCAGAATGTCTCAACCAAGGAGGAATTCATGAAGTCTGTAGCCAAAACGACAGCTGTCGTTGTGATAGCTTCGGTTGGTCTCCTGATAGGGAGTGTATCCAGCTCATGGGCGAATGATCCGGGCTATGGCCATACGGGAAGTGGATACGGTGTCGGTGGGGGACATGGCTATGGCAAGGGGGTGATGCATAGTGGGACGGGCCATCTCATCCGCCATCTGCTCAAGCATGAAAAGGATATCGGGCTCACGACCGATCAGATTGCGAAGCTCAAGGAGGTGCAACTGAATCTGGACCGCATTCGTATCAAGACCGAAGCGGAGATCAAAATTGCCGAACGCGAATTGAAATCATTGACGGATGACGAGAACAGCGATCTCAGTGCGATCGAAGCAAAGCTGAGGCAGAGCAAAGACCTCCAGGTCGGACTGCGCATGACCTCTATCAAGATGCGGCGTGATGTGATGGCCGTGTTGACACCCGAGCAACGTGAGAAAGAAAAGTCGGAACATGACAAGGTGATGCAGCAGCACAAAGGCGCAGGAGCGCATCATGGAGGGGGAATGTCGTATGGCGCGTATCCTCATGGTGGCGGGAATCCCCACGGAGGGAATCCTCATGGGACGAACCCACACGGTCAGAACCCACATGGCTCTGTCACCTCCCCTACACCACCAAGCAATATGTCCGTCCAATAAAGTTAAAGTTGAGTATCAAGCACCATGCGCAAACAAGATGACGCGAAGCTCAAGAGCCACGATTTGTTAATCGGCCCGGGGCGTGCGCCGGCGAGGGCCATGCTGAAGGCTGTGGGTTTTACAGACGACGATCTCTCCAAACCGCTCGTCGGTGTCGCCAACACCTGGATTGAGGTGATGCCCTGCAATTTTCATTTGCGGCGGCTGTCTGAACGAGTGAAGGCCGGAATCCGAGCGGCGGGAGGAACTCCGGTTGAATACAACACCATCGCGGTCTCGGATGGGATTTCGATGGGGACCGAAGGAATGAAAGCCTCTTTGATCAGCCGGGAGGTCATTGCAGATTCGATCGAGCTCGTCGCGCGTGGGCACCTGTTTGATGCGGTTGTTGCATTATCTGGTTGTGATAAGACGATTCCTGGGACCGTCATGGCACTCGCGCGCTTGAATCTTCCTTCGCTGATGCTCTACGGCGGGTCGATCATGCCGGGACAGTTTCAGGGACATGACGTCACGATTCAGGATGTCTTTGAAGCGGTCGGCAAACACGCGTCGGGAAAGATGACCGATGCCGAGCTCAAAGACCTAGAAGACCATGCTTGTCCAGGGCCCGGGGCCTGTGGGGGACAATTCACTGCCAATACGATGGCCATTGCGTTTGAATTCCTCGGCATTTCACCGATGGGCCGTAACGGAGTTCCTGCCATGGATGGCCGAAAAGATGATGTGGCATTCGAATGCGGCCAGATGGTGATGAATCTCGTGAAACAGAATCTCCGTCCATGTCAGATCATCACGCGCAAATCGCTGGAGAATGCCATTGCTGCCGTCGCCACCACCGGAGGGTCGACGAATGCCGTTCTACATTTGCTCGCCATCGCTCGCGAGTGCGGAGTCAAACTAAGCATCGACGATTTTGACAAGATCAATCGGAAGGTCCCTCTCCTGGCTGACCTCAAACCAGGAGGACACTATGTCGCGGCGGATCTTTTTGCCGCTGGTGGTACGACCTTGGTCGCAAAACGACTCCTTGATGCCGGACTCCTCCATGGTGCTCAACCGACAGTGACGGGACGAACGATTGGCGAAGAAGCCTCGACCGCCAAAGAAACACCAGGTCAACAAGTCTTACGTCCCCTCACCCACCCGATCAAGTCAACAGGTGGGCTTGTGATTCTGAAAGGAAATTTGGCACCGGAGGGCTGTGTGGTAAAGGTGGCCGGCCATTCGATGACCAAGTTTCAAGGGCCGGCAAAAGTCTATGATCGAGAGGAAGATGCGTTTGTGGCCGTGAAGGCCGGTCAAATAAAGCCTGGCGACGTCGTGGTGATTCGGTACGAAGGCCCGGCTGGGGGGCCTGGTATGCGGGAGATGTTGGGCGTGACGGCAGCCATCGTGGGAGCCGGACTCGGCGACTCCGTGGCCTTGCTTACGGACGGGCGTTTCTCCGGTGCAACGCATGGATTGATGGCCGGGCATGTTGCTCCTGAAGCGGTCAAGGGAGGTCCGATCGCTGCTGTGAAAAATGGCGACGTCATTACCTTCGATATCGTCAAGCGCCGATTAGATGTTGCGGTATCGCAAAAAGAAATCAGCGCTCGACTCAAGAAAGTCAAGTTTCCTACTCCGCGCTATACCACAGGGGTGATGGGAAAATACGCGAGGCATGTGTCCTCCGCATCCGAAGGCGCTATTACGACATGATGGAGGAACCCTGATATTACATCTCAGAAGATGTGACACAGCCCGGCCTCTGTCGTCGTTAGCGAAAATCCCGCCGTTGGAAGATGACGGAGGCAAGGGTGAGAAGGAATGCGGTGTAGGCCATCCCATAAAGACCAATCACCAAGAGATCTCCTGACGGTACATCGAGCTGATGTGTGACATGCCCTTTGAGGTTGAAGCGGTCGAGGTTTGGTAGGACGTAATACATCCCTTCTAGTATCGTTTTCCCTAACCCTCCCATCTTTTCGCCAAACGCCTTAAGATCTGGCGTGAGGTGCCCGATCACATACAAAGCCAATGTGAAAATGGCACTGAATGTGGCGCTTGAGAAGGTTGAAAATAGTAGCGCGACAGCGGTGATGACCATAAACTCTACGACGATCAGGCTCAGCGCTTTGAAAAGCACGGCGTGGATCGGAACCTCTTGCACGTAGAGGACGACCAGCAATCCACCAGCCATGATCGCGGTATTGATGAGAAGTGTCAGGCTGAGACCTAAATACTTTCCGAGGAGAAACTGAAAACGCGCGACCGGTTTTGAGACGATCGTATAGATGGTTTTCTTCTCAATTTCCTTGCTGACAAGACCGATTCCTACGAAGATGGCGATTAAGACTCCGAAGAAGTTGATGCTGCCCAGTCCGATATCCAAAATCAGTCGATGAAATTCTCCCAGCGTCAAACGCATCAAAATCAGCGAGCTTCCGATCATCACGAGTGCAAAAATCAGCAAATTGTAAAGCAGTTTATCTCTGAGATTTTCACGGAACGTGTTGAGCGCAATTGAGATCACTTTCATGCGGGAACCTCGGTAACCTGCTGCACTCCCCTCGCCTTACGAATAAACAGATCTTCGAGCGATGCCTTATGAGGAAGAAGAGACACGAGCTTGGCTTGGTGTGATCTGATCACCTCTAACGCATCATCGACGTGCCTCTGACTGGCCAATGTTGCGACCACGCGCTCTCCATGAAGCATGGTTTTGAGCGTGAACGGCCGTAGCTCCTCGATACCTTCGGGAGAGAGCCGATCCACGACCATTTCCACCTCCTGAGTGGTTCCGGGATCAATCAACTCGGATACCTGACCACAGGCCACCAATCGCCCTTTCATGATCATGGCGACACGATCACACAACAGCTCCGCATCGTGAAGGATGTGTGAACTGAACATCACGGTCTTGCCAGACTCCTTCAGGCGAAGAATCAGATCGCGCACTTCTTTCCTCCCAATCGGATCGAGCCCGGACATCGGCTCATCCAAAATGACCAACTCAGGATCATTGATCATAGCCTGGGCGATTCCGACCCGCTGCAACATGCCTTTTGAGAACTTTCGCAATTGTAGGTCGCGCGCATGGGTCATGCCGACAAGCTCCAACAACTCATCGATACGTTTTTCAAGCGCGCTCCCTAAGAGGCCAAACAGATGCCCATAGAATCGTAAGAATTCGCGACTCGTCAGGTAGTCATAGAAGTATGGAGATTCCGGGAGAAATCCAACTTTCGCTTTGGCTGCCTGGTCGCCGATCGACCGTCCAAAAAGGCTCGCGGCTCCTGAGCTAGGATAGATGAGACCCATCAGCATCTTGATCGTCGTGGTCTTTCCAGCCCCATTCGGTCCTAGAAAGCCATAGATCTCTCCCTGCTGTACTTCGAGCGACAGGTCATCAACGGCGGTCACACGTCGCCCCCAAAAACCGACACGAAACACTTTCGACAGGTGCTCAATTCTCACGATCTGTTCACGCGTCATTTTCATAGAGCGATCCAGTGACTAGATGCCGCCTTCCAGATCACGACGAAATACTTTCAGTCGCGTGGGATGGGTACTGCTCGTCACCTGTCCCGTCTTGGTATTGAGGTCGTACGAACCGCCGAATGGCTCTTCTGGAATGTGCGAAAGATACCCCGTAGAGACGAGGTCTGCGAGTGTGTTCGGGACCATTCCATGCTGTGTCCGGTATTGTTCGATTGCGCGTTCGAGTGTCCTGAGATCACGCTCGATTATCACTTCTTTGGCACGTGTCTCTAGTTTTTCCCGGACGACGAGGTCAGGATTCTCTCTCCAGAGCGCCTCGAGAAACTCTAGTGCGACCTCGGGATTGCCGGTCTCCGCATGCATGCGTGTCGCTAACCCAGGAAGGAAGTCGGGAGCGCCAGAAGTGCGCGCCGCTGTGCTGATGTAGTCGGCTCCCTTTTGGGCATCCCCGAGGACGAAGTAATGGTTATGGCCGAGCAAGAAGGGAAGGTTCCATTCGTCTGGGTTTTCGCGATGCCCTTTTTCTAGCAGGCGGTTACTCAGGTCGACTCGATTGGCATAGTTGTTTAGCACGACACCGCCGACGTAGTAGGCGTAAGCGTACTGTGGGTCCAAGGTGGTGACGACATCGAGCGCATGGTATAGCCATTCGTATTCGTCGGCGGTATTCTTTTTCTTCCCTAGGACTTGCAAGAGACGCAACCATAAGCCGTCTGCCCCGAGATGGTGATAGCCCAGCAGGGCTGGCTTAAGATACTCTCCGCGAGGGAGTTGCGCGAGTTCTTCAATCTTGGCCGTTTGGGAATCGATACGCAGATCGAGATTCCGTTGTAGGGATATGATAAGTGCCAATAAGCTGAGCGCGATGAGAGTCACAACAGCCCATGCAAGGACTGGCGCTTTGGAGTCAACGTAGTTTCTCAGGGTCAAGGAAGACGATCTCGACATGAAGACGGCATCCCTGAATGCACGAGTGTCCCGCCGACTGTTACCAGCCGGCGGGACACTCGTTCGACACAAGAACCTCTTGGTTCTTAGAACACGCCTGGCACACAGTCTGACGCCCCTGTGGCATCAGCCGAGGCCCAGACCGAGAGGACAGCATCTCCGTCCAAGTTGCTCACAGCTGTTGCTCTGAACCCGGCTGCCGTTGGACCCACATCCGTGGCGCCGGTCTCAGAGGTGATCAAGGCCGCGGGGGCCGCTGTCGGCCCGAGGCAAGAGGTATGCGAAGCTACATAGGTACCGGTCGAATACTGATAGAGGACGTTCCCAGTTGCCTGGAAGCCAAGGTTGGCAAACGTTCCTAACGATACACCGGCACCAGCGGCACCGACACACCAACCAGTGGCCGCTGCAGGTGTCGGAAGAAGCCAAGCCGATCCAGCAGCATTCCAGTTCTGTGGTTGGCTCTTGGTACCAGCCGCTGGAGCTACAGCTGGTGCAAGGGCAACAGTCAGGAAGCACCCACGCTCACCCTGCCACGACACCTCGGATGTCTTAATGGCGCCAAGGTTCGTCTTGGCTTCGGACTGCCGAGACTTCATCTGATACTGCAGGAAGTTGGGGATGGCGATGGCCGCCAGGATCCCGATGATCGCCACGACGATCATCAACTCGATGAGGGTAAAACCCTCTTGTTTGCGGAGCGACTTCAACATCGTACTGCCTCCTTGTTGATGGTTCACTGACGGCCCCTTTCATAATCCGCGGCGCCTTGTTGCCGCCTACCTGTGCCTATAGCAGGTTTGATGCCGGTCAGTGCCAAGGCCTAGCCTACCACTAGTCCCTTATGATGCAACAAGTTATGAAAAACCGGTAAAGGTGAGGCTGATGCAGGGCACTCATGTCTTCCACAAACTGCTCGAGATTGCCAAGAATTGGCACCAAGTTTTGGCTATCTGGTGAGAGGGGTATCCTCGATAGTGGTGGATAAGAGCGATCTTTCAGGCAGGTAACGTGAGAGAGATTTCAGAATAGGAAAGAGGATTTAGTCAGGGTGAGTTTGCGGAGCGGCCTTGGAGTTTTGGGCCTTCTCCGAAACACGGCGCTTGGCCTGTTGGATCCGGTCCTCATAGGCCGGGTTGGCCATGCCCTGCTCGCGGAAGCGCTGAAGCAATTTTTCGTTGGAAGGATCGAGTTTCAGCGAGTCTTTGTGTCGGCGTGTCGCTTGTGGACGTTGGGAAAGCAAAAGTTGGCCGGTAAGGTCGTTGTCGGAAGGATATTTTCCGGCTTAGTATTGCGATTCCTGATCGGCGAGTTTACCATGCCTATCATGGACGAGATAGTATCGCTTCCAGAGTTTTTGGTTCGTCTGCCCGAAGGCGTTATCCGGGTGGCCGGAACTCGAGTGTCTCTCGATAGTGTAGTCCTGTCCTTTCAGGACGGGGCCACGCCTGAGGAAATCTGCCTCGATTTTCCGTCTTTGGATCTCGCCAAGGTATATAGCGTCCTGGCGTACTACCTCACGCACCGCGAGATCGTCGACCTCTACCTACTGACACGGCAACGGTTTGTCGAAACGACTTGCCGCGAACTTCACGCGCATCAGAGCCCATTCCTCACTGAGCTAAGGCGGCGTGTTGCTGCTAAGCGCGCACTTCCCCCAGCATGCGCGTGAACGCCATTCGTTTTCTCTTCGATGAGGATTGCAACGGAAGGATTGTCCGCGGCCTGCGGAGACGGACGCCGACACTCAATACCGCAACGGTTCTTGAAGCGGGCCTGGGTCAAGCGACAGACGAAGCGGTACTGGAACACGCCTCCATCGACGGCCGCGTGGTAATCTCTCATGATTACAGCACTATGCGGGCTCGGGCGGAGGACAGACTGCGAGCTGGACTGCCGATGCCCGGACTAATCCTGGTTCCACAGCATGTGCAGTTGGGAAAGGCCATTGAGGAGTTGGTCCTGATCGCAGAAACGACTTCTCCAGAGGAATGGCAAGGTCAAATCGTGTTTCTTCCGCTATAAGTCTGACTCCGACCACAATCGGAAATCTTTCCTGGAGCCGTCCGGTGGCTTTCCGTGAGGAAGGCCCCTAGAACTCTGGCGTTAGGGTGCTGCCTGCAAGGGTTGTGTCTTCTCTGCCACCCGGCGTTTGGCCTGTTGAATCCGGTCTTCATAGGCCGGATTGGCCATGCCATGCTCGCGGAAGCGCTGAAGCAATTTTTCGTTGGAGGGGTCAAGCTCTAGCGAGTGAATCCATGCGTCACGGGCGTCGGTCATCTTCTGCTGCTTCATGTAAATCTCTCCGAGATGCTCATAGATCACAGGGTCGTCGCCGACGAGTGAGACGGCTCGTTTGATTTCCGTGAGTGCCTCGGAAAGCTGCCCCGATTTGTAGAATGCCCAGCCAAGACTATCGACGTAATATCCGTTTTCCGGTTTGAGCGCCACCGCTCGTTTCGTAAGGGACAGTGCCTGATCGATTTTAATCCCTCGCTCGGCATAACTATATCCTAGATAGTTCAAGGCATCGGCATGATAGGGATCGAGGGACAGGGCTGTTTCCATCGCGCGCTCCACGTCATCGAAACGATTCAGCTTGTCGTAGACCGTACCGAGATTGAAATAGAGGTCGGCGTTTTTTGGATTATGACGAATCCCTTCTAAAAACGCTTGAGAAGCCTTTTCGAACTCCTCGCTTTGCAGATGGGCCAAGCCCAACACAATGTGAGGTTCGGGTTGTTTTGGCATGAGCCGAACGGCTTCGTCCAGATGTGTGACGGCCTCAGGAAATTGCTTGAGCCGATAGAGGAGTACCCCAAGATGAATGTGGCTGTCGACAAACCGTGGATCTAAGTGAAGATTGTAACGATAGGTTTCCAGCGCTTTGGGAACGTCCTTGCTCTCCTCGTACAAATATCCAAGGTAATCACGAACTTTTAATTCAGCTGGTTTGGCCTTCAAAATTTCGGTTAATTGGTCGATCGCCTTTGAAAACTCTTTCTGCTCTCCATGGATCAGCGCCATGCGTAATTGGGCATCCAGATCGCCGGGGTTTTCCTCCAGCATCGTTTCCAATTCCGCAAGACCGCCGGCATAGTCTTTGGTGGCGATGTAAAGTTGGACCAGATGTTGACGAACTTCTCGGTTCCTAGGATTCACCTGTACCAGGTATTTTTTCAAAACGGCGATGGCCTTATCTTTCTCTTGGCGCGATTCATGAACTGACGCTTGCGCCAGATACGCCGGTTCGAAAGATGGGTTTACGGTGATCGCGCGGTCGAAGCTGGAGAGGGCCTGTTCAAGATTTCCGGCTTCAATAGAGATGCGACCTAAATAGTAATAGCCGACCGGAGAGTCCGGGGTATATTGCAAACCTTTCTTGACCGCCTGTTCGGCTTCGACGACTCGTTTTTGATTGAGTAAGATAAGCCCTTTGGGAAAGTACGACTCTCCCCGCTCCGGGTCTCGTGCGATCGCTTGATCCAATACGTCGAGTGCACGTTCTGGTTTTCCCGCGCTGGCGAGAATACCCGCCATCTGCGTCAGGAGTTGAGGGTCTTGCCCGGACCCTTGTCCAACTTCCTCGGCGTATTGTACGGCCTTCGTCGTATCACCGAGGGCAAAATGCAGAGCTGCCAGTCTCGATTTGACTTCATAGGATTGCGGATCGGCTTTGAGTGCAGCCTGGTACTCCTTCAAAGCTGTATCGAGATCTTGGGCGAGCTCCGCTTGATGCCCCATCATAAAATGATAGGTGGCATCAGATTCTGGAGCGGTCTGTGGCGCTTGCTGCGTGGTCGCGGCAGGAAGCGGCTTCGACATGTGTGGCTGAGTTGCGGTTGCGCACGCGACCAGGACACAGGGCAGAAAGAGGATGGTCAGTCTGATTCCCTGGACAGTGAAATGATGACCAGGCGATCGAAAGCTCAAAGCCATGGGGGATGTCCCTACCGGTGTTCGTTCGGATGTGGATATAGAAGGAACAAGGAAGATTATACCGAGTGTTCCAGTGTTGCGCAAACCGGGTTAGGCTTCGCGCAGATCGAGACTTTCAAATTTAGCAAAACGGTCTTGGAAAAACAGTTCTCGCTTTCCGATGGGCCCGTTTCGATGTTTGCTCACGATGATGTCGGCGATCCCCTTGCGTTCCGAATTCTGGTCGTAGACATCTTCTCGGTAGATGAACATGACAACATCGGCATCCTGTTCAATCGCCCCGCTTTCACGTAAGTCTGCCAGCATGGGGATCGGAGGCTTGCGAGCCTCGACCGCACGGCTCAACTGCGAGAGGGCGACCACCGGGACATTGAGTTCCTTGGCCAAGGCTTTCAATGAACGGGAGATATCGGAGATTTCTTGCTGGCGAGATTCAGAATCGCTACGTCCTTGCATGAGCTGCAAGTAGTCCACAAGGAGCAAATCCAGCCCCTTTTCAGCCTTGAGTCGTCGAGCCTTGCCGCGCATCTGTTGAACGGTAATGCCGCCGGTATCGTCGATAAAGATCGGTGCTTGCTCCAGTCGTCCTGCAGCCTCTGCCAGACGCCACCAATCTTCTTTTTGGAGCTTCCCGGTTCGCAGCGCATGCGAATCGACTCGTGCCTCCGAGCTGAGCATCCGGAGCACGATCTGGGGCTTGGACATTTCGAGACTGAAAATGCCGACGACGGCGTTGGCATGGATGGCGGCATGCGTGGCAAACCCCAATGCCAGGCTCGTCTTCCCCATGCTGGGCCGTCCGGCCACCACCACTAAATCGGAGGCTTGCAACCCTGCCGTGAGGTCGTCAAGGTCGTAGTACCCGGTTGGGACACCAGTGACGTGTTCCTTTCGTTTTGAGAGCTGATCGATGACATCCAAGCTTTCCTTAATGACCTGGCTGATCGGACTAAATGCACGCTCGAGTTTGCCTTGCGCGATGCTGAAGACCGATCGTTCGGCAAAATCGAGAAGGTCATCGATAGAAGCCGTTCCTTCATACCCCCTGGTCAACACTTCCGTGGAGGTGCTGATCAACTGCCTCGCGACAGCCTTGTCGCGCACGATCTTACAGTGGTACCGAATATTGGCCGAGCTCGGGACCATCTGGACGAGTTCTGCGAGATAGGCGGCGCCTCCGATCCCCTCAAGCTCTCCACGAGACTTGAGCTGCTCGGTCAGCGTGATTTGGTCGATCACTTCGCCGGTGTCCGACAGTTCCAGCATGGCTTGGTAGATGCGCTTGTGAGCCGTCCGATAGAAATCTTCCTCGACGAGGAGTTCCATGGCTTTCGGCATGGCAGCGTTATCCAGGAGGATGGCCCCAAGCACCGACTGTTCTGCCTCAAGATTCTGTGGAGGGAGTTTCGGTTGAGAGAGATCGACGGCGCCAATGGATTTCATGACACACCTTCGAGGTTCGACGAGCTGAGGCTTGCAAGAAGGTCACGCAGCGACATGATTTTTTTGTGAGGTGGAGCGGTCGATTTCCCTGTACGCTCATGTCCGCGATGTTGGAGTACGGTCACGTGGCCACGGTGAATTGTCTCTGAACCGATGACGATCGTGGTAGGAACATCCGCGTCGAGCCCAGCCGCAGCAGCTACCTTGACAAGATCACGAGCCGATGCAGTCACGGCTCGTTGAATGACTCGAGCACCTGTCTGGCGTAGTTGTTGGGCCACCGACACGATCTCTTTCGTCCGAGTCACAGGACCGACGACAAGGATTGCCGACGTCATAGCCTTTGGGGTATGAACGAGGTTCAGTCCACGAAAGATCCGCTCTACGTTGAGCGCGAATCCAGTGGATGGAATGTCTCGACCAAAGCGGCCAATTAAATGATCGTATCGCCCGCCGCCGCCTAACTCGATTCCAATACCGTCTGTGAAGACATCGAATACAATTCCGTCATAATACTCAAACTCACGAAATTCTCCGAGATCCAGGAGCACGTCATCCTGCAATCCCATTGCGCCAAGCGAGTCATAGACCTGCGCCAATCGGTCTAAGGATCGGATCAGCGGTTGTTCACCCCTGGCCAAGGCGCGTCCTTTTGAAAGGACGTCCGCCTTCCCGCAAAGCTCCAGTGCATCCAAAACTGCGTGCGCAGATCGCTTGCCTACGCGCTCTTGTGAGAGAATTTCTCCGAGCCAGGGAAAGTCCTTTCTCGCCGCGGCCTGCTCCGCCCGCTTCCGGCCTTCAGGAGACAGTCCAGCACGCACGAGCAGTCCTTTAAAAAACCCGACGTGCCCGAGCGAAATCTTGAAGGAAGACAATCCGATATGGCGCAGAGATTCGATCATCAACATGATGATCTCGCAATCTGCGGACGGGTCATCAGCTCCAATCAGCTCGGTACCGACTTGAAAGAGTTCTCGATCACGTCCGGCATGTTCAGGCTCATAGCGAAAGACGGTGGCTCGGTATGACAAACGCAACGGCAACCGAGTGCCGAGCATGCCCATGGCCACCGTTCGTGCAATTTGTGCGGTGACATCTGGCCTCAGGAGCAGAATACGGCCGGTCGTCCGATCGACAATCTTGTAGGACTGTTCCAGTAAGGCTGGTTCAAGGCCGGGCGCGAGGACATCGAAATACTCGAATGTCGGGAGGATAATTTCATCGTATCCATACCGATGGAAGCTGGTGAGCAGATCGGACTCGAGTTGTCTCAGGTAACTGGCGGCCTCCGGAAGGATGGTGGCCATCCCCACAGGGACCAATGAGTGCTCATGGGCAGGAGAGAGCTTCTCCGATGAAGGACGACGACTCGGAGGAGCAAAGGTCATAACACCCTCATGACGAACATCGTTATGAGAGGTTTGCGATTTTGACAGAACGAATGTTCGAGCTCGATCGGATTTCGTCCAAGGCCGAAGCGGGAAACTCCGTGTCGGAACCGATGATCAGCAACGCATCCCCTCCCCGTTTTTCCAACGCGCACTGCATCCGGAGAATGTTAATCCCATGATCACCTAAGACCTTTCCAACCATGCCGATGACGCCTGGTCGGTCAATATTGTGTATCAGCAACATGTGCCCTTCGGGTACGACTTCCACTTTGAATTGGTCGATCTCGGTAATCCTGGCCTCTTTCTTATGATAGAGCGTCCCGGCTACTTGGTGCGACATCTTGCCGGCTTCAACGCGAACTCGTATGAGACTTGTAAAATCACCGGCATCCGTGCTCTTGATTTCTTTGACTTCGATGCCGCGCTCCTTCGCAACGATCGGTGCGTTAACATAGTTGACTGGGTGCTCCAAGATCGGCGTCAGTAATCCTTTCAAGACAGCGATGGTCAGTGGTGCGACCGACAGTGTGGCGACTTCACCGCTGTATTCGACCACGACTCGCTCAGTTCCTCCGTGAATCAGTTGCGTTTGGAGGGAGCCGATCTTTTCGGCCAGCGTGAGAAAAGGTTGCAACCGAGGCAGTAGTTCCGGAGCAACAGACGGAATGTTGACGGCACCTCTCGCGACGCCTTTTGTAAAGTAGTCGACGATCTGCTCCGCGATCCCAATTGCGACATTTTCCTGGGCTTCGGTCGTTTGCGCTCCAATGTGTGGGGTGCAGATAAAGTTGTCTAAATTCAATAGAGGATTGTCCGGCTTCACGGGTTCTTCCTCAAAGACGTCAAAGGCGGCAGCAGCCACACGTTTGGTTTTCAAGGCTTCACAGAGGTCGTTTTCATTGATGATGCCCCCGCGAGCGCAGTTCACGATCAACACACCAGGTTTCATCTTGGCGATCGCCTGCGCGTTAATGATCCCTCGTGTTTCCGGGGTGAGTGGTGTGTGAACCGAAATAATATCGGCGCGTCGGAAGAGCTCATCGAGATCCACCATCGTCACGCCCATCCGTTCGGCTCGTTCCGGCGCCAGGTAGGGATCGAACGCGACGACACTCATACCGATCCCCTGCGCCATCTTGGTCAAGTGACTCCCGATCTGTCCGGCGCCGATGATTCCGAGCACCTTATTGTAGAGCTCCACGCCCATAAATTTATCTTTTTCCCATTTGCCGGCTTTCACGGAGGCGGTCGCCTGGGGAATGCGTCGGCTCATGGCACAGATCATCGACATCGTATGTTCGGCGGTCGTGACTGTGTTGCCGCCGGGCGTATTCATCACGACGATTCCTCGTCGTGTGGCAGTTGGGGTATCCACATTGTCCAAACCTGACCCGGCCCGTCCGACGACCTTGAGTTTTTCGGCTGCGGCAATGAGTTCAGCCGTGACCTTCGTGCCGGATCGGACGATCAACCCATCGGCATCTTTGATTTCCGTGAACAACTCGTCCTTCGGCATTTTGGATTTCACGACGACCGTGAATCCTGCCTTCTCGAGCGCGTCTACCCCTTGCTTCGAGAGGCTGTCGCTGATCAAAATTTTCATGCCTGCTGCAGCCATGTTTATCCTCGTCGTGGTTACTTCGCCAGTAAGAGTTCCTGGGCTTTCCCGACACCGCTGCCTAACTTGACTGGATGCCCGAGTCCTTTTAACACCATCTCGGTCGCAGCTAAGGCCGTGATGACATCGAAGGAATCGGCATATCCCATGTGAGAGAGTCGGAAGATCTTTCCTTTCAGGTGATCTTGGCCTCCCGCTGCTGTCATCCCGTACTGGACACGGAGGTTCTTATAGATCGCCTGCCCGTCAACCCCATCCGGTGCGCACACGGCTGTGAGGGCATCGCTGGGAGACTCTTTGGGAAAGAGACTCATGCCGGACGCCTTCACACCTTCGCGCATGGCGTGAGCCAACCGACCTTGTCGAGCAAACATCTTCTCGAGGCCTTCCGCTTTCATCATTCGAAAGACTTCTTGAAGGCCGATAATGAGCGAGACAGTCGGAGTAAAGGCAGTCTGGTTTTTTACCTGGCTTTCACGTTCTTTCTTGAAATTGAAATAGAACGCGGCGTTTTTGGCTTTGTCGGCCAATCCCCAGGCTTTGTCACTGACACTGACGAAGGCCATTCCGGGAGGCAGCATCAGGGCTTTCTGGGATCCGGTAATCACGACATCGAGTCCCCATGCGTCGGTTTTGATATCGAACACGCCCAGTGCGGTAATGGCGTCAACCACCAAGATCGTATTGTCATAGCCTCGAACGATTTCTCCCAAGGCTTGCACGTCATGAGACACTCCGGTCGATGTTTCGCTGGCCTGAACATAGACAGCCTTGATCGACGGATCTTTCTTGAGGGCATCGGCCACTTGCTGGGGGTTGACGGCATGTCCCCATTCGACCTTGATCTCGGTCGCCTGTACGCCAAAGGTCTTGCAGAGCTTTCCCCAGCGCTCCCCAAATTTTCCGCCGTTGACATACAGCGCCTTGTCGCCCGGTGAGAGGAAGTTTGAAACAGCGCCTTCCATGCCACCTGTTCCCGAAGCCGCCAACATGAGGACATCATTCCGTGTTTGAAACAGCCATTTGAGGCCCTCGCGCACCTCAGCGAACACCGGGTCGAATTCGGGAGCGCGATGATGAATCATCGGGCGGGCCATCGCCAGTAATACTTCGGGGGGGACGGGCGTGGGACCAGGGGCCAAGAGATAGCGCTTCAGCATCGATCAATCCTCCTCACAAAATAACACTATAAATCTGGTGGGATACCCGTTTGGAGAGGCCGTACGCTATCATTTGGGGTGGGAGACTGTCAAGAAATCGAATTGCCGAACTAGCCGTGCTATCAAGGCTTTCTCTCTTTCGATCACTCAATCATCTGTCTGTAAAACACTGTCGGTTCGAGCATCGATCTTCTTCTTCAATCTTTAGAATGAAGGCGGCAAGTAGGAACATTTTGCCCATGCGCTTTCTTGACAAGTCCCCAGTAGATCGATAGGCTCTCAACTGGTGTTCTTCATGATACGGACCTGGAAAAAACTGTGGGGTATGGACGTGAGGCTGGCAGTCATCCTTATGATGAGTGTTGCGATACTCATCCCGCAATCACGGGGTTGGGCTGACGAGACCGCTTCAGTCCAACACGATGCCTCTCCTCAGGAAACCTCCTCAGAGGCTCTTCTCGAAGAAGCAAAAGCGTCACCAGAAACGGAGGGCGTCGACGCCGGCGAAGCTTCGCAAGAAAGCGAAGATGTCGACCCCAACTTGGTCCCGTTGGAACCCGAGCTGGAACCTGAATTGACGGCCTCCCCATCAGAGGCGGACACGCAGGATAAGACTGAAGCGCCCAAAGAGGATGTAGCCGAGGCGGTGGAGGCAGAGCGGAAGGAGGATCTCGGTCCAGTCTACAATATTCCGGTTGTCTTTGATCAAACCGTGCAAAGCCATATTCGTTTTTTTAATACGTCAATCCGGGACCGATTTGAACAGTGGCTCTTGCGCCTCAACCGATATCGCCCGTTGGTCGAAGACATTTTCGCTGAGTTCGACCTTCCGAGCGACCTTGTTCATCTGTCTCTTGTCGAAAGTGGATTCAATCCCTATGCCTACTCTCGTGCGAAAGCGACGGGACCATGGCAGTTCATGAAAGGAACCGGAAAGATCTACGGGTTACGCATTGATCACTACGTGGATGA
This sequence comes from Nitrospira sp., assembly GCA_029865225.1. GTDB lineage: Bacteria > Nitrospirota > Nitrospiria > Nitrospirales > Nitrospiraceae > Nitrospira_D. Next base: position 15,817 of record JAOUHJ010000057.1, read on the forward strand.
GCGGCGAGATCCCATTAAGTCAACGATCGCGGCCGCGCGTTATCTCCGGGATTTGTACGATCTCTTTGGAACCTGGCCTCTCGCGATGGCGGCATATAACGCGGGTGAGGGAAAGGTCCTGCGTGCGCTTAACAAAGCCCGGGCTGAATCATTTTCTGAAATTTCGAGAACGAAACATATTCGGCGAGAGACGAAACAATACGTCCCACGTATCATGGCTGCCACGATCATTGCTCGAAACCCTGATCAATATGGATTTCCCCAAGCTCCGGTCGCGCCACATGCGTTTGAAGAAGTCGTCGTGACACGTCCGTTACACTTCCGAGCCATCTCCAACGTCACCGGTATTCCCTACGACGAACTCAGGCTGCTGAATCCTGAACTTCGCCGAGATGCGACTCCTCCCGATGATACGGCGTATCATTTGAAGGTCCCGGTCGGGACGAGTGGCAAGGTGTTAAAATTGCTCGAGCGTGTTCCGACGCACACGTTTGCGAAGGTCTCTCCTCCCAGGCGGACTCAGATCCGGAAGACCCGACAAACTCGGCAGGGGAAGGTCAGTTCTTCTCAGTGGTATCGGGTTCGGGGCGGAGATACGCTTGGAAAAATCTCCCGTCGGTTTGGTATTTCCATTCAGACCCTGAAGGCCCGCAACAACCTTTCCAGTAGCCTCATTCGTGCTGGGGACCTCCTCAACATCGCGCGGTAACAGACGGCGACCTTGAAGAATTGGGCTGCCGGACGGGCAATGCTTGGCCAGAGGGAATGAATCCCTTATGGCTTAGAGGGTGCTGTGGAATTAGGAATCTCTGTGGCGGTCGTAGCCGGTTCCGAGGTTTTCTTGGCCTCGAGGACCTTCACACGCACAGCGGCCTCGCTGGTCAGGGGAGAGTCAGGGTACGTCTTGATCAGATCTTGATAATGTTTGAGTGCAGCGTCAGGTTTTGACCGATTTTCTTCCAGCCGTGCCAGTTCGAATATCGCATAGTCACGGTTCATCGCCCCCGGGATTTCAAGTATCGACGAGTAAGTCTTCGCGGCTTGGTCGATATCTCCTTTCAACAGGTATGCGTACCCAAGTTTTTGGTGAACAAGGCCTAGAAGCGAGATATTTGACCCGTACGTCGAAATAAATCGCTTGTATGAGTCGATGGCCGAGTCAAGATTGTTTGCCTGAAGGAACGCATTTCCCAGACTAAATTGCGCAAGTGGGGCGGTCGGCGTTCTTGGATATTCCTCCACCACCTTCTTGTATAGCGCAATCGCTTCATTCACGTTTGCGGCCGCCTTCTGCGGATCGTTGCCCGGCCGTGTAAAGAGATGCAGGGTGGCCTCCCGCTCGATTTCTTGGGCCTTGCTGGCATTTTCTGCGTCATACCAAAGGACACCCCATATTCCTCCGGCCGTGAGCAGCAGAAGAATGAATCCTACGATGATGGACCATCGATACCGCTGCAGTCCGAGCACCCAATGCTCCAATCCACTCACCAGGTGGGCTTCATCAACAGGTAATGTCCGAGGTGGAACTTTAATTCGATATGACATAAGGACCCATCACGTCAGTTAAACGGTTGTCACCAGCTTCCTGCTGCAGAACCGTTGTCTTATACTAGGGAATGAATTTCCTTGTCAATGCGATGAGGACTGCGTACGCCATGGAGGCAGAACGCCGCAGAGCGGACCGTGAATGATGATAGGGATCAGAAGATGTTTCGAGAAAAACTTCAACAACTCCGTGATCAGTCGTTGCTCCGCGTATTGACACCGGTGGAGTCGGCGACTGGGTCGAGCATCCACTATGGAGGGCGCGAGGTGATCTTGCTGTCGTCCAACGACTACCTTGGACTGACCATGCATCCCGAAGTTGTGCAGGCTGCACGCGTGGCTACGGAACGGTATGGGACGGGGTCCGGTGCTTCCCGCTTGGTCAGTGGAACATTGCCTCCACACGCGCAACTCGAAACGGCACTGACGATATTTAAGGGAACCGAAGCTTCCCTGCTGTTTGGGGCTGGGTATCTCGCCAATCTTGGTGTCATTCCTGCTCTTATTGGAAGCGGCGGCCTAATCTTGGCTGATCGATTGTGTCATGCCAGTGTGATCGATGCTTGTCGATTAAGTCAGGCAGACTTTCGAGTCTTTCGCCACGGTGATTGTGACCATCTTGAGTCCCTACTTCGGAGTCGCACCACGGATCGTTCCACACTCATCATCACTGAGGGGGTCTTTAGTATGGATGGTGATCTCGCTCCGTTGCCTGACTTGGTGTCGCTGGCCGAACGATATGGGGCAATGTTGTATGTCGACGATGCACACGGGACCGGCATTATGGGAGGGACTGGACGAGGTACCATTGAGCATTTTGACTTGGAGCGCCGGATACCGTTTCATATGGGTACGCTGAGTAAGGCGCTGGGCAGCTACGGCGGGTTCCTGGTAGGCACGCACGAGCTCGTTCAGTACGTGATCAATACTGCCCGCTCGTTTATGTTTACCACCGCACTTCCCCCCGCAGTCGCTGCTGCATCATCGACTGCGTTGACGGTCATTGATCGTGAACCGGAACGTCGGGCGCGACTCTGGTCGAATCGACAACGCCTCTTCGATGGACTGAAGGCACTCGGTTGTACGCTTCCTCCGACTGTTAGTCCTATTTTACCGGTTCTGCTCGGTGATGCCGCCTCCGCCTCGACATTCGCTGAACGCCTGCTCGCGCATGGGGTATATGCTACGGCTATTCGCCCACCGACCGTTCCGGATGGGACCAGTCGGATCCGCTTCACCGTGACCTCGGAGCACACCACCGACCAGATCGACGAAGCCCTCCATGCGCTGCGGCTCGTGATTCGTGAAACAGGCCTTGTCTGATCCTCACTGCCTCGGTTCGCATCTTCCGCCTATTTTCTTGCTTTCCGGGTTTGCTGTGGCATGATGCACAGGAAATGTTCACCTCATCTCTAACCCAGACGCACTGAGGATCACGGGCGATGGATATTTCTAAACTGCTCACGTTTTCAGTCAAGGAAGGTGCCTCGGATTGTCATATCAGTGCCGGTGAACCCCCGATGATTCGTATTCACGGGGATTTGAAAAAGCTGGACCACCCTCCCCTGACGCCTGATGAAACACACGCCCTCATCTACGATATGATGAGTGATTCCCAACGGAAAACCTTCGAGGAAAAGCGAGAGTGTGATTTTTCCTTCGAACTCGGGGACATCGCCCGCTTCCGAGTGAATGTGTTCGTGCAACAGCGGGGACTCGGAGCCGTGTTTCGAAACATTCCGACCACCATTCTTCCGTTAGAAAAGTTAGGGATGCCGCCGATCTTGCGACAACTCTGCGATAAGGAAAAGGGATTGATTCTGGTGACGGGGCCGACCGGCTCAGGAAAGTCCACCACCCTTGCAGCGATGGTGGATTATCTCAATAGCACGTTTGAGGGCCATATTATCACCATCGAAGATCCGATCGAGTTCGTCCATAAGTCCAAAAAGTGTTTAGTCAATCAACGCGAGCTGGGTGTCCACACGTTGTCCTTTGCCAACGCGCTGAAGTCGGCGCTTCGAGAAGATCCAGACATCGTGCTCGTGGGCGAAATGCGGGATCTGGAAACAATCCAACTGGCCTTGACTGCGGCGGAAACCGGACATTTGGTCTTCGGGACTCTCCATACATCGAGCGCTCCGAAAACCATCGACCGTATCATCGATGCATTTCCGCCGGCGCAACAAGCCCAAATTAGGACCCAGCTGTCGGAGGCCTTAGAAGCCGTGCTCACACAAACTTTGCTCAAGAAAAAGACCGGAGGTCGTGTGGCGGCACTAGAAATCATGGTAGCCACAACCGCTGTCCGAAACCTCATCCGCGAGGCCAAGCTTCATCAGATTCCCGGCATTATGCAGGCAAGCCAAAAGGACGGGATGCAAACCATGGACATGGCGTTACTGGAGCTGGCGACCCGTGGAATCGTCCATAAAGCCGAAGCGCAGTCTCGGAGCATGAACCCCAATCTGTTTGGGACCCCGGTTGCAGGAGCTGCGTAGAGTAGGCACAAAGGCGGAGTCTCATCATGGATGTTCGAAGTCTCTTGAAAGTCATGGTGGATCGCGAATCGTCGGACCTCTATTTAACCGTCGATGCTCCCCCGATCTACCGAATCCATGGAGTCACTCAGCAGACTGATGCCCCGCCGTTCACCAACGAACAACTTGAGGCGTTGGCACTGGCTCTCATGCGAGGTCAGCAGCGGAGCGAGTTCGAAGAAAAGATGGAGATGAACCTGGCACTCTACTATAAAGAGTTGGGTCGTTTCCGCGTCAACATCTTCAGGCAAAAAGGTAATGTCGGAGTGGTCTTCCGTCACATTAAAGCCGAGATTCAAACGGTCGAGCAGTTACAACTTCCCCCGATCATCAAAGATATTGCGATGACCAAGCGCGGACTCGTGCTGGTGGTGGGCGCCACCGGCTCCGGTAAGTCGACCTCGCTGGCGGCCATGATCGACCATCGTAACACCGTTCACCAGGGCCATATCATTACCGTTGAAGACCCGATTGAGTTTGTCCATCAACATAAGAAGTCGATCATTACACAACGCGAAGTTGGTTTCGATACCTTAACCTTCCAGAACGCGCTGAAGAATACGCTCCGTCAAGCGCCGGATGTGATCCTAATCGGAGAAATACGTGATACGGAAACGATGGAAGCCGCTATCACGTTTGCCGAAACCGGTCATCTCTGCATCGGGACCTTGCACTCGAATAATGCGAACCAAGCGATCGAACGGATCATGAATTTTTTCCCAGTCGAGCGCCATGCTCAAATCTATTTGCAACTGTCTCTCAATTTGCGAGCCATTATTTCTCAACGGTTGATTCCATCAGTCGACGGCAAGCGTGTTCCTGCGTTGGAAATCATGCTGGATACCCCGCGTATCAAGGATCTCATCAAGAAAGCCGAAGTCGATATTCTAAAAGAAGCGATGGAACAGGGTGTGGACGAGGGTTGTCAGACCTTCGATCATGTGCTGTTTCAACTGTATAAGGAGAACAAGATCACGCTGGAGCAGGCGCTCATCAATGCGGATAGCGCCAATAATCTACGTCTCAAGATTAAACTCGAAGGGCTCAAAGGCGACGAGGCAGTCAACGCGTTGCTCGATAAGCAGATTGGAGATCACGGGACAGACGCATTCAAGATTCAAGGAGGTGCGTCCGGTAACGTCACCCCACTCCGCAAGCGATAAGCCGACCTCATATCACTTCTCAGGGGCCAGATTCTCCTCTTCCTGATGTTCCAGATAGGACGCAATCTTTTCCAGCGCCAGAGCGCTGAGCTTGGATCCATACCAAGCCGGCATCGTATGCTCTGGGTACCCGTGGACGATGAATTGTTGTGGCTCCAGCACGGATTCAACGATGTACTCGTGCACGGTCGTGGCGTTCCCGTGATACGTAGGGTCGCTGAGTCGTCCTCTGCCTGTCGTGCCGAGCCATAAGGGTGGGCCGACTTGGCCGTTGGCGCCAGGAATTCCGGGAATGAGGTGACACACTGGGCAACCTGATCGGGTGAAGATATCAACGATGGGTTCATCACCCGTGACTAACGGAATCGTTTCCGGTGTGAGAGTGGGAAATGCTGCGTCACCAGCTGTCAATCTGGAGGATGGCGGCTCACGCAGTGCCCAAAAAGCCGACAGCGCGACCAGCCCGATGGCGATACAGACAACGAGCCGGTCCCGTGTGCGCAGCCTAGTATTTTGAGCGGATGATGAAATGTGAGGTGTACGCCCTTCCTCAGGCACCCATTTTCCCTTGAACCAATTTCATGAGCTGATCGAGCCCACCCGCTTCGATCTTTCCGTTTGGTGTCAGCTTGTCAACCAGATCTGGCAGGAAGCCGGCAAGCTGTGAGCTTGCGCGCCAGATGACAATCCCGCTTTACCAGCCAATTGGTTCAATAGATCTCCGCCTAGGCCCTGTTCAATCTGGCTTGGCGTCGCCGGCAAATTCGGTCCCGTGCTCACCCACGAATTGACGAGGTCGCCGAGTCCGTTCTTCTGGAACGCATGAACGAGGCCGGCCAGTCCCCCGATCCCGCTATCCTTTCCGAGAAGGCTGGTTACGGCTTGCAGAAGAGGATTTTGACCGCCCTGGCCTCCCATCATTCCGCCCACGGCTTGACCCACTTGATCCATCAATCCCATGATCGACTCAGAGGTGGCTCCGGTTGTTTGGACAGTCTTTGCCAGTTCATAAGTGGCGCCTGGCGGATGATGCCTACGCGGCGACATGCCGTGCAGGCAGGTGATCATTATACATGTCCTCCGGCGTGTGTCCC
>JAOUHJ010000058.1 GCA_029865225.1 Nitrospira sp.
GGAACGTCTCCTCCGGCATACCTTCACAGCCCTGAATCGCCATGGCGCTCCTCCCTGTCAGAGAAGGCATGGAAGCACATCCATGGCGGAAAGGGAATCCTCAAACGGAGGTTATGCAAGAAGTCTAGTCATACGCTGATAGACTCAATGGGCAGTAGGAGAGAATGGCTATGCGTGAGACTCTAGGCTGTTGTTCCACTCATCCAACCCCCGCAAATGACGCGAGCACTTGCTCATGGCTGCTGTACAGCCACCATGAGGAGGTTGCTGACAGAATTGCGGATCAATTCCATCAGTGGATTGGGATAGACTCCGAGCATGAGAATGACTGAGGCGACGAACCCAAGGGAGAACGCTGTCGTCCACCCTACCGTCGGTGCAGACTGCTCAACCTGCCCTTGAGGAGCAGCGGCTTGCTCCGGTACCTCGGTGAACAGGGTCACGATGAGTCGAAGGTAATAGTAGAGGCTGACGACACTGTTCGCGATTAGCGTCAACACGAGCCACCATAGGCCTGCGTCCACACCAGCCGCGATCGCATAAAATTTCCCGATGAACCCCGCCGTGACGGGAATACCAGCCAACGACAGCAGGCTCAGTGCCAGCATGGCGGCGAGCCAGGGGCGCGTCCAAAACAGACCTTGATAATCTTCGAAAAGATTCTTGTCCCCTCCCTCGCTCGAATACACCGTGACCACGCCAAAAGCACCCAACGACATGGCACAATACACAATCACATAGAAGGTGACGGCTTCGGCGGCGGGAGGACCACCCGCCAGCAGCGCGACCAGCACATAGCCAAAGTGTGCGATTGAAGAATAAGCCAGGAGCCGCTTCACATTCTCTTGCAAGAGCGCAAGGACATTCCCCGTGACCATCGACACTACAGCCAGGAGGCTGAACAGATGGACAACGGGAGGCAGTTCGAACAACCCAACCTCGGTGGCGAATCGGAGGAGCAAGGCCACGACCGCTGCCTTGGAGACAGTTGCAAGATAGGTCGTGATGGGAGTAGGCGCTCCCTGATAGACATCGGGAACCCACATATGAAACGGTGCGAGCCCGAGCTTCAAGGCAATCCCAACGAGAACCAGGATCAATCCTCCCAGCCACAGTGGAGGAACGGATTGCGCCTGTTTCATGATGGCTCCCACATCGTGAAAGGTCATGGTGCCGCTTTCGAAATACAGAAGCGCCAAGCCGAATAGGAGGATTGCTGACGCAGTGATGGATAACAGTAGATATTTCACCGCGGCTTCGAGCGGATGGCGTCTCGTGCGTAAGTACCCGATCAGACTGCAGAGGGACAGACCGAGAAGTTCGAACCCAAGGAAAAACGATACGAAGTGCGCCGCCGTGGTGATGACCAATGCCCCAAAGGTGGCCAGTAGCAGGAGCAGATAGTACTCCTCCACGCCTTCCTTTTCACGAAACTGGAAATTCAAATATCGATACGACAATGCGATGATGACCATCGTCGCTGTCAAGACGAGCCCCATGTACAACAAGGCATGTCCATCCACGACCAGCAAGGTCGTCACGGCTCGTGGGGCCACCGTGGCCGCCCAGGGTAATGTCGCCAGGGTGAGCAGACAGGACAGAAAGGCAAAGACCGCAATGCGTGCATGATGTCGCCCGAAGGCGATCGCGAGCATGGTGACGAGGGAGAAGATTCCCAGGTCCAGAATTGGTGAAAGGGCGATGAAGTCTTGGAGTATCATGGGATAGTCCCCTGCGATGTGACGATATGAGACGACAGCAGGGATTCAGATCGCGAGTGAATCAGATTCGCTGATGCGACTGTAGCTTGTACCAGCTGTTCCATGACCGGTTGTGCAGTGGTCAAGACTACCCTCGGATACAGCCCCAACCAGATCTGTAGGACTGCGATAACCAGGACGGTTCCAAATGCGACATTCGATAGGTCCGGAACTGGGCGGGTGTCCTGTTGCCGCCCAAAGAATGTGCGTTGCATCATACCCAAAGAATAAATGGCTGCCATGACCATGCCGAGGGACGCCAGGATGATCATGAATGGTTGAGTCGCATAGGAACCGAACAGGACGAGGAATTCACCGACGAAATTGGCCAGGCCCGGCAACCCCAATGACGCGCAGGCAAAGAAGAGCGTCATCGTCGCAAGACGTGGCATCACGCTCCACAGTCCTCCCATGTGGCCCATCTCCCTCGTTTGGTAGCGCTCCTCAAGCGTACCAGCCAGCAGAAAAAGGCCGCCGGTACTCAGCCCATGCGCCACCATTTGCATCACGACTCCTTGCAGGGCCAACTCTGTCCCGGCGAAGGCGCCGATCAAGATGAATCCCATGTGGCTGATGCTGCTGTAGGCCACTAGTCGCTTGATATCCGTTTGCGCACAGGCCAATAGCGCTGCATAGAGAATCCCGACCACACCAAGCCCCATCACGATGGGCGAGATTTCGCTCATTGCCTCAGGAAACAACGGAATCGTGAACCGTAACAGACCATAGGCCCCGGTTTTCGCCAAGATCCCTGCGAGAATGATCGTCGCCCCGGTTGGTGCCTCTGTGTAGGTGTCCGGCAACCATGTATGAAACGGAGGAGCCGGCAGCTTCACGAGAAAACCGATGAGAAATGCCACCATCAACCATCGGGCCATCTCGTTGGTTAGGGTCAGTCCGATCAGGTCGGCATAGTCGAAACTCGGCCGTCCGGTCGCCTGTTGATGCAGGAGCGCGAGGGCCACAATCGCCACCAGCAACACCAAACTCCCTGCCTGGGTAAAGAGGAAAAACTTGAATGAGGCATCCCGGCGCTGTGCATGGCCCCAGATCACGATCAGGAGATACATGGGAACAAGCATGAGCTCCCAAAAAAAGAAAAACAGAAACAGATCGATCGCCAAAAACACCCCGATCACTCCACCCAGCGCGAGTAAGACGTTACAGTGAAACAGTCCGACACGACTCCGGATTTCTGTCCAGGAGGCAATAGTCGCGATGACACCGATGAAGGCCGTGAGCACAATCAGGATGAGGCTGAGCCCATCGAGACCAAGATGCAGGCTGATTCCCCAGCGGGGAATCCAACTGATGTGACTTTCAACAAGCCAGGATCCGTGACCCGAGGCCTGAACCGAATCACCGTGGTTCCAGAGGAAGAGTGCCAGCAGAACATCAACGGACAAGGCCCCGAGCGCGATCATACGAGGAGCCGAGCGAGACCATTGTTGCCCCAGCCATGCGAAGGGCGCCGCGAGAAGAGGGATGAGTATGAGTAGCCAGAGCATCATAACCATCACATCGCAAACAGACCGAGCAGGACAAGTGTGCCAACGGCGACGGTGGCGGCATACCACCGGACCTGCCCCGTCTGCGTGTGGCTCATCCAGCCATGACAAGACTCAGCGCACACAGCGAGCCATTCGTATCCACGATCAAGCATGTCACTAGGATTCCGTGTTAGAGAAAACCAGGGCCGCACGAACAGGCGATCATACAGTCGATCGAATCCCCACCCACCTTGCAGGAAGGTCATGGAAGGACGATCTGTCGATTGGTCTGCCAATCGCGACGCGGGTCTGGAACCTGGTAGGAATAGAAGCGCGGCAAGGCCGATCCCGAGTAGGGCCGCAACTGTGACGGCCAGCTGTTCGCGGGCCTCACTCGACTCATCCATTCCCGGCAGCAGTTCCGTGGTCGGGAGCGCATGCGACAAGTAGTGACTGAACACCGTCACATTCCCGAGCGTGTGGGGCATCTCGAGAAAGCCGACGGTAAGCGCCAAGAACGCCAGTACCACCAGCGGCCCACGCATCGCCAGACCTGGTTCACCGGTCGGTTGTGTACGCACTTCTCCAAAAAAGACCTGAAAGATCAGCCGGAAACTATAGAGGCCGGTCAGCAGGGCCCCGAATACTGCACCGAACCATATCCATCGGTGGCTAATGGGAGACGACCAGACCGACCACAGGATCCAGTCTTTGCTGTAAAACCCGGACGTAATGAGGGGGACACCGGACATGGCTGCCGCCCCGATCAGGAACGTCCAGAAGGTCCATGGAAGATGTCGCCGGAGCCCACCCATCTTGAAAATGTCCTGTTCGTGGTGGAGGCTGTGGATCACGGATCCAGCCGCTAGAAAGAGCAACGCCTTAAAACATGAATGGGTCAGAAAATGAAACAGCGCGGCAGACCAGGCTCCGACGCCGAGCGCCAGAAACATATAGCCGATCTGGCTCATGGTCGAATAGGCGAGCACCCGCTTAATGTCATGCTGAACCAGCGCGCTGGTTGCCGCTAGCAGTAACGTTACGAGGCCAAGCACCGCGATCACCTCTTGCACCATCGGCGCGAGTGCAAACAGATGGTGCATCCGGGCGATGAGGTAGACACCCGCCGTCACCATCGTGGCCGCATGGATGAGCGCACTGACCGGCGTGGGACCAGCCATCGCGTCCGGCAGCCACACCTGAAGCGGCAACTGCGCCGACTTCCCAACTGCCCCGATCAGGAAGAGCACTGCGACGATCATCGCTAGATTCGAGCCCACCGGCCAGGCTTCCACGGCAAGGCTCTGGACTTGTTGAATCGACAAGCTCGTAAACTGCGTGAATAGGATGAAGAGCCCAATGGCCAACGCCGTATCTCCAATCCGTGTGACGATAAAGGCCTTCTGCGCAGCGGTGCCGTATTCCGGTTCGCGATACCAAAATCCGATCAACAGATAGCTGCAAAGTCCCACCCCTTCCCAGCCCAAGTAGAGCAGAAGGAGATTGTCGGCCAACACCAGTGTCAGCATGGCGGCCACAAACAGATTCATGTAGGCAAAAAATCTGGCGTACCCATCATCGTGAGCCATGTATTCGGTGGAGTAGAGGTGGATCAAGAAGCCGACGCCGGTGATCACCACCACCATCAAGAGTGAGAGCGCATCCAGGTACCAGGAGACGCCAACCGTCATCCCGGAGGTGTCGATCCAGTTCCACAGTGTTTGATGGTAGGACTCACGATCGGGAAAGACGCCGAGAAAATCCGCGGCGACAAACGCGGTAGTCATGGCTGCCGCGCCTACCGAACCGCAACCGACCCAGGCGATCTGGTGCCGGCTCAGTCGCCTGCCACACAGGGCCAGCACCAGAAAACCCGTGAGCGGAAGGACTGGGATAAGCCACAGTAATTTCAGCATACTCACCTTACGCCTTATTCCTCACGTTCTTTCATCCTCTCAGCTCGCACAATGCATCGGCGTCCACTGTTCGAAACCGATGTGACAGCTGCAGCACAATCCCCAGTGCTACAGAAACTTCAGCCGCCGCCAGGGTGAGGATGAACAAGAACATGATCTCGCCGTCGACCTGTCCCCAACGGGCCCCTCCCGCAATGAATGCGAGAGCAGCGGCATTCAACATGATTTCGAGCGACAGGAGCATGTACAGGATGTTCCTCCTGCTCAAGAGACCGATCAATCCCAGGCCAAACAACACGATAGCCAACACGAGTGCGGGCGTGCTCAACATGACCGAGACTCCTTCGACATACGACGCCCCAAGTGATAGGCACCGATCAGCCCAGGTAGTAACAGCATGGAAGCCAGTTCGACCGCGATGATATAGGGGCCGTAGAGAGCGATGGAGATCCCTTTCTGTCTGGGTTCCGAAACAGTGAGCGCGGTGTGGTCTCCGACCGCAATGAGGTATCCGACTTCACCTAGGAGCACCAGCGCTAAGATGCTGGGGCCGAGCCATGCACCAGGCGTGAGCCACGTCCGTTCCTGTTCGGCCGCGAGTGGCCCCAGGAGCATCACGACGAAAATGAAAAGCACCATGATGGCACCGCCGTAGATAATGATTTCGAGTGCCGCGGCAAACTGCGCGCCGAGTAAATAGAAAATCAGCGCCAGCGCGATCAGCGCGACGACCAGATAGAGCAGCGCATGGACAGGATGCACGTGCGTGATGACACGCAGAGTCGCCAGAACCGTCACGGTAGCCGCGATATAGAATAAAACTTCCATAAGAGCTTATGGCATATGGCTTATGGCGCTAGCACGGAAAGTGGGCTGAGCTGCTTGTGCTATACGCCATTTGCTATATGCTCCCGTTTCCTACGGCATTAAACTCCTCACATCGACTGGTGAGAGTTCATTCGCACCTTGTCCCTTATCTTTGTCACGAGTTCTCACGCCGGCCACTCGATAAAAATTGTAGTCGTGGTACTTGCCCGTACCGTTGATGAGGAGGTCTTCCTTTTCATAGACGAGGTTTCGTCGGGCATATTCACTTTGTTCAAAGTCCGGAATGAGCTGAATGGCATTGGTCGGACAGGCTTCCTCACACATTCCACAGTAGATGCAGCGCGAAAAGTTGATCCTGAAGAACTCAGGATAGCGGCGTTCGTGCGCATCCGGATTGTCCGCGGCCTGCAACGCGATGCAATCCACCGGACAAGCCGCAGAACAGAGGTAACACGCGACACAGCGCTCTTCTCCGTCAGGATCTCGGGTGAGCACGATTCGTCCACGCCAACGTGGAGGCAAATACGGCCGCTCTTCCGGATACTGAACCGTGACCGGCTTCGCAAAGGTTCGCTTAAAGACGATCCATAACCCCACGACCAGATTACGAGCATAGGTCCACGTGTTCATCATACGTCAAGCCGTTCTACCGGGATGATTTGCCTTCGCATTGGATCAGTTCCGTGCTCGCGATGACCTGATAAATCCCGGTCATCCCGCTCTCCACAGCACCACCCCACCCGTCACCAAAAGATTAATCAACGCGAGCGGCATCACGACTTTCCACCCGAAGGTCAGCAGCTGATCAAATCGGAATCGTGGCCAGGTTGCACGAATCAGGATGATCAGGGCGATGAAGCCGAACATCTTCAAGGCAAACCAGACCACCGGCGGGAGCCAAGGTCCGTGCCAGCCTCCGAAGAAAAGGATCACAGTCATCGCTGAGAGCAAGATCACGCTGAGGTATTCGCCGACAAAAAACATCCCGAATTTCATCCCGCTGTATTCCGAGTGATAACCGGCGACCAGCTCCGCTTCTGCCTCAGGCATATCGAACGGAGTGCGATGGGCTTCAGCCAGTCCCGCCATGAAGAACCCGAGAAATCCAAGAAATTGGGGAACGACAAACCATTGATGTCGTTGTGCCTCCACAATGTCGCTCAGGTTGAACGACCCGGCCAACAGCACGGCGCCCATCAGCGAGAGCCCCATAAAGACTTCGTAACTCAATAACTGCGCGATCGCCCTGAGACTCCCAAGAAACGCGAACTTATTATTGGAGGCCCAGCCTCCAATAATGACGCTGTAGGCCGCGAGGCTCGACATGGCTAAGAAGAACATGACCCCCATATTGAGATCAGCCACGACGAAGTTGGGGGCGATCGGCACGACGGCAAACGACATGAGTGCGGTGATCACGACGATGGCCGGTGTGATCACGAAGACCGCTTTATCCGCGAAGGGCGGAATCCAATCTTCTTTCGTGAAGATCTTGATCATATCTGCGAGTGATTGCAGGCATCCGCCTGGCCCAAGACGGTTGGGGCCATATCGCTCCTGCCAGACCCCGAGCAGACGACGTTCGACCCAGATGAGCATCCCCGCCAGCGTCAGCCCACCGCCTAGAACGACCGCGATCGTGAGGGCTGTGTGGCTCCAGTCAATCATGCGACCCTCCGTTGTTGCTCAGTCGTGATCGCCTTGAAGAGGTCGACCCAGGCCGGCACCTGTCCACTAGAGACCTCAGTCCCAAGGAAGAGACCTGCCGTACCGACCGGAGTGTAAGGATCGAGGTGTACAGCAAGGCGGTACGTCGTCCCCTGCAACGTCAGGTCAATCATGCTGTGGTCATCGAGACTGAGCCGCGCACCATCTGATAGATGCAAGGACAGAAACGGTTGGGCAATCCGTTCGGCAATCGCCGACGATTGATTACTGAGTTCGTCGCTCCCAAACAGGGCTGGTCTTGCCAGGAGCAACCATTGATCGGAGCGTGGCTGAAACAGATGTGGAATGGCGGTGAACCAAGCTGGTGCCTGCGTGGCAACCGGCTCGATGAGCCGAACGCCCGGCATTTCATCACGCAACGGTCCGCCGACTTCGTCCTGATACGTATTCACGGCCTGGATCGAATTCCAGCCGGGAGCCCAGAATTGGGAAATGAGTGGTGACGGAAGTGGCCCTCGATATCCCTCCATTGTGAAGCCGAGCGGCGAGTCGTGGTCGACAGGGGGAGGCGGTTCATGGACGGTCAGATGAGCGATCAGGGATGTGCGCCCACTGCATCGATCAGACTGTCGGGGAATTTTTTGCCCCATGAGGCGGAAGCTCGCCGAAGGTGCGACCTTCCCAGTGTGAGCGAGTTCGGGAGCAGCTCTGGCCGTGGCCGAGACCGCATCGTCGTAGTTGTGCCAGGTCGCTACTCCACGGTCGACATCTGTCTCCTGTGATGCAGCGCGGGCCAGCTCACTGAGCCACCGCCAACTTTCCCGAATCTCGCCCTCCGGAATAAACACTTGATAGAACCGTTGGGCTCGGCCCTCTTGACTCACGAATGTTCCATCGGATTCAGGGGCAGTCGCGGTCGGAAGCAGTACGTCGGCTTTTGCCGTTGTGCGATTCTCGAGGGAATCGATGACAATCACGGTATGTGCGGTATCGAAGAAGGCATCGACTTGTTCCTCCTCCGCTCGTCGGTACAAGTTGTTCTCCAGCACGATCACCGTATCGGCCTTTCCCTGACTGATCGAGTCGAAGGCGTCTTGCAAGCGTCCGCCACCAAGCAACGCAAGACCTGTACTATTACACTCAGGAAGAACGAAGCTGAGCCGGGACTGTTTCCCCTGGCGGTGCAAGGCCCAGGCAACATTGGCTGCTGCTTCAATCATCGCGAGAGAGCCACTACCCGTTCCGGCGATGATCAGCGGACGTTGCGCACCGCTCAGTGACTTGGCAACGCGCCGAGCGAGAATGGTGACGTTGTCGGGAAGATCCGACACCGTAGGCGCATCGGGTGCGATGTGTTCAGCCACTGCGAACCCTAGTCGTGCAATATCGTCCGGTGCGGCAAAATAGGAGTCCGTTGCATAGTCATGAAACCACGTTCGCTGAGACCCTGCGAGGAAGAGAGGGCCTCGTCTGTTTTGCACGGCGTTCCGCACAGCCGCCTCATCCCATCGTGGAATCTTCAATTCGTCTACTCGTTCCATCGGCTGTTGGCGGATGGACTGGAGAAGAGCAAGCGCGAGGCGGGGAGCTTCGTTCAGCAGATCAGTGCCAAGGACAAGGACCGCATCGGCTTGTTCTGCGTCATGAATGGACGCGGAGGGCACCGGTCCGGTCTGGAGCACGTTGAAAACTTTGGAGAGAAGCTGGTGTTCGTGTTCGTTGATTCCAAGAATAAACTGTTGCGGTCCGACCAAGGTCCGGAGGGCCACATTGGCCTCGAGGGACGCGCGAGGCGACCCAATGCCAATGAGCCCATGGGCAGACCGTAAACGCTCTCCGATAATATTAAGAACCTCAGATGCCTCCTGGGGTTGTGCCGATTTGGTACGATTCTGATCCGGTCGCACACGAGCGTGCCTGATCCGTTTGTCGCTATTGACATACTCGTACCCAAATCGACCCCGATCGCAGAGAAAGTAGCCGTTCACCTGGCTGTTAAAGCGATTGGTGATCCGCCGAAGAATGCCCGAGCGTTCACTCGCGGTAGTATTACAGCCAAGACTGCAATGGGAACAGATCGATTGGGCGGATTGAAGATCCCATTTCCTGGTGTAGTGATGGAAGAACGTCTTGTCGGTGAACACACCGGTCGGACAGACCTCCACAAGATTGCCGCTGAATGCATTCTCCAGGGTCCCATCCTGTTCCCGCCCAAAATACAGCGCATCATGCGACCCGAAGACATTGAGGTCTCGACCACCCGCATAGTCTCGATAAAAGCGTACGCAACGGTAGCACTGGATGCACCGATTCATTTCATGACGAATGAACGGACCGAGCGACTGGTTGCGGTGGGTCCGTTTCGGGAAGCGATAGCGCCGGTAGACATGTCCGGTCATGACCGTCATATCCTGTAAATGGCACTCCCCTCCTTCGTCACACACGGGACAGTCGTGTGGATGGTTCACCATGAGCCATTCGATGACAGACGCACGAAAGGCTTTGGCTTCTGGATCGTCAATTGAGATACGAGTGCCATTGGTCACCGGCGTCATGCAGGACATCACCAGCCGACCAGACTGATCACGATCATCTTTGAACTGTTTGACCGCGCATTGGCGGCAGGCTCCGACCGATCCCATCGCCGGATGCCAACAGAAATAAGGCACGTTCAGCCCATGCCCGAGACAGGCGGCCAGCAAATTCTGCCGCTCATCGACGGTATACGACTTGTTATCAACGATGATGGTCGCCATGGTTAGACCAACACCTTCAGTTGCGCAGGCTTGTGACGCCACGGACAACGTCCTCGACTGATGTGTTGCTCGAAATCGTCACGAAAATACTGCAACGCTGATTGCAGAGGTGCCATCGCACCGGGGGCAAGACCACAGAACGTATGACCTGGAGCAAGCCACTTCGTGTGCATGTCCAATAGTGCCAGATCATCCTTGCTGGCATGTCCTTCCTCGAAAGACGTAAGAATTCGTGCCACCCACGGCAACCCTTCCCGACAGGGAGTACACCATCCGCACGATTCACGGGCAAAGAATCGTTCAAGATTTAGGACAAACCCGACAGGACAGGTGTGATCGTCAAGGACGATCATGGTCCCGGTCCCAAGTCGACCGACCTGCGCTGGGAGCGAAGAAAAGTCCAAGGGAAGATCGAGGTGCCCTTCAATCAAAAATGCCGTGGAGATACCGCCGGGCAAGACGCCGCGAAAGTGCACGCCCTTCAGCATTCCACCGGCATGTTCCTCCAATATTTCACGGGCCGTCGTCCCGAGCGGCAGTTCCCACCAACCAGGATGGGTGACGCGTCCACTCACTCCATAGATCTTTGTGCCGCCGTCCTGCGTACGACTCAGACCGTGATACCACGCAGCGCCGTGGTTCACGATATGAGGGAGGTTGTAGAAGGTTTCCACGTTCTGTACGACAGTCGGTTGTCCCCATAGGCCGACCGTCTGTGGAAAGGGAGGTTTCGCTCGTGGAACGGCTCGTTTGCCTTCCAACGCATTGATCAGTGCTGTTTCTTCGCCACAGATATAGCGGCCAGCGCTGGCATGTAGGTGCAGGTCGAAGCGAAATCCAGTTCCCGGAATGGTTTTTCCGAGATAGCCTTCTGCGTAGGCTTCTGCAATGGCTTGGTTTAACCGTTGGGCGGACAGATGATATTCCCCACGCAAGAAAATGTAGCCGACCTCCGCATCCAGGGCATACCCCGCCAGAATCATGCCTTCGACAAGGCCATGGGGATCCCCCTCCATCAGCACACGATCCTTAAACGTGCCTGGTTCCATTTCATCGCCGTTGGCGACGATATATTTTGGCTTCGGCGCATCGGGACCCATCGGGACAAAGCTCCACTTGGTGCCGGTGGGGAAACCTCCGCCGCCCCTTCCGCGCAATCCCGCCTCACTTACCAGCCGCTGCACATCTTTGGGGGCCAACCCGGAGGCAAGCCGCTGAAGACCGCGATATCCTCCGTCCTGCACATACTCACGAAAGGTTCGCGTCGTACCGTCCGGATGAGTATGTTGAGTGAGTGGTCGTTCCATGGTGTTCAGTGGTGAAGTGTGAAATGTAAACGGTGAATAGTTTAGAGGTTCGTGTTCCTGTCCACTCCCTTCAGTTCACCAGTTACTTGTATTTCTCCACGATCTGTTCAATCGTGTCGGGCGTAACATCGCCATGTACATCCTGATCGATCATCATGGCCGGTGCCCGTCCGCACTGCCCTAAACACGCAATCGGTAACAGGGTCAGACGTCCATCGGACGTCGTCTGGCCTAACTCCACGTCGTAGAGTTTCTTGATCTGCTCTTGCACTCGCTCACAGCCCTTGATCCAACAACTGATACTGTCGCACATGAAGGCGACATGCCGACCGACGGGTTTCCGAAAGACGAGGTTGTAGAACGTGGCGACGCTATCCAGCTCCTCGACCGTGATCTCAAGAAATTGGGCAATCTCGAGGAGCGAGTCGTCCGAGATCCACCCACGTCGTCGTTGGATGGTCAGCAGGGCATCGATGGCCGCTCCCCGTTTGTCAGGGTAATGTTTCACGGCTTCTTCGAGTTCTCGGCGTTCTGTGTCTGACAGCATCTCGCGACCTATCCTTAGCGTTGAAGGTATGGCACGGCTGAACCGTGCCGCACGCGTTTACCGATCCACATCCGACAGCACATAATCCACACTGCCT
Source organism: Nitrospira sp. (assembly GCA_029865225.1). GTDB lineage: Bacteria > Nitrospirota > Nitrospiria > Nitrospirales > Nitrospiraceae > Nitrospira_D. Next base: position 12,370 of record JAOUHJ010000058.1, read on the forward strand.
AAGACGGCCAAGAGATCCGACAGCAATTCTCCTCGTGCCATAAGTGGCACCATCTGAATGTGGGCGAACGAGGGGGTGCGGATTCTCGTCCTGTATGAAAGCTGTGAGCCATCACTCGTCAGGTAATAACTGGTCTGACCTTTTGAGGATTCTGTGGGAATTTCTGCTTCACCCGGTGGAAGTACCGGTCCCCAACTGACTCCAACAAAATGATTGATGAGCGTTTCGATGTCCTGCATCGTGTGTGTCTTCAGCGGCGGAGTCGTGAGCGGATCGAGGGATGTATAGGGACCGGATGGCATGGCGTTCAGGCACTGACGAATGATTGCCAACGACTGACGCAACTCCAAAACATGTACCACGGCACGATCATAACAATCGCCGTTGGACGCGACGGGAACCTCAAAATCGAACTGCTCATAACCGGAGTACGGACGGGCTTTGCGCAAATCCCAGGGTAAGCCGCAGGCACGCAGCATCGGACCAGTGGCGCCCCATGCAATCGCGTCCTCGAGGGACAAGACCCCGATTCCGACGGTCCGTTGTTTGAGAATCGGATTGTCCATTACCAGGCGCTCATAGTCATCGAGTCGGCTGGGAAACCAATCGACGAACTGTCGGACCAGCGCATCCCATCCAATCGGAAGATCACGGGCCACCCCACCGATCCGGAGCCAATTCGGATGCATCCGGCCTCCACAAATGGCTTCGGCAATCGCGAGGATGCGCTCCCGGTCGTTGAACATGTAAAAGACCGGTGACAAGGCGCCGATATCTGCCGCAAAGGTCCCGTACCAGACGAGATGGCTCGCAATCCGATAGAATTCGGACATCATGACCCGGATCACTTGTGCACGTGGTGGCACGGTGATGCCTGCCAATCGTTCGACCGAGAGACAGTACGGCATCTCATTCAGCACGCCCTGAAGGTAGTCCACGCGATCGGTGTAGGGAATGAAGGAATGCCAGGTTTGCCGTTCGGCGATCTTTTCCTGTGCGCGATGGTGGAAGCCGATATCCGGCACGATATTGATGATTTCCTCACCCGCAAGCTGTGCCACAAGTCGAAGGACGCCATGCGTGCCGGTATGGGCCGGACCGAGGTTGATGAACATATAGTCAAAGTCGGAATCGTGGTCATGATAGGTGCGAGCCAAGCCCCAGTCCTCTGGCTTGAATTGCAACGATTCCTGGGTCATGACCAGCTTCTCCGGGGGCAGTTGGAACTGCCCGATTTCCGTCGCGCGCGAGGGATGATCCTTGCGAAGCGGATACCCCTCCCACCAGGAGGGCATGAGAAGGCGACGGAGAAAGGGATGTCCGTCGAAACGAATCCCGAACATGTCGTAGATCTCGCGTTCGTACCAATCGGCGTTTGGCCACAGCGCTATGCTTGACGGTAGCGAGAGTGCCTCACTGTCGAGCGCTACCTTGATGCGGAGGGATTGGTTCCGCTCAAACGAAAAGAGGTGATAGAACACGGTAAAGGTTCCGATCGGTAGTCCGTCATGATGTCGGCGGAGCCGTTCATCTGTTGCACTCAGGTCGAACAGCATGGGAAAGGGGCGAGGAAGCTCGGACTTGACATGCCGAAGAATTTCCGGAAGGCGATGCTTCTCCACCCACAGGGTCGGGATGTCATCCATTGTGTTTTGCACGGCCTTCAGCCAACCTTCGGATCCGAAGTGACGTTCGAGCTCGGTGACCAGGCTCGTCCGTTCGCCTCTCGACGTTTCTTGAAGGGTCGATGATCGTGGAGTCATGACTTCGCTTTCGAAAGACCGTGTGGTTGTCCGGCAAAGTGCGGAGAGAGCAGATCGGTGCGGGGAAGCACATCGACGCCGGCATATTCACGCTGACTCATCCGCTCCGCTCGTTTCGTGTCCCGCATCGAGGGCATGATCGGCTTCTGAACCTCTTGCGGACCGAAATGCCAGCTTAAAGGACGGCGCTCTGATCCCACCATGTTCTGAAGCAGCAGCAGGCATTCCATAAACGCGTGCGGAGGCGGAGGGCATCCCGGCATGTACACATCCACGGGAATGAATTTATCGACACCTTGCACGACCGAATAGGCATCGAACATGCCTCCGGAGTTCGAGCAGGACCCCATCGAAATCACCCAACGCGGCTCCAGCATCTGCTCGTAGAGTTGTTTGATGACGGGGGCAACCTTCAAAAATACGGTTCCCGACACGACCAACACATCAGCTTGCCGTGGTGAACCACGGACGACTTCGGCACCAAATCGAGAGACGTCATAGACACTGGTCAGACTTGTCGCCATTTCGACGAAACAACACGACAACCCGAAGTTCAACGGCCAGAGTGAATTCTTCCGTCCCCACGCGAGGAGGTCTTGTAGTCGTGCAAAGAGAACCGAGTCGCCAACGACAGCGGTCAATGACCCGTCACCACCATCGGTGATCCGCACACCCTCCAGTCGTCCGTTACGCCACTCGGTCATCGTAGAACTCCGTTGACTGTTGTATCCGAGGCTTCTGCTGGTGACGGGCTCGCGGACGTTGGGACTGTGCATGCCAGTCGAGCGCTCCGGTGAGCCATAAATACGCAAGAGATGCCAAGAGAATGGTCACAAAGATCGTCACTTCGATAAAGCCAAGCCAGCCGGTCTCCGGCACAGCGACTGCCCAGGTATAGAGGTACGCCGCCTCCACATCAAAAATGACGAAGAACATGGCGATCAAATAGTATTGGACCGGTGGACGGACTTGGGCGTTGCCGGTCGGCCGGATCCCACATTCATAGGGAATGGCCGTCGCGCTTTCGGTTCGACGGTCGTGCTTCCGCCAGTGGCGCTCGCCAAGCAAGGGTGGAAGTCCCAACATGACGGCAATCACCACGCCGACACAGAGCCCATAGATACAGATCTGCCAAATTGGATCATCAAGCATAGCAATGACTAAATATCGGCAATAACGATCTATTTATTGAGGACAGGTCGTGGTCTACACCATGCCTGGATATGTGGACGAGCGAGGCTTCCTTCGAGAAACTGACAACTTTACAACTACTTATAGAGAGATCTCCTGCGAGGCGTGGGGTAAGACAGTATGAACATTCTTATGGGAAGGCTCTATTTCGAAGGGTTCGCTTCGATTCAAGCTATGGGAAGACACGTAGGCGGTTGAACCGGCTCACCTGGATTTCCGGTGTTTCCAACCATTCATTTTGAGTCGTGAATCACCTGTTGAACGAACCGTCGTTCCTCTGCTTCAGTTCTTACCTCGCCGTCTAGGTGTGCGGCGAGCAATCGGTCGAGAATTTTCTTGAACTGCGGGCCAGGTTTCAATCCCATCGCCTTGAGATCGGTCCCGGTCAAGGTTGGCTTCACATGCTGATAGGTCGTGAGGAAGGCTGAGACCTGCCGCTTCACCGTCTCTCCCTTGCTCTTGGCCATGAGGCTCAACAGTGTCTCATCGGATAGTCCTGAGAGCAGACGATGGACCTCGGATGCCTTTGGTTCCGGTTTCTTTCCAAGGCGTCGCAGAATAGCCTGCCCCCCGATACGGGATGTTCTGAGCCGGTCGGCCTCCAATTCTGAAAACGGAAAGCGCTTCAATACCTCGACCACGGCACGTCCCGGCAACACTTCGAGGAATGCCGCAACATAGACCAGCCAGCTATCCATCTTGCGGTCTAAATATAATAGGCGGTACCAATCGATCGATTCATCGACTCCGTCAAGCAGCGCCTCCAATCTGGTCGACCATTTTAACTTCGGATGGATAAACTGGATCAGGTTCGATTCCGCCAATCGTTTAACCGCCTGCTTGCACGCACGCTCGCTCAACAGGAGCTTGAGTTCCTCCAGCAGCCGATGGCCTGATAGCCGGTGAAATAAATTCATCTTCACGGCGCCCGCGATCAATGCCACGGTGTCTTTCCCCAAATGGAACCCGAACCTGGTTTCGAATCGAATCGCGCGAAACACACGAGTGGGATCTTCGACAAAACTCAATCCGTGCAAGACTCGGATCACCTTTTCATTGAGATCACGTTGACCTCCATAAAAATCAAGAATGTCTCCGAAGCCCTTTCCGTTCAAACGGACCGCCAAGGCATTGATCGTGAAGTCACGGCGATACAGATCCTTCTTGATTGAGCTTTGTTCCACTGTCGGCAGAGCCGTGGGGAATTCGTAATACTCCGTTCTGGCCGTGGCGACATCCAGCTTGAATCCATCCGGCAGCAAGACGATGGCCGTACCGAATCGTTCGTGGACCTTGACCCGCGCATGCAGTACATCGCCCAGCTTTCGTGCGAAGGCGATTCCGTCGCCTTCGACCACGAGATCCAAATCCAAGTTCTTGATGCCCAGCAACAGATCTCGCACGCACCCGCCGACGACGAAGAGGGAGACCTCGCAACGGTCGGCCAACTGCCCGCCTTGCTCCAGCAATGTCACAAGGCGATGGGGCAACCGACTCCGGAGTAACCCCTTCACGTTACGGTGCGGCCCTCCGATCGCAGCCTCACCTTCGCCTGGCCGTTGAGCCTGCATTCGAGCGCCCTTCAAGACGTCGTCATGCAGGGTACGTAGCAGATCCGTTCTGGTAATGACGCCCACCACGTTGGCTTCCTCGATGATCGGAACAAACCGCTGGTTCCGCTCGATCATGGCCGTTTCGATATCATGAAAGGGTGTTTCCATTTGAGCGGCATAGGCATCAGTCTGCATGATATCCCGTACGGCCATCTTACCCAGTCGATGAAACAAGGCCTTTTGAATCAACTCCCGACTGACCAGTCCAGCGTACCGGCCATTGTCAGCCAGAACCGGGAACACATTGAGTCCATAGGCGGTCATCCGGTTCCCGGCCTCAGTGACCGTCGTGCCGCCCTCGATGGCCTTCACCGGACGGGTCATGACATCTTGCGCCAGCAAGGTCGGGCGATAGTGTGTGGTCAGGAGTCCCACAAGTTTCTCTTTGACTTCCGCGAGTGTGTGACCTTTGACCGTTGCAGCAGCGGCCACCGCATGTCCTCCGCCACCGAACTCCCGTGCGATCCACCCGACGTCGATCTCGGATCGGCGGCTTCTGCCGATCACCTGAACCCGATCTTCCATCATCACCGCCACGACAACGGCATCGATCCCCTGCATTTCTGCGAGCAAATGGACCACGCCGGCTGCTTCCCCGCGACGACGATCAATCGTGCTGGTCGCCACCAACACCTTTCGGCCCTCCAGGTAGTGCAACTCGCTATGCTCCATCAGGTCGTTGAGAAGGGCGACAGTATCGGGATCCAGTGGGCGACGAAGCACATCCATCACCATAGTCAAATCCGCTTTACATTCAAGAAGAAACGCCCCGGCATTGAGATCCCGCACAGTCGTGGAGGTAAACCCAAACGAACCGGTTTCTTCATAAAGTCCCAACGCCAAGACCGTGGCTTCGAAGGGTGTCACGGCGATCTGCCGTTTGCGAAGCAGTTCAATCAGCAATGTCGTCGTTGCGCCGACAGGCTCCACGAGAGACAAAGGCGATCGACCGGCACAGGGAGAAGCCTCATCCACATGATGATCGAACACCACGATCTCGACCGAAAGGTTGTCCACACAAGACTTGAGCGATCCGATTCGATCGGGGTCTTGGGTATCGACGAGGATCAGCCTGGTGACCTGAGAAAGGTCGAGCCCTTTGAGCTTACTGATGCCAATGTCATGGTCGGCCAGAAAATTACGAACCGTTTCTTGCGCTCCAGCCGGCAGGACCAGCATGGCGTCGGGAAAAAGCTTCCGTGCAGCCACCATGGAGGCTAACCCATCGAAATCCGCATTGCTGTGAGTGGCAATGACTTCCATAAGGGCATTCTAGCAGGGGATCTTAAGAGAGGAAAAGGATCGTAGCCTTCCGAATATGAGAAGCCTCTTCTGCGTGTCACGGCGTGCCCAATAACACCCAAGGAATTTGGTACGGGGTGGGTATCGATCGTGAGAATTGGAGTTCAGGAAACCAACGTTTTTGGCCTGCTCAGTCTCTTCCACGACCGGACCGATCGGAGCGATCGGGTCGTTCCACCTTCTCAGGCCGTTCGATACGATCCGACCGATCTCCGCGCCCGGATCGATCCGACCGATCTAAGCGATCAGATCGATCGACACGCTCCCGATCCGAGTCGTCTCGCCCACCTCGGTCTTCCCGATCATCGCGATCTCCTCGATCACCACGCTCGCCGCGACCTGACCCACTGCCGGATTCACCGCGATCTTTGTCCTTAAAGAGGCGGTCACCACGTTCTCCACGTCGGACCTGCTCGCGAAGAGCTTTCAGACTGGCGCGACCTTCCTGAAAATCAGATCCGCGCCGTTTGACCTCGCGCCCCAGATCCAAAAGATCAGAAGAGCGATACCCTTGTTTGATCCCCTCACCGACCAAGGCCGTTCCATCATTCGATGAAATCTTTCCTTCTTTCATCACGGCTAGGCTTTTCGCGCCGGCGGCAAGTTCCTCCTGAGTCGCCTTATGACGGCCTTCCTGAGACAGTCTGCTCAGCTCCCGTACCTCGTCCGCCGTCGCTCCACGCGCAAATGCTTCCGCCATGGTTTCCAGCGCACGCTGCCGGTTCCCCTCGGCCATGCCGCGGCCCTTCGCCTCTTGCAACACTTCATGCGCAGACTCAAGACGAAAGGTCATCTGTCGAAGCACCGGATCGATTCGCTTGGGATCGATTCCTTTCGCTAGCCCCTCTTTCACTTTATTGGCCAGTGATTCAACTGGCAGACCTCGTTCACCGGCCTTATTGACTTGTTCAAGGAGAGGGGTGATATCGTCGGACGAATGGCCTTGCGCAGCCCGCAGCCGATTGATCTCAGCTCGATCTTGATCCGAAAGAGATTCCGCCTGGACAGGGCCGATCCAGTGCGTCAGTGCCATGCTTAGGATGATGTATCGTGTAACAGTCCCGTTCATCATGGGCGTTTACCGTACCACCACTATGCCATTTGTCTGCCCGAATCCATCTGTAACAAAATCGTCGGCATGTGGCGGTGTGATCCACTGTCCTTCGTCAATGACATACATGAAGGGATACTCCCCTTCCTTCAAGGGCACGACCACTGACCAGACCGTTCCATCTACGACCGTCATCGGTGTCGCATGTTTCACCCAGCCATTGAAGGATCCGACGAGACAGACAGCCTTGGCTCCTGGTGCTGATACGGTGAATTGGACACCTTGAGCTGTGGTTCTCGGCCGTTCGGGCCTCAAGCTCTTGGTGCACCCCCAAGTCCCGATCAATGCGAGGAAGAGGCTCAACAGGGCAATCGAGTGAAAAAACCCATGACGTCTCGGCGTTCTGCACATGGGCACAAGAGTAATGCAGGTTGCCGATCGTTTCAAGGGAACAGGGATGGACGCTAGATGGCGACATCAAGCACCGCATTGTGCGCACCAAAACCATCGGTGGTTTTCTCATCTGCCAACGGATCGGCAATCCATTCTTTCCCGTCGATGACGAACATATATTGATATCGGCCGGGATGTAGAGGAATGGTGGCAGTCCACATGCCCCCATCGGACCGCTCCAACGGGGTTCGCGCTGGATTCCATCCGTTGAAGTCTCCCGCAACAGAAACCGAGTGGGCGTCCGGCTGGAGGAGGATGAGACGGACAAACACCTTCGGCTCTACCTGCTCCATATGAGCCGCAATTGTCTGTGCCGGCCCAGTAGGCGCTGGTATTTCCACAACCCGGGGAGGTATGACGGCAAATACACCCACGACGGATACGATGGCAATACAAGCTGCGGCGACGGCACCGGCGAGATTCCACTCCAGTGTGCGTGGCGCCGTGACGGTCGCCCACAGTCGCTCCCACCAAGTCGGTGACCGTGGTTCGAGCTTGTTTTTCAGCTCAGAGAAAAATTTTGGCGAAGGCACAACCTTGGGCAGAGCAACGGCTTCGGCAACCACCATCTCAAGATTCAGCCACTGTCGGCGCAGCTCTGGTTCTGTATCGATGGCTTGTAGAAATCTGACTCGCTCCTCGGGAGTTAGATCGTGATCCAAAAATCGTTGGAGAAGGAGTTCGTGTTCATCCATATGGTCACCAATCCGGCGCTACTATTCCTATCCTGTCGGGCGTAAGGCCACCAGATCACGGCTGAGCTGGAGCCGCCCCTTATACACCCGCATTTTGAGTGTGTCGCTGTTCACCCCGAGAATCTCTTCCATCTCCTCATAACTGAGTCCTTCGACGTGCTTCAGGACGAAGGCCTCGCGATAGAGAGGTGGCAAGCGCGCGATCGCCTTTTCCAACTCATGCGCCACCTGCTGCTGTGAGAGCAGGCGTTCAGGCGTCCGCATTTCGGCCACATGACTATCCAATGCCTCATCAGCATCCAAATCGGCCGGCCCCTTTCCGGGCTTCTTGGCTCGCAACCAGTCCTTACACTTATTGACTCCGATCCGGTAGAGCCAGGTCGAAAACTTAGAATCGGCACGAAATGTCGAGAGCGCCTTGAAGGCTGTGAGAAACGCTTCCTGAGCCAGATCTTCAGCTTCTGCACGATTACCCACCATCCGATAGGCCAGGTTCACAATCGTGGACGCATGTCGATCAATCAGTTGTCCGAACGCCTCATGATCTTGTTTGAGGCTGCGGGCTACCAATTGCGCATCATCGAGTCCTACCTGCTGATCCGGTGGCATGTTCCGACTCCGGTTAGTCTGGTCCGATGCCACAGGACCGTCTGCTTTGGCCTACACATGTCATTAGACGCAGAGGTCGGAGGGGCGTAAACAGCCTTACAAGATGGGGAATCCGGCTAGAACCGGTAACTGGTACCGATTGAGACGACATAGTCCGGAGCGCCATTCGAGACACCGACCGCCACGCCACCGTTGAATCTCCAGGCAGCGGACGCCTTGTAATTCATCGCAAAAAAGAAATCTCGAATGTTCACGAGGCCTGGTACCAATGCCCGATATTCTTCAAAATAGACGCTCGCCAAGAGGTTCTTGGTGAAGTAGTACCCGGCACCCACATCATACCAATACTGATTCTGTAACTCTCGACCATCTGGATCACCGATGAAGTTGTACCCGCCGTCGAGGAATGCCAACCACTTCTCCCCTATTAGCTTGGACATCTCGATGCCATACCCATGGTCAAGGGCGCCCGTTCCCAACCCCTTTCCTTCACTGGCGGTGGGAAGCTTTAATCGCCCGGTGATCGCAATCAGTGGAATATAGTCACGTTCTTCTACAAGATAATAGCGCCCCCTAAGGATGATATCGCCGAGACCGGAATTGGTCACCTTTTGTGCCGCCTGCCCGGCAACACCCTGGCCTGCATTGAGCAAGGCAAGACACTCCGGCTTGTCGGTATCGATTTCAGTCCCGGCCTTCTTGAGACACCTTCCAGGCAACGTCTGAATAGGTTGACCTCCTACCAACGTTACCGTGCCATCACTTGTGACAGAAACAAACGGAATAACCAACGACACATCGCCGTCTCGAAAGTATCGACGCACCGAAAACGGGAGGTACACAAATTCGCTGGTGGTAGTGGTGCCAAAATT
>JAOUHJ010000059.1 GCA_029865225.1 Nitrospira sp.
TCTGCAGGCGCTCCTGATTGACCGGCAATTGCGTGCGATCCTGCTCCGGATGCCATAAATGAAACACCGTCGCCGCGAACCGCGCGTTCTTGTGTTTCACTCCGGCATGAAGCAGCCGAATGACTAAATCGGAATCTTCCAAGCCCCATCCTTGGTAAGACGCATCCAGCCCGTTCACCCGAACCAGATCTGTCCGCCATACAGAGAGATTGCAGGTTTTAATCCCGCTCCAACGATTCGGCGACCATTTTCGAAACGGACCATCGGGCAACTGCACCAACGGGAGCAGGCGATTGACATCGCGTCGCACCCAGCAACGTGCCCACTCGACCTCACTCCACGTATGAATGGGGACTCGTTCATGCACGACTCGGTTCGTCAATTCTGCCGAGAGCAACACACGATTCCCGCCGAGAAAGTACCCCGCTTCGGCTAAATGCTTATGGACCCAGACGAAATGACGGGAAGGGACACAATCGCCGTCGGTGAAGATCACGTACTCGGCATTCGTCGATGCGACGGCACGATTACGGATCTCCGCAGCTCGAAATCCCTGGTCTTCCTGCCACACGTGCATGATTGAGAATGACGCACGTCGAGCAAACCGCCGGACGACATCTGCCGTCTCCTCTCGAGAACCATCGTCCGCCACGATCAAATCAAACGCTTGATCGCTTTGCCCACAATAGCCTTCCAACACGGCCGTGAGTGCATCATGGCGGTTGTACGTCGTGACGATCACGGCGGTTTTCATTTCGATGGGGCACGGTCATGCCTTCGAAGCGGAGCTTGCTTGGGGGGGAGCCACATTTCCTGCTGCTCATACCGCTTGGCATATCGATAGAACGTGCCTTCGAAATTCCCAAAGGCGATGACAAACCCAGGCCAACCGTCCAAAAAGCCCAGCTTCGCCACGTAATGTTTCAGGAACGACCAGATGCCATGAAACAGGGCGGTCCCCATCGACACCCGTTGTTCTACGAGCTTCAGCGCCCCAAGCGACGAATAGCGATTTGCTTTTTTGACGACTTCCTCAAAGTCTCTGAAGGGGATTTGCCAAATCGCATGCTCCAATCGACCGACCGGCTTGGCACTCAACATCTCGTACCCTTCATGGACAGGAGATTCCGCGTACCTCATGGTTCCCTTCCGAAACAATTGGGGTTGACGGAAATTTGGATACCAACCAGAATGCTTGATCCAGCGCCCCATGAAGTAATTCCGCCTTGGCACAAGGTAGGCGTCGTGCGTGGGATTTCCGGCAAGAATCGAGAGGATTTCATCGCGCACTTCTGGCGTGCACTGCTCATCCGTGTCGAGACTAAAAATCCATTCATGCGTACAAGCTTTGATGGCTTGATTCCGTAGATGACCAAATCCCTGGAATGGAATTTGGACGACGCGGGCCCCCAAGTCCTGCGCGATCCGAGCGGTCTCGTCCGTGCTGGCGGAATCAGCTACGATGATTTCGTCCGCCCAGAGGACACTGCTGACGGCACCGGCAATCTTTTCGGCTTCATTGTAGGCAATAATGTAGGCCGAGAGTTTCAGCATATCGCCGCACGTCGAATAAATCAGACCTTCCTAACTTAACAGCCTTTACTGCCAAGAAAAGCGACCATTTTCTCTTCCCCCATGCATCGACATGCCGAATTGGGCAGTCTCTTGTGCGCACCATAACCGTTTTTGGCGAAGCTTTCTGATTTTTTTCAATTTTCGTTCCAGCCAGCCTTGTTGCAGCAATCGGTAGTTGCGGCGATATCCCAGACCGTCCTTCTCGGACAGGCCTCTTTCCAGCTTCATAGCCGATACCGTGATAGAGCCATAATGATGCAGCCAAGATCGACCGGTCATTCCAGTAGGAATTCCTGCCTTATCCACTTCATGGAAAAACATGGTATCCTCATAACCCAACAATTTAGGGATCGGCTGGAAATAACCGACATCCCGCCAGACAGACTCATGCACGGCAAGACACACGGCATGCCGGTCACCCATTCGGAGAGCGTCTTTCATTTTCACCATAGCGTCTTCTGCAAATGCATCAAAATCATAATCCAGCGGCCCTTCAATCAGTGACGGCGAAATAATTTTCAGACCATGTTCTTCGGCAACATGAATCAAATTCTCGATCCACCCACCTGATACAAGCACATCGTTGTTCATTACAATTGTCCATTCGGATTGAAGCGCCAATGCGCCCTGGCTCCACGCTACGCCACAACCCAAATTAGATTTATTAAAAATACGCCCGCCTAATGGCAGGGTGCTCAAATATTCTCGAGTGTCGTCGCTTGAACCGTTATCAACAACCACTAAGCGGCTTAAATCGAGACCGTGCTTCATCATGCTGTCAACGCATTGTCGAGTGTAATTGACCTGATTGTAGCAAGCGAAAGTAATCGAATACTTAAGTGGATTCATTTCTTTCAGTGCTCTGGTGTCCAGCATGATGAACGAGTAACGAGCTTATAAAGCAAGTAAACATGAGGGCATGGAAGGAGGCAGTGAATTTTAAATTAAACACCTCGGTGGTCATACCGCTAATGAATGTGCAAACTAAATAACCGAGCGCCAGCAAAGCAATTTTTTGTGTTTGCAGAGAAACTGCGTACAAACTGCGGATAAAAAAGAGTGCCGGTATTAAAAAAAGCGCGCTGCTCGACAGCAAGCCCCACACCCCCGAGCGCACCATATTGGTGGCAATTTCGTTATGAAAACCAGACCGCAACGCCCATTCTTGAGTTTCTTGAAGCGCATAACGGTTTAAGTCGGGGTGGTTGATAAACTCTGACAATCCATCATCGCCAAAACCTGACCATGGATTTTGTGTGAATAAAAAAACCGCCATGCGTAAAAAAGACAATCGATCACCCACCGCTGTCTGCGGATTCAGTTCATTCCAGTGATAGGACATTATTTCTTGCTCGGCCATTTCCAACCGCTGTTGCAGGGTAGTGGAAAAATAGTAACTGCCACCTGCTAGCAACAGTACGCTGATGAGCGCCGGAACTCGATAACGGGTCATTCTCAATTTTACCCACAAGAATAGAACTAGGGGGAGCGCCAGCCACCCGGTGCGGCTTCCTGATAAAACGGATAAGTACACGCCAACAATAAAGCCTGTGCCTTTATAAATTCTCACCCCCCAATCATCGCGCCCATACAAATCGATTGATAACAAACAACATAAACCCAGGGTCAGATTCAAACTGCCAAACGTCAAAAAATCGACAAAGTAAGTAGAAGTGCGAGGATGAGCCGGATCTTGCGGGGGGCCCCACGCGTTATCAGGATTTAAAGTGACAACAATGCAAGTGATGAATATGGCGCCTGGCATTGTGTAAACCAGCGGCCTGAGCACATCGAAACGATTTTGAAACAGAACCAACAGTATCGGTATGGATAAAACAAATCGTATCGGACTGTCATAATCGCGCCCAGCGTAATCCTGTCGCCCTGATTGCCCCAAAAAAATGGCTATCACAGGCAAAGCAAATAGTATGACAAAATACCACAGCCAGGTGTTGTGCCTGAGAAAGATCAGCGAATGACGCTTAGAGTCCGCACACAATATGAAAATCGCCAAGGCACTGCTGGCAAACAGAATAGCGCTTACCCAGCCTTTCATCGTCAATAAAAACAATGGCGATACAACCAGCAACGTTTGCAGCCCATAGGAGAGTTTTGTCATTATCCAGTACTTGCCTCGCTGCTTGTTTGATCCGGCCGGACGACAGATTATCCAAACATTGACTGCGGCTTTGCGGATGACGCTCACAACCTTCTAAGGAAGGTCTGATTAATTCACGTTTCCACTCGGAAATGTGTTCCGGGGCTGATCACCGGGGAGGGGGATCCGGTGGGCATCCACTGATCCGAGGTCCTTTTCGTGGAGTTCACCCACCGCCCGACGACCCACTGCCGCCCTGCGGACCCACATCTCCTACGTCCCGCCAACAGGCGTCGTCGCGCCAGGTACAGATTCGATGAAGAACCACGGCCTGACAGCTGTGGTCTCTGTTGTTTCATGCTTTGCATGAGCCGCTTCGCGGCTCCCTGCTCTCATCCCCATCCTTCCAGATAGGGAAATCCCGCTGGATTAAACCGCAACTGACGAAGAGCCAGTTGGTATTCTCTCGCGCCCGCGGTAGCGCACTGTGGCCCACCCAAAGATGCGTTTCATGACCAAGAATACATGTTCGACTTTGGTTCTCACCTTCGACTTAGTCCGATTCTGGGTGCGCTCCACTTCGCTCAGAGACCTATGCCGATGGGCTTTGGTCTGGATGAACCTCTTGGCCTCGGTGGCATGGTACGGAATGGCCTCACGTTATCCGCCGTAGGCGGCATCGCCCCCCACTCGCGTCTCCTGCCCGTGCAGCAGTTCCGGTAATACCTGACTGTCATGCATGTTCGCCGTGGTGGCCGCCACCGAATGGATCGGCGTGGTCCGGCTGTCCACCCCAATATGGGCCTTCATGCCGAAGGACCACTGGTTTCCCTTCTTTGTCTGAAGCATCTCCGGGTCCCACGCCTTCTGGCGATTCTTCGTCGAACTGGGCGCACTGATGAATCCCATCGAGACTCGTGGAAATCGGAATGCTGAATCCCAAGGCCGCGACCACCCAAGCAGCAACCGTCCACGCGCGGATCTGTACGGTCCCCCACGAGACCATGCCTATCTTGCGTCCACCGCGATCAGGGACTTACAAAAGGAAGGAATCAGGTCTTTCAACGCTGTTCCCCTCGAATGGCGCGACGTGAAATCGAGTACGGTTAAACTATGTCTTGACAGTCACTCTCTCTGATTCTTCGGCAGGCACCGCCTGTACCTTTCTTGCACCGCTTCCCGCTTTTGAACTCCGAACGGGACGAGAAACGGTTTGTTGTTCCAACCTCTTCACGAGTCTTTCCAATACAAGAAACATGACCAGCCACGTCCCAAGGATAACGAGCCGCCATTTTTCGGTTGAATGATGGTACAGAATGGCTAATCCTCCGCAGAGAATCATGAGTCCGTACTCTGCAAGCACAGTCCGACGATGGCTCCATCCGCTCAAGACAACCCGTTGATAATAATGTTCTCGATGGGCTTGCCAGATCTTTTGACGACGGATTGCTCGTCGAACAAGGGTGACGGTTGCGTCAAAGATGAAAGGCGAGAAGATGATGATCGGTACCCAAAAGTCGAAGGCGTGGTCTCGAACACCAAGAAGCATCAACGTTCCAGCCAAGAAACCCAATGTGATACTGCCGGCATCTCCCATAAAAATGCGCGCGGGGGGGAAGTTATGGGCGAGGAATCCCAACGCACCCATTGATACGAAGGAGGCGATGATGAACATGACTGGAAAATGTGCTTGCCAACCAAAATAGGCGAGAAATCCAAAACCAAAGAATGTCATCCCGCCAGCGAATCCATCCATGCCGTCCATAAAGTTGTACAGGTTCGCCATCCAGATCAGAACCAGGGCGCTCAGGGGGATTGCTGCGAGGCCCAGCTGGATCGTCGCCCCTCCAGGTATCGGAATCGAAAACAATGTCAACCCAACTCCACCAATAATGATAAAGGCAGAGACAGCTTGCACGCCAAGGCGAAGACTTGCCGGGAGACCAATGCAGTCATCGATAAAAGACACCGTGAAGACAAGGAGCATGGACACCACAATCCAAAGACTGCCTGAGGCGATACCCTTCGGCAATAGCGGTTGGGACGGCTGCACAAGAGCAAGAACACTTGCAGCCGCTAGGAGAGCAACAACCACGCTTGCAATGACGGCTAGCCCTCCCGTCTGCGGCGTCGGCGTGGAATGCAACGTTCGATCATTCGGATGGGCGAATATCGAAAGAAACGACCTCGGCGAACACAAGCTTCTGGTGATCAACCAAGCCGATACAAAGGCTAATAGGGCCGGTAATATGACCATCACGACTTGCATTCTTCCGCGTTATCTGACGAGGCGGCTCTCTCTATACAAATTCGCTGCGGATCTGACGCTTGCCGCTTTACGGTAAGAGGCGATCAGTTCGGGAACCGTCTCCGCAAAAGAGTGCGTAGGCTGATATCCCAATTCACGTGTAATAGCCGCGGCACTAAACCAAGCGCCACCGATTAGCTTCGTCAGACGGTCCGACGATAAGGGAATATGCCCTCCACTGACTAGTTGAAGCAAATCACCAGCCCGGGCGCCTCCTTTGAGTACCCAGAGGGGAACTCGCCATCTCGCGGGCGATTTGCCCAATCCCGCTCGCAACCAGTCATAGAGGTCAGTCACGCAATATGGGTGGGAATCCGCAACAATGTATGCCGCTCGCTGAAAATACGGCGCACGAAGACACAGTACCACAGCCTGTACGAAATTTTGGACATGCAAAAGGCTTCGGACCATGGGGAGACGAGGCAAGGCAGGAAATCGCCCCTTGTCGATCGCTTCGATCATTTGATAGAGATTGCCTTTTTGACTTGAGCCATAAACCATGGATAGCCGGAGGGAAACCGCGGTGAGACTGTATCGAGTTGCGTAGTCAGAGATGAGCTGTTCGGCCAGCCATTTTGACCGACCGTAGCCTGTCTTCGGATCGGCGGGCCAACTTTCATCGATACATCCGCTTGTTTCTTCACCGAAGACTTTGACTGAACTCGCAAACACCACCCGCTTTACACCGGACGCGACGGCGGCATCCACGACATTCCTCGTGCCCTCGACATTGATGGCTTGATAATCCTGCTCCAACCCACAATCATCGATTGCATGAACCTTGGCCGCAAGATGCACGATGGCTCCACAGCCGGCCGTAATTTCCTGAACCCTCTCCCGATCTCGGATGTCCATAACGACGGTCTCGACCTGTGGCAAGAACAAAATGGATCGACGTGCATCATGAAGAAGCGCCCGAACCTGATACCCAGATCGACTAAGTTCTTCAACGAGGGACGATCCCAGAAACCCTGCTGCCCCTGTCACCAGCACTCTGGTCATGCATACCCGTGCGAG
The DNA here is from genome assembly GCA_029865225.1 of Nitrospira sp. Taxonomy (GTDB): domain Bacteria; phylum Nitrospirota; class Nitrospiria; order Nitrospirales; family Nitrospiraceae; genus Nitrospira_D. Next base: position 6,999 of record JAOUHJ010000059.1, read on the forward strand.
TAATCCGTCGCCGATGTCTTCAACATGTCATTGTAGAGTTTGAGCACTTGTTCAATGATCTTGGGCCCGGCCCATTTAGCCACAACCAGTTCACGGCTGCGCCATCCCATTGTTTCGCGTGTGCATTGGTCGGACAGCAGGTCGGCAATTGCCGTGGCGAGTGCGGAAGAATCTCTTGGTGGAACCAGGATGCCGTTGATCCGATCCTGCACCACATCACGACACCCAGGAACGTCCGTCGCCACAATCGCCCTTCCGCAGGCCGCCGCCTCCAGAAGTACTTTCGGCAAGCCTTCCCGATAGGAAGGCAGCACGACAAGCGTCGCACCCTCATAGACAGCCGACATGTCGTCCCGATGCCCCCACCATTCGACGGCTCCTTCACCAACCCATTGTGCTAATTCTTCGCGCCGTATGGCGGCCGGATTATCTTCGTCACAGCGACCGACGAGAACAAACCGGGCGTCCGTCCCTTTTCCCTTGAGATCGCGGGCCGCCTGAACAAACTCTCCAACACCCTTGTCCCACAGCATCCGCGACGGCAACACGACAAGCGGAGTCCCCGGAGGAGCCGGCTTCACCGAGAACGCATTGACATCGATCCCTGACCCCGCGATGATGCGCGTGCGCGACGTCCGTACAATGCCTGCCTGAACTAACTCGTCGCGATCGGCCTCGTTTTGGAATAAAACGGTCGATCCGCTCCTTCCAATGACCGATCGTAACGCCGCTCTCAGGACCCAATGCAGCCCCCCCCGCTGTCGTTCAGAACTCGTGAAGAGATACCCGAGGCCGGCAAATGCGTTGAGAACTACTGGTACCCGGACCACCCAGGCCGCCAATGATCCGTATAGGATGGGTTTCATCGCCACATGATGAACCAGATGCGGCTGAACACGCCGATAGACGCGAACCAACTCCATGATGGCGCCTAACTCTCGAAGCGGGTTGCAACTCCGCCGGAAAAGCGAGATCGGGACCAAGTGAAATCCTTCCGCTTGAATCTGTTCCTCATGATCCGTCACGCGAGTGGCGATCGTCACGTCAAACCCCGCATCTCGCGCAGCACGAGCCAGATCCAGACGGTGGGACCAGAAATACCAATCCTCAGTGATGAGATACAGCAGGCGCGGGCGATCGCTCATGAGCACTCAACCAAGCCTGAAACATCAGGACATTCCAGAGCCAATATTGCCAGTTGCGCCGACCCGAGAGATGCTCTCGCCATTTTTCTCTGACCGGACCAGGATTAAGGTAGCCTTCACGGCGGAGGCGCGACTCATCCAACAACGCTTCAGCCCAGTCTCTCAAACTGCCTCTTAACCAGGCGTCCAACGGCATACCAAACCCCATTTTGGGGCGCTCGACCAGATATTTTGGCACATAACGATAAAGAACTTGCCGGAGCAGCCATTTCCCTTCCCGATCTGCACGAACCTTCATCGAAAGAGGAAGACTCCAAGCAAATTCCACAACGCGATGGTCGAGCATCGGCATCCTCGACTCAAGGCTGATCGCCATCGCCGCACGATCCACCTTCGCCAAGATGTCATCGATCAAATACCCCACTAAATCGTGAAACATCATCTCTTCACCGAAATCTTGCATGTTCAACCGTCGTGTCTGGGTATCGGCCCAAGTGTCTTCTTCATGAGCGTCGATGACCAACCGTTCCGGCTGTTGGTGGAGCGATACCAAACGGCGATAAAATTCTGCCAGACTATCGGCATCCACAACTCCGGCTAGTTTATGCACTTTGTCCCCTAGCGCCGCCAATTGAAGTGACGCCGGAAGACCAGGCCGCAGTATCTTGCCAAGTCTATCCCACTGCTCGGGCGAGAGCATTCTCATGATACGTGCCATAATCGACCGCATCGAGACGGGCATTCGTGCGATCCGACTCCAAATGAACCGCCCCCAAGAATACCGATTGTACCCCCCAAACAACTCATCGCCTCCATCACCTGACAATGCAACCGTGACATGTCGCCTGGCGAGTTGGGCAACAAGATACGTTGGAATGGCAGAGACATCGCCAAATGGTTCGTCATACATCGACGGCAAGAGAGGAACAACAGCTAATGCATCATCCGGCGTCACGTACAGTTCGGTATGTTCCGTTCCCAGATATGCGGCGACGGCTTTTGCATGCGGCGCTTCATTGTACTCGCCATCGTGAAAACCGATCGAGAAAGTCTTGACTGGTCGGGAGGACTGCGCTTGCATCAGCGCCACAACCGTGGAAGAATCGATTCCGCCGGATAAAAACGCGCCAAGAGGTACATCAGCGACCATCTGCCTCTTCACGGCGCATCTCAGCAACCGGTCCAGCTCATCCGTTGCTGTTCCATCGGTTCGGTCAGACCGTCGGCCCTGACCCGCGATAGCCGCTGCAGACCAAAAGAGCTTTAGCTCCGGCCAATGCCCGGCTGAATCTGTGGAGGAAATCGCTGTGTACGTTCCAGGCAGAAGCTTTCGAATCCCGACATAAATCGAGTACGGGAGCGGCACATAGGCATAGCGCATGAAGGAAGCTAGTGCCCCCCGATCGATTTCACTGCGCCAGTCCATGTAAGCCTCCAATGCTTTCAGCTCCGAGGCGAATATGAACGCCCCATTGGACCAGCCATAATAGAGGGGTTTTTCTCCGATCCGGTCACGCGCTAACGTCAGGCGCCGTTCGACACGATCCCACAGTGCTAAGGCAAACATACCCACGGTGGCTTGAAGCGTTTTTTCAACACCCCAGGTCTCGAAGCCCGCCAAAAGCGTCTCAGTGTCCGAGTGCCCGCGCCAAGAATAGCCGTCAATCTGCCGACGCAACTCCAGATGGTTATATATCTCGCCGTTAAAAACGGTAACAAAACGGCCGGAGGAGGAAAGCATGGGCTGTCGGCCAGCTGGCGAAAGATCAAGCACCGACAATCGACGGTGAGCCACAGCAACGCCAGCTTCCTGGTCCTCCCAGACCCCGGCATCATCCGGCCCACGATGAACCAGAGCCACGGCCATACGTTCGGCCACCTCGGTCAACCGGTGATAACCGCCCTTTCTCCTCCCTCCGGTGCCACCGATCTGAAGACAACCGGCTATGCCGCACATAATTTACTGGCAGTCAACGTCAATATGCTCATTCGAGTACTCCCCCTGTAGTCTTAAATCCTGAAGATCACGCGTCGCTCATCAGGCTTCATCGCCAGTTTAAAAACAAATCCACATGTCGATTAGCGCAATGAGCAAGCGTGAAGCTGCGGCCAACTTTTTCTCGACCGTTTTCCCCCATGCTCGCTGCCAGATCCGGGTCTTCTAACATGTGGACGACGGCCCTCGCCATTGAAGCGGAATCTTGAGGTGGCACAAGCACCCCATCGGAGCCATCCTCAATTAATTCAGGTACACCGTCAACCGCATACGCGATTACGGGCAGGCCATGAGCAAAGCCCTCTAGAATCGATGTCGGGCACCCTTCCCCCCATAGTGACGGCAACACCATCAAGCGAGAACTGTCAAACCAAGGCGCGATGTCTGCCTGGAAACCAGTCAACGTAACCGCATCTTTAAGAGCACGGCGCGCAATTTCCTTATCAATCTGACCTCCCATTTCATCCCGGCCAACAAAGAAGAAATGAGCACGCGGGACTTGCCTTCTAACCGCGGTCACAACATCGAGAAAATCAATATGCCCTTTGCGCGGAGCAAGATTGGCGAGAACAAGGATATTGGGCGGGCGATCGGAAAGATTGTCTTCTGGAGGGGGCAGCCGATCAAGCCCGTTGTAAATGACATTAACCTTGGTCGATGGAACACTCGCACGCTTAATCAATGTGTCCGCGGCCACCTTGGAATTGCAAACGTAGCCATCAACCAATGCCCCAAAAACACGTTCTGTTAAACGCACAGCACGATCAAGCCGTGAGTTCGAATCTGGGTTCCAACGAATTCCGTGAACTAGACGAGCTCCTCGCAGAATCGGCTTTAGAAACCTTAGATAGAGCGATACACGAAAACCAATCACATAAAGAAAATCATAACGCTCCCGCCGGGCCAATTTCACAAGATTGATTAGCGATCGGATCCGGGAAACACCATGTCGCGAATTGGCGTTTCCGGCACCCAAGCCCACAGGGCTGACGCCATGTTGCTCGCACCAATCAACCCAAGGGCCGGCACCATCCATGGTCGCTAGCGTATATTCCACCCCATTGGATTCAGCCAACGCCATACGGGTCAAGCTGCGTTCTGCACCACCAAGTTCGCTGCTGGAAAAAATCAGCAACACACGCATATGTGATAGCCCGTATCAATGCACAGAAGCGTCTCCAATATCCCTTGATTCAGAAGGCCGAGCAAACGCAACCACGAGTGTTCAGCATAAATCAGATAGTTGCCAAAATCCTTAAACTGCTCGGAAGGAGTCTGCGAGAACACTGCGCCATACAGAAGGGCAAGTGCCATCACCAGCGTCTGGTAGACGGTCGAATACACTCGACCACCATGCAACAGCATACCGCTCAACACCGACTGAGTGCCCGTTGGAGATCCTGCTCTCTCCGTCACGCCCCGTTCCCCCGCGTCCACGCCTCTTCGGGTGCTGCAGCCTGTAGCATCAGGTTGAGATACCCATCCATGGCCCGATCAACGTTGAACTCGCCGGCTCGCGCCGCCACATCGGGGTATTCAGTCTCTTCCAGTGTGGCAGCCATGGCCCCTGCCAGCCCATCCACATCCCCCACCGGCACCAGCCGCCCCCAGCGCCCGTCTTCCAAAATTTCACGCGGCCCGCTGGGGCAATCCGTGCTTACCACGGGCGTACCGCAGGCCATGGCTTCGACGAGAACGTTACCAAAGCCCTCCCAGCGTGACGAAAACACGAACACCGCCGCGTGCGCCATGTAGGCAAAGGCGTTAGCGACAAAGCCGGGCAGCGCGACATCGTCCTTCAGCCCCAGTTGGCGCACGAGCGCTTCCAGTTGAGGCCGAAGCCCGCCTTCGCCCAAAATCATCAGCCGCGCCTGGCGTTGCGCTCGCACCCGGGCAAAGGCCCGGATCAGTATTGGAAAGTCCTTGGCCTCGGTGAGGCGTCCGACGCCCAACACCACCGGCGGCGCGTCGTTCCTAAACCAGGAGTGATCGATTGGTTCTTGCGCCTTTGCAAGCAGCTCATCGTTCACCACCGGGTTATAGATCACCTTGACCCACTCGGCCGAAATCCCAATGGTGCGAGCCAGATCGTCGGCGACACCTTGGGAAATGGCGACCACCGCGTCTGCCCACGGATACATCCAGCGCATGACCCAAGGCACCAGGTGCCCACGGGCGTTTTGCGGCCGCGACACGGACAAGGTGGTGTGCTCGCTGATCACGAGCCGGGTTGGAACACGCGCCAGGCGGCGCGCCAGGCAGGCGATCACGTTGGCGTGGTTGAGCGCCGACAGCAACGCCGTGGGCCGCTCACGCCGCAGGTAGGAGACCAGACCGGGCAATGAGAGGATAACATGTCGGGACTTCAGATCCACGATGCGCGCGAACGTGTCAACCTGCTTGAGATACGGACCTTCCGCCTTGGCCAGCACCAGATCGACCATGTAACCTCGCTCGGCAAAACCGTTTGCCAGCAGCATCATGACCCGCTCGGCGCCGCCGCCGACCAGGGATGGCAAATAAAGTGCGACGCGGCCGACCGAGCCCACGCGATTCGGGCTGGCATGGCGGGCTGGCATTGATCTCAGAACTTGCATAGGCATTCCATCATGCGGTGACGTGCGTTCGCGACATTCAGTGACAGCGCCAGAACCAGGGCGACGACCAAGGCCAGCACCGCACCCATCGCAAGCTGGCTCAACGCCGCTAGGCCGTCCGGCAGCAGCCAATGGCTAACAACTCCGGTCAGCAGGGCAATGACCAACGCCTTGGCCAACAGTGGCTGAGTAGAAGGCATCGGAAATACTCGGGCTCCGAACCATGCGCTCGCCACCATTGCCGACCCGTAAGCAGCGAGCGTGGCCGCTGCTGCGCCGGTGATGCCGTACCGGGGAATGAGTACGAGGTTAAGGCCCACGTTGGCCAATGCGGCCAAGCCGCCGGTGATAACCAGCCATCCGCTGCGCCGTCCCAGGTGAAACGCCATGTCAAAGAAATACGCCTTAATGCCGGCCAAGGCGGAGGCGAGCACGATCCACGGCAGGATACGCAGCGCGTCGTCGCGAAACGACACCCCGATCAGCCAAGGCACTAGCACCGGCGAGAGAACAAATAACACGGCTGCCGCAGTCAGTGCGGCGACAAAGATTAATTCACCATTGATGCGTAGTTGCTCCGTCGCGGCGGCGGGGCCTTGGTTTTCCAAAGCATTGATGGCCAGAGGATGCGCCGCGGTATTGATGATCACCAGCAACAGCGTAATAACCTGAAACGCAAGATCATAGCCCGCGGCGTACGCGCCAACGGCGGCCTCGTCGAGAAACCAGGCCAGCAACAAGCGGTCGGAGCTGGAGACGACCCAGACGAGCGCAAAGCTGACCATAAGTGGTAAACCGTAGCGGAGTTGCTCGCGCAGCGCTTGCGCACCAGGCCACGCCGGTCGCACCGCGTTCCACGCGCCTAGCCCGAACACCAGCAAAGCAAGCGCATGACTGACGATGAGGCCCAACAAAGGCGCAATGGTTCCCAAGCCGATCCAGGCGAGCAGCGCACCGAGCGCGAGGGCTATCACCGCCTTGCTGCCGAGCAGCTTGCCGTAGACCAGCGGCGCCAGGCGCGCACGCACTAGCTCAAGATTGAGCTCGAACCAAGCTTGTGCCAGCAGCAGAGGAACTGCCAAGGCCAGCAAATGCTGCCAAACGGGATCCGGCCACCACAGGACCAACAATGCGCCGACACCGGTTACCGCGAGTGCCAGTGTCAGGAACAGCGCGAGGATCCCCGACAAAAATCGCGCCGAGTCGTGTGTGTTCGCGTGCAAAAAACGCAGGAGCACCAGCCGCAGCCACTGAAACACGATGACATTGACCAGACCTACACCAGCCAGCACGACGGCATAACGTCCGAACTCGTCGGGCGACAGCAGTCGGGTGTAGACCGCCAGAGCGGCAAAGTTCACTACGCCTGGCAGACCGCGCGCGAGTGAATAGTAGGCAATATGCCGCAGCAACATTGTTTTTCATGCCCGCTCTGTCGCCGCAGGCGATATGAGGAATCGACGTTACTCTGTACGACTTGGCTTATACATAACGACATAAGTCCTGCCCCGTTCGTCATTTCAGGCTTGACCCGAAATCCAGATTTTTTCTGGATTCCCGCTTTCGCGGGGATTACAGACTCCGCATTGATTAATGTCGCCGCGTATAGTTCAGCGACCGAATAAAAGAATGGATTGACGGGAAGACCATTCACGATTGTGACTGCTCTATCCGTCTTTTCAAAAATCACCGCTGCTCCTTGGCCCAGCCGATGGACAATTTGGCTTCAGCCCCTCACACCGCCACCACATCATCGACATCGATCTCAACCGCCGCCGCCTGCTGAATCAGTCGAATACCGATCACAAGTCGATGCCGCTTTTCTTTCCGTAGAAGCAACCCCTGAATCCCTTGCAAGGACCCACGTATCACTTCCACCTTCATCCCTTCATGAAGGTATGGATGGGGATCATACGGAAGCACGCTGGTTATGAGACGGCGCAACGCATCGATCTCTTGTTCCGGAATCGGCTCGGGCCGATTTCCGCTGCCCACGATTTCAACGACACCCGTGACCTTTTGCACCGGCGTCTTTTCTCGCTGAGCAAACCGCACGAAACAATAACCGGAAAATAATGGAACCTCGATCTCCTTTTTTCGATCCTTCCATTGACTCAACCTCTTCACCGTCGGGAGCAACGGCTCAATTCCCTGCTTGTCGAGTTGATCTCGCACCAGTTTTTCGTGACGGGATCTCGTGCGCAAAGCGTACCAGTGGAGGTTGTCTGGCTTGTCCATTTGGTTTGTTTGGTTCATTTGGTAGGTTTGGTTTGTTTGGAGCGTAAGTATTTGATCAGACCAGAAATGATTCTCGCAGTCTTGTCAGCTTGTTTGTAAATCGATTCAAAAGTTTCCTTCGGCACATACCCTTAATCTACCGCGATATACAAGTGACTTTGAACTTCAGCAGCAGAGGACATCGCGATGAAGAGAAACTGCATGAACTCCTTGTTCGAATGACGAACGAATCCTTCGGCGATGTTAGCCATGACAGACCCAGCAGCACTTTGAATTTGGCTACAAAGTCGCACATCTCTTTGCCAGCCCAGATTCTAATGAATCGCCTCATAGACCTGGCGCGTAAGCTGTCTGGCTTCTTTCCAACAATCCAACTCTTCAAAACGTGCGAGTTTCATGTCCTTGTTTGTCTGGTTGTTCGAGTTTATTTGGTTTCTTTGGTCCTGAATTATGAACCAAAGACACCAAACAAACCGGCAACTCGATCAACCTGATTCGGACACAGCTTCGCCCTCTCACTTACAGACAGGGAAAAACAGCACTATCCCTCGTGCACCTAGACGGATGGACCCAGCACGAGAATCTTCTTATCAGGAACGTGCTGGCGCACCAGCTCGTCTCGGTGCCGCACAGCCTGTTCGATATCCGCCAACAGAACGGCGTCAAACTCCCATTTGGCTAAGGCCTCTGGTTGCCATACGGGATAGGATAAGAATGACGCTTGCTCACCGTCACTAACAAATCCCACCAACGTTAACCGCATTTCTCGAAGCGAGAGATACGCCAACTCGGCCAACTCGCCGGTTCCGTAAATCACCACTCGTTTCGTGCCCGTTTGCGCAGCGAACGAAAGCGTGTCCCTCAGTCGGGCCCGCATGTCACGGTAGTGAGAGAGCGAGTACTGCACATAGAGATAGGTGAGCCTGGACTTTTCGGCAAACCCCTGCGGCGTCAGCAAGTATCGAACCCGTTGGGATGGAATGGTGGTGATTTTGATGTACCCTTTCCGGGCAAGTCGCTTGAGATAGAGATTGGTCAAACCGAGTGCAACCCCTAGCTTTGTGGCTAAGGACCGTTGGGTCACGGCTCCATCTCGCTCGACTTCGGTCAGCAATAGTAGGTCGCGCTGGCCTTGAAGATCCATGCAGTTACGATCGTTCCCCCATGCGTTCAGGATATGAACATAGATGGAAAAATGAGTCAAGTGTAAAACCGATATACTTGTCAAACAGGTTCGTGACGACACCGATTCAAAGATGAAGAATGGTAAGACGCGTTGAAGGTTCAATGGCACGGGCAACAGCTGCTAAGACTTTGTCGATCGTGATCCGATCGAGGCAATCCCAGTAGGGACACATCTCTCCCAGACATTTATCACAGGTGGGGACGTCCGGCCGCAGCAAGACTCCCGTACCAAGAGGTTTCCATCTCACGGGTAAATTGTTTCGTCGAGGATCAAATAGGCTGACTGTTGGTATCTTGAGCGCTGCCGCTATATGGGCGGGCCCTGTCGCACCGGACACCACCACGTGCGCATTCGCAACGACGGCCATGAGCTCACGGATAGAAAGTTGCCCCATGCAGTTGGTGATCCCTTCAGGGAGTAACGCGGTAGATGGTGCATCCTGTTCGAATTGGCTCCTTTCAGTTTGGCTGCCGGTCAACATCACACCGTAACCAGCGCGTCCCAGTTCGACCGCGAGATCTCGATAGTGCCTTGGCCTCCAGCGGCGCGCGGAAAGGCCTCCTGGGTGAACAACGATACGCGGGCTCAACACAGTCGCCCAACGTAACGCCCCCGCGCTTCGCTCCTGATCAGTTAGAACCAGAGTGGGAGGATCGACATTCCCAGGACGCAATTTCAGTCCGCTGAGCATTTCCACGTTGTACTCCGACTCATGCTTGGAGAATTCACTGCGGTGCTCGTAGACGCGCCGATTGGCCAGTAGGCTATACCAGCGATAGCCTGTGGCCACGCGCACTGGAACTCGAGCCAGCCAGGCTGCCCACATCAGACGACGAAATGGTTTCAGAAAGATCGCCGCATCAACCCCCTGGGAAAAAGCACGACGTAACTCGATCAAGGGATCCGTGAAATTAATGGTTCGAACGTAGTCGACATCGGGATGAAATTCCAGGAGAGGAGCGACCGTCGGGCTGGTAAGAAACCCTATCACGGCATTCGGCAAAAGGCTTCTGAGCTGCGTCGCGACAGGAAGAGATAAGAGGACATCGCCGATGCCATCGGGGCGAACGATCAGAACGTTCATCGACATGTTCCATGTGCCGCCAAAAGTGGTTGCACCACATCCGTCACGTGAGCCGGAGTGATGCGCTTAAGACACTCCATCTCCGGATCATGATGGCAGACACGACTAAAGCATGGGCTGCAAGAGACTCGCCCCGTGAGCACATGATGGCTCGTCCCGTACGGGCCGGTCCGAGTCGCGCTGGTCGGCCCGAACAGCGCGACCACTGGAATTCCACATGCCGCGGCGATGTGCATGGGTCCGGAATCATTGGTGATCATGACAGCCGCTTTTGAGAGCAGTGCCGGCAAGCACCTCAAAGGAACCTGACCACTTAAATCAATACATGGTCGTTTCATCAAATCACGAAGCCTCTCGACCGACGGCCGGTCATCTGAGCTTCCTATGAGAACCACCGGATCACGATGTGTTTCATATAACAAATCTGCAACAGCAGAAAAAGACGTGAGCGGCCAGCGTTTAGTCGGCCAGCGCGCCCCAACATTTATAGCAACCCAGGGCCTGTCGATGGAGAAGTTATTGCGTTCAAATAGCCTTCGAACAACTGCGAGATCTTCATCCAATATTCTAAAAGCAAACCGTGGCCTCTTAGGCACGACTATGCCCAAAGCCGCAGCAACCAGAAGGTATCGGTCAACTGCATGGACATCCGGATTGAGAACCGGCACACGATGCGTATAGAACCACGGACTCCCTTCCCGTCCGTTGGCAAACCCGATGCGCATCGGCGCTCCGCTCAGGCGAGCGAGGACGGCGCTGCGAAACAGCCCTTGCAGGTCAATGGCGAGGTCAAATCCCTCCGCCCGCAGCGCCTGTCCCTGCTTCACCCAACTCCATACGGTCGGATCAACCGGCCATACACGATCAACGCCTTCGACACGCTCGACGAGGTCAGCCCACTGACGCTTAACCAGCCACGTAATATGTGATCCCGGCCATTGCGCTTTGATGGCCGACACCACAGGAAGCGTGTGAACGATATCCCCCAAAGAGCTGGGTTTGATCAGAAGTATACGGCTGCGACCCGAAACTGAAGAGGAGGCACCATCGATTGAAGTTACAGATGATACCGGAGGATCTTGCACGGAACCCATCCCTTGATGAACAGACCAACGCCCGAAGAACACCCTTGCCTATTCCCTCGCTCCTTGAGTTGATTCATGGTCTTACGGAATAGTTTCTCAACGGATGCGAATAGAGCTGATCAAGTAGCGCCTTACCATTGGTTACGCCTGCGGTTTCTCTTCTCTCTCTCAGTGATCGATAAAGACGTTCCCATGCCCTGAGGTAAGGGAGCGGTGTCAGGTGGCGGCGGAGATCGCTGTGTCCTCGCACAATCTTGGACACCCACTCATAGTTCCCCGGGATCTCCGCTTCGTACGGCTGTTCGAGCAACGGCTCGGCGCGCATGAGGAACATGGTGATATTACCGCCGTCTCGTGAGATCACATGCCAGGCTTCTTGCATCCCGTGTTTCTTGGCCAACCTGCGCAATGACACCACGTTAAAATTGTAGAGATGCGCCTCATGAAATGTGTTCTTCGGAGCCTGACAGGTCGATTCGATATTGGGAACCTCCACGACCAGTATACCTTCTACCTTCAGCCATGAGCGCAACAAGGCCAAGACACGACCCGGATCTTCCGTGTGCTCGAGCACATGCCATATCGTCACCACATCGAACGATTCAGGTGAGAATGCCGCGTCTTGCACAAACCCAACTTGCACGTTGAGATCATATTCTCGTATTGAATGATCGGCATAGCCTCTATTTGGCTCAACCCCATGGACGGAATGTCCCAACGCTTGCAGCAGGTACGCAAATTCCCCTCCGCCGGTCCCGACATCAAGCACAGCCTTCCGGCTCGATAGCAACTGCGCAACCTTCTCGAATCGTGATAAGGCAACCTTGCCTGCGCGCAACACATGTTTCGGCTTTGGACTGTAGGTTTGCTTATAGGAAAGACGGTAGTCTTCCTCATAAAACCGCCTGGCGTCATGCGGTCGAGGATCCGACCATACGAGCCCACAGGCACGGCAAATGACGGTCTGCAAGGGCTTCCCACTCCGACTTCGATTCGACAGGATCGCAACCTCTTTCCCGCCGCAAAGGTTACATGGGATCGAACACGAACTGACCAGTTGGCTCATCTCGAGGTCCCTCGAAAACTGTACATACCCGGTTCTCGTACGATCACAACCTCACTGATGCATGACTCGCCCGTCGTTTCTCTGAGCCGATCTTTGACCTGCATCGGACAACACCCAATCGACGGCATCGGTCAGTGAGGATGCGATCCACTCCGGGGCTACGGTCGACGCTTTCAGTCCTTCAATCTCTTGCGGACGAATCATTCCTGTCGTCACTAAGATACTCCGCACTCCGACACGCTTCGCGAGTTCGATATCTCGGACGTGATCGCCGATGAGATAGGCTCGCTCAAGATCCACTCCTCTTTCGCGCACCGCTTGGTCTATCATTCCCTGATTCGGCTTTCGACAGTCACAGCCTTCGTCGGGGTGATGAGGGCAAAAATATATGGCATCGAGCGATGCGCCTGCACCATCCAGAATGTCTTTGACCTTCGTGTGAATCGCCGCAAGGTCATCGTGCGACAAAAAGCCTCGAGCGATCCCAGATTGATTGGTCACAAGAATCAAGCGGGCACCAGCCCGTTTTAGCTTCGCAAGAGCCTCCGGAACACCCGGGAATAGCTCTAGCTGATCAGGAGACTTGATATAACCGGGATCTGCATTCAACGTTCCATCTCGATCAAGAAAGATGGTGTAGCCGGAAAGAATGTTCGTTTGGTTGGTCTGGTTTGTTTGGTTCGTCTGGTTGAAATCAGATCCCAAGGCACCCGACAAACCAAATAAACCAGATGAACAAGACAAACCGGATGCCCGTTCCATTTGATTCACTGCTGTTTCATACACCCGATCGACCGAAATACGTGTCATACAACGGTGGTCGATTGGGCAGTCCCTGAGAAGGCAGGGCGCACAGTCGACAGGCTCTCGCACCACCGACTGTTCTTGCCCATAGGGGGCTGTCGTGCGCGAGTCTGTCGGCCCAAAGACCGCAACAATTGGGACGCCAAAGGCAGCAGCAATATGCATCGGACCGGTATCATTCGTAATGAGTAGGCGACAACGCTTTACCAGGGCCATGAGCTCGCGAATGGTCGTCGTTCCGGACAGGACAATCGATCGACAGTCAAGGCGAGACGCGATGTTTTTCCCGAGCGACTCTTCCCCTCTCCCTCCGAGGATGGCCACAGCGACACCCACCCCTGCTTCCTTCTCCAGTTGCCGGACCACCCGTTGCGCAACCTCCGCAAATCTCTCGGGCAACCAACGTTTGGCACTGCCATATGTCGACCCAGGGTTGATACCGACCATGAGATGTGCCGAGTCAATTCCGGCCGATGCCAGTCTGTCATCGACTATGCGGTCCTCGACGGTCGACACATGGAGTGTGGGCAGCGGAGCGTCACCGGATACCCCGAGCGGCTTCAACATGTTCCAATAGTACTCGACTTGATGTACCAGACTTTCAGGACGGGGAACGGCGACTGGCTGAGTAAGAAAAAGAACCCTTCCGTCGGTGGCATACCCATATCGCCTGGGGATGCCGGCAAGCCACGCAAGGAATGCCGCCTCGAAGGCGTTCTGAAACAGGACGGCCAAATCGAAATGGTGCCGGCGTAACAATCCTGCAAGTGCCCATTTTCCAGCAATCCCGACATGGGTACCCTTGTCATCGTAGACCAACACCTGGTCCACTCCCGAGCAGCCGGTGTACAGTTCCGCGATGCTAGGTTTGGCCAGTATCGTCAACTCCGCCGGCGGAAACAGCGACCGAAGCCCACGAAGGGCAGGCTCACACATCACCGCATCACCGATCCAATTCGGCGCCCGTACGAGGATTCTTTGTGGGAGCGTCCTATGCACGAGCCTCCAATGGCCGACCTTTCTCTGACAGTGGCAGTCCGAGCAGGGCACGCAGCTGTTCTTCACCATGCACCACTTCTGCCCCAACCCGAAGCATCCACCAGGGATCGCTGGGCGTCAGCAACAGACCCAGTTTCCCTCCGTCCTTTTCAGTGGTCAGAACGATCTCGCTCCCTGTGCCCAGCATAGCCTGACGAATGTGCTCGATCTCACTGGGCGTATAGTGATGATGATCTTCGAATGCAGATTCTCCCACGATCTCGACCCCAATGGACTCCGCGGATCGGCGAAAGGATGGGCCATTCCCGATCCCACTCACCAACCACGCCTTTCTCTTCAGGCCCCATCCCACCGACTCTTGCTCCCCTCCAATAATCGAGACGAAGAGCACTGGTTTAAACACAACCTCAATCGTAGGTAATGGTGAAGGACCAGCATCTCGCAATCGGTTCCGAATAGCGTCAACCTCCTGACGGACCTCGGCTCGAGTAATGATGATGGCGCTCGCTCGATTCAATCCAGTCAGTGGCTCCCGGAGCCTCCCAGCGGGAAGCAACGCATCCAGTCCAGCTCCATCAGTCGCATCCAGCAAGACCAGATCGACATCGCGATGAAGCGCCACGTGCTGAAAGCCGTCGTCAAGCACGATGCAATCGACAGGATACTGCTCCAACA
>JAOUHJ010000060.1 GCA_029865225.1 Nitrospira sp.
AATCTCAGATGGTGAAATTTGTCCGCGCCCAGTCCTGGCCGGACTATCGAGCCACGCAAATCATGCGCTGGCTGTACCAACGGCGAGTGCGGATGATCATCGAAATGACGGATCTTCCCCTGCCGGCTCGTTCGATGTTATCGCAATCCACCACAGTCGGTCGCTCTCCCAATGCGACGGTTCTGTCCTCACAGGACGGAACGCGTAAGGTGTTATTTGCGCTCGATGACGGCATGACGGTTGAATCCGTATTGATCCCGGATGACGAACGGCTGACGCTCTGTGTATCGACACAAGTCGGGTGTCAGTTGGATTGCAGCTTTTGCCTGACCGGAAGAATGGGGCTCAAGCGCAACCTCAAGCTCCATGAAATCATCGACCAAGTCTTGACCGCACAAGATCTGCTGAATACCGGAGAGCGCTTGACCAACCTTGTGTTCATGGGAATGGGGGAACCGCTGGCCAATCTGGACACACTGAAAGCCGCGGTCAACGGGCTGACGAACAAGCCATGGGGTCTCGGGTGGTCGCGTCGACGCATTACGGTGTCGACAGCAGGACTGGCATCCCGCTTAGGAGAAGTGGCTGCCCTTGGTGTGAATCTCGCCGTCTCGCTCAATGCAACGACCGAGGAGCAGCGCCGAACGTTAATGCCTGCTGCAAGCGAACTCGCCTCTCTCAAAGCCCTCCTCGCGGCCTGCCGACGCTATCCGCTCGCCTCCCATCAACGACTGACCTTTGAATATGTCCTGCTTGCCGACGTCAATGATCAGCCACATGATGCCCGGCGACTTGTTCAGTTACTGAAGGGGATCCGCTGTAAGATCAATCTGATTCCGTTCAACGAATTTCCCGGCAGTCAGTTTCGTCGCCCGTCGCAACAAAGCGTTCTCCTGTTTCAGTCGCTCCTTCGGGACGCCGATCTCGATGTGTTCGTGAGAAAGAGCCGCGGGCAAGACGTGTTAGGTGCTTGCGGTCAACTTGGCAACCTCTCCGTCGATCTCCTTCGCTAATCTTGACACCTATTGAACCTCGTTGCTAGCATGATCAATTCTCCAATCATGAAGAAGTCGACTTCTCAATTGTCTTGGTATACCTGCCTAGCTGGAGCATTGTTCATCTCCAGCCTCTCCACATTTTGCCTTGCAGCCGAGCCGAGCGAATACATTCTTTCCAACGGAATGAAGGTACTGCTCGTTGAAGTCCCCAAGGCGCCGGTGGCGACGGTGCAGGTGTGGTACCGAGTGGGGTCCCGAAACGAAGTGATGGGCCGGGCCGGACTCTCCCACATGCTCGAACACATGATGTTCAAAGGCACGGTGAAATATCCGAAAGGGTCCTTCTCCAGGATCATCCGGAAGAACGGCGGGATCGATAACGCATTCACCAGTCATGACTTCACGGCCTACTTTGAAAATGTGGCTGCTGATCGCGTTCCCCTGGCGTTGGAACTGGAAGCCGACCGTATGCAAGGTTTGATATTCGATAACGCCGAATTCCAGACGGAACGCGAAGTCGTGAAAGAAGAGCGCCGGTTACGTTCTGAAGACGATCCGCAAGGTGCACTGGTCGAGGCACTGTTCGCGCAAACCTACATGAGTCATCCCTATCATTGGCCCGTCATCGGTTGGTTCGCCGATCTCGATGCCATGACGCTTGAGGACTTACAGCGACACTACGACACGTTTTACTCCCCCAATAATGCGACTCTGGTCGTCGTAGGCGACATCAAAGCCGACCTGTTGCTTCCTACGATCAAACGACTGTTCGAGCCGATCCCGAGGGGGCCGTCCCCCAAACAATCCCTCCGGCCGGAACCGGACCAACAGGGCGAACGTCGATTTCTGCTGAAGCGCGAAGCACAAGTGCCGTTTGTCATGATGGGGTTCCGCGTGCCCAACTATTCCAGTGACGATTCGTACGCGCTGGATGTTCTCGAGTCGATCCTGTCTCACGGAAAAAGCTCACGACTGTACCAAAGCCTGGTGTATGAGCAGAAGAACTCGTTATCCGTCGGTGCGGAGTATAGCTTGATGCAGACAGACCCCGGCCTGTTCTACTTCTACTCCTTGGTGAACCCCGGTGCGAAGGTCGAGACCGTCGAGGTTGCCTTGCAGCGAGAAATTACACGTCTTCAAAGCGAGCCCCCTTCCGATGAGGAACTTCAGCGGGCGAAGAACCAGATCGAGGCTTCACGAACGTTCGAACAAGATTCGAATTTTCGCCATGCCATGTTGCTGGGACAGGCGGAAATGGTAGGGGCCGGTTGGCGACGGATTGATCAATTCGTCGAGCGCATACGGGCCGTCACCGCAAAAGACATTCAGCGTGTCGCCAGGCAATATCTGACCGAGGACAATCGTACCCTTGGCATTCTCGTTCCGTTGCCGCCGAAGTCTCCTGACGAGTCAACTCCCACGACAGCGCACGAAGGAAAATCTTAGGTGACCATGAGGTGTGGGCGACATAACGCGGGGCACCGTTGCTTCAATGTGCCATCTATTCGCCTTGGAGTAGGGGGTGGCATGTATCGATGGCTGCTTTGCATTGGCTTGCTGCTGGGTCTAACGACGACGGCACTGGCTGCCGATATCTCTCCGACAAGATTGACAACCCCCAATGGAATGACCGTTCTCATACTGGAACAGCATTTCCTACCCATCATTGAAATCCACGCACTCGTCAAGGCAGGCTCGGCCCAAGACCCCCCTGACAAGGCAGGCTTGGCAAATCTCGTGGCCAGTCTCCTCGACGAAGGCACCACGACCAGAACATCCAAACAGTTGGCTGAACAAATCGACTTTGTCGGTGGTTCATTAGGAGCCCACGCCGGAGAAGACTTCAGCACGGCTTCTGTGCGGGTTCTTCAGAAGGACCTTGATCTCGGATTTACGCTCCTTGCTGATATTCTTCAGCACCCGGTTTTCCCCAAACATGAATTCGAACGAGTCCGTTCACAGATCCTTGGGGAGTTATCGAGCGACAATGATGATCCTGGGCAAGTCGCCATGAAGGCATTCAACCAGCTGGTGTTCCAGAATCATCCCTATCGGTGGCCGGTCAACGGTACCGAGGAGACGCTCCGAAAGATTACCCTAGCAGATGTGCAGAGCTTCTACGGTAAAGAGTATCTCCCCAATCAGATCATTCTTACGATCGTCGGTGATGTGACGGTAGAACAGGCAACCGCATTGGTTCAAACTCATTTTGGATCATGGAAGAAGGGACCGGTCCAACCTCGATCGGCCAAGAAGCAGGCTGCGATCGATAAAAAAGTCGTGCAATTGATCGAGAAGGACCTGACGCAATCAACCATTGTGGTCGGCCATCTTGGGATTAGCCGAACGAATCCGGATTTCTATGCCGTGACCGTCATGAACCATATCTTGGGTGCCGGGGGGTTCTCCTCGCGTTTGATGGATTCGATTCGAGACAAGCAAGGACTCGCATACGGAATCATGAGCCATTATGATGCTCGGGCGATGCCGGGTTCCTTTTGGGTCAACCTTCAGACTCGAACCGAAACCACGAATCAAGCCATCAATGGTGTGTTTGCCGAAATGAAGGCTATTCGTGAGGCCCCAGTGACCGATCAAGAATTGGCCGAAGCCAAATCGTTTTTGATGGGGAGTTTTCCCTTACGACTGGATTCTACGGCGAAGCTGGCACAAGTCTTGGCACAAGTGGAATTCTTCGGCCTGGGGTTCGACTACTTCAGCCAATACCCAAAGTGGATCGAACGGGTGACGAAAGAAGATGTACAGCGCGTGGCACGACAGTATCTTAATCCTCAACATTACGCGCTTGTTGTGGTCGGCAGTATCGCCAAGGCTAAAATTCGCCATTAGGAATGCCTGAGGGAGCCGTACACCATGCAAGATTCCCTTCTCCATCAGAAGCTGAGTCGTCTTCAGGCCCTTCTGAGTGAAATGGGCTCCGTAGTGGTGGCCTATTCCGGCGGCATCGATAGCACCTTCGTTCTCAAAGTTGCCCACGATCAACTTCACGAGAAAGCGATCGGAATCACCGCCGTCTCACCGACCTTTCCGACGATTGAGCTGGAAGCAGCCGAACGAATGGCCAAAGAGATCGGCGCCCGCCATGAAATGATGCAGACAGATCAGCTTGCCATCGACGACTTTGTGAGAAACGACGCGGAGCGTTGCTTCCACTGTAAGACCGATTTGTACCAGCTTCTTGGAGGCCTGCGAGAATCACACGCTGTTGCCTATGTCGTAGACGGAACCAACCTTGACGATCTCGGTGATGACCGTCCCGGGATCAAAGCTGCTCGCGAATGGGGAGTTCGTAGTCCCCTCGTCGAGGCTGGATTATCAAAGACTGATATCCGCACCCTGGCCAAGGAGCTAGGACTTTCAAACTGGGACAAGCCTGCCGCAGCCTGTCTGTCGTCACGAATCCCTCGTGGAAATATGATTACGCTGGAGAAGTTGCATCGCGTTGAAGAGGCGGAAGCTGTGTTGTACCGAGAAGGATTTCACCATTTCAGAGTCCGAAACCATGGCGATATCGCACGGATTGAAGTGGCGAAGGACGAACTACCTCGGCTCATGGATCCAGATCGTTGCTCGCGGGTCAGCCGAATGGTGAGAGAGTTGGGATTCAAATTTGTGACGGTCGACCTGGAAGGCTATCGACCGGGTGGAGTCACCCTACGCTGACTCCACCCTCACACCAGGATGCACTATCGCTGGTAGGACTTAGAAAGCGCTTCTAGCGCTTCGTCTGCAAACTTTCGCTGATCAGCTTCCGTCAAACTCCTCTGCACGACTTTCTCCGCCACCATGAGCGCCAATTCCGTTGTCTGAGTCCGGATGTCTTGCACAGCTTTGCGGCGCTCCTGCTCGATTTCCCGCGTGGCATCACCCTTGATACGCTCCGCCTCTGCCGTCAACCGCTGTTCGTTCTCCTCGAGCAGCCGCTGGGCGCGCTCTTTGGCAGCCGAAAGAATGGCTTCCGCTTCTTTACCTGCCGCGCTGAGCTTGGCTTCGTATTCCTTCAATCGGCGCTCGGCTTCCGATCGATGATGTTCTGCCTGCT
Organism: Nitrospira sp.; assembly: GCA_029865225.1. Lineage (GTDB taxonomy): Bacteria > Nitrospirota > Nitrospiria > Nitrospirales > Nitrospiraceae > Nitrospira_D. Next base: position 5,062 of record JAOUHJ010000060.1, read on the forward strand.
CTAGGCTGTCCTTGATTTTCTTTTCTCGCTCTTCCAGAACGCTCAAGATTCCGGGAAACGCGTACTTATAGAGGATAAACAACAAAATCCCGAAGGACACGATCTCCCAAAATATGAGAGAAGAAAAAAAGTGCGATTCAAACTGCGGCATGTCAACTCCCTAAACGAAAGAAGGGTAACAAGATCGACCTAGTCGGGGCGGCACCTGCTGCCCGCTGTTATTCCCCTTATCCCTTCCGAAAGCCCATGATGATGAAGGCGATAACCAAGCCGTAGAGCGCGATGGCTTCCACCAACGCAAACCCGATCCACATGTACTTTGTGACTCGAGCTTCAGCCTCAGGCTGGCGTGCGACTACTTCAATCATTTTCCCAAAGATGAACCCAATTCCAACACCGGCTCCGGCAAACCCTGCCGCCGCACAACCCATTCCGATCAACCCTGCTGCTGCTGAATCCATTATGCCTTACTCCTTCCCTTGTCTAAACTCGCATACGCTAATGCGCGTGCTCGTCATGGCCGTGCAAATGAAATGCGTCCCCCAGGTAGACGCACGTCAAAATGCTGAAAATATAGGCTTGAATGAATGCGATACCGAATTCTAATCCGTAGATCGCCACGGTGAACGCAAACGGCAACCACCCGATCAACAACCCACCGCCTATCGTGAGGCTGAACAGAACGGCGAGCATCACGTGGCCGGCCGTCATATTGGCAAATAACCGAACCGCGAGCGAAACAGGCCGTGCCACCTGGCTGATGATCTCGATGGGAATCATCAACGGCACGAGCCAGCCCGGTGTACCTGGGGGAACAAGAATGCCCAGAAACTTCGCCCCGTGCAACATAAACCCCAAGACCAAGCTGATCCCGTAGACGACGAATGAAAATACTGCGGTTACGATAATTTGGCTCGTCACGGTGTAGCTGCCGGGAATCAAGCCGATGAGGTTACTGAACAGAATGAACAGGAAGAGGGTGGCGATCAGGGGAAAGAAGCGCATCCCCTCCTTCCCCATCGTATCCAAGATCATGCTGCGAATGAAATCCACCATCATCTCTGCCAGACTCTGGAGCTTGCCCGGCACCAGCTTGCGCGAAGACCCGGCCATGATCATCAGGACTGCCGCGACGGCGATGACAATCCACATAAAGACCACGGCTTTATTAATGGAAATATCTAATCCACCGAGCGAAATCGGAACCCAATTTTCTAGTTCGAATTGATGAAGCGGACTCTCTTCCACGATGCTCCTGTGTTGTCGCTATCGACTGTAGTTATGGATTTGTCCATCGTTGGACCGACCGATACGCATTCCTCATACCCGCAACGAGTCCCAAGACCAGGCCGCCGATCATTCCCCACGGGGTTGAATCGAACAGGTATACATCACAGACCCACCCCAACCCTCCCCCGACAATCAGGGCAGCGAGCAGATCGGTTGCGATCCGAACTGCTTGACCGAGCCCCGCGTATAAGGGATCTTGTGAAGGGGCCATCCGAGACCCATGGGAGGCGAGTGCACGTACACACAACTCTGCCGTTGATGGGCTCGCAATTTAAGCAAAACTCCACTTTGAATGTCAAGCCGTTAGGACCCACCCCAACCGAAAATCCCTACGGTGCGGTATAGTGGATTCGCGCTGTTCACGGAGGACGTGCCCGTCCATGCTACCAACCATCTCCTCGTCGCCTTCATTTTTGCATGGGTCCCCATCGCCCCTCATTGTGAGACGTCCCCTTCCCAGTGCGAACCCCTTTGAGCTGTACTCCAGAATCGCGTCGGCTCGATCCCCTTCCTTTTTCTTGGACAGCGGCAACTGCGACGGAGCCATGGGACGATATTCGTATTTTGGAAGCGATCCCTATCAAATATTGACCGGAACAGCCGATCAGTTCGTGCAACGTTCGACGGTGGGACACACAGAATCAGGATTCGTTCCTTACCAACAGTTGAGGCAGCTTGTCGGCAGCCAGCGGATCGATCGTCCTCCCGGAAGTCCGCCGTTTTTTGGTGGAGCGGTCGGCTATTTCAGCTACGACCTCGTCCGACAATTCGAAAGACTCCCACCACTAGCTCCTCATAACACTATGTGTCCGGATCTGGAATTCGCGTTTTTTGACGTTGTGGGAGCCGTCGATCATGAGCTGGGCGATCTTATACTGATGTTCTGTCCTCCACTCGAACGATTCTTGGGCGAGCCTCGGGACAAACTGTTTCGTGAGGGGACGGATCGCCTTGCTGCCTTTGACGCTCAATTAAGCAGAGCGGTCTCCGCTCAATCTCGATCCCTATCGCTGGAACACCTCACGTTCACACCGGAACAGTCCCCATCGACGTATAGGCAAAGCGTCCGACGTTGCCAGGAGTACATCGCGTCGGGCGACATCTACCAAGCCAACCTCTCACACCGTTTCAGGGTGAGCGGCGAGAGCTTGTCGCAGGAATCCTTTCTGACCGACTTATCAATCTATCGGCGCCTGCGGACCCTGAATCCTTCCCCCTTCTCAGGCCTGTTGCGGTTCGACGCCCTGCGTCTCATTAGCTCATCGCCCGAACGGCTTGTTCGCCTTGATGGTCGCCGAGCCGACACCAGACCGATCGCTGGAACCAGACCCCGTGGAAAAACGGTGACAGCCGATGAGGAGCTGGTCGCAGAACTGCGTGCGAATACAAAAGAACGAGCCGAACACATCATGTTGGTGGACCTTGAGCGCAATGATCTGGGCCGGGTCTGTGGGTATGGCAGCGTTCGCGTGGACGAACTTATGACGTTGGAACGATATTCTCATGTCAGCCACTTAGTCTCCCAGGTCTCCGGCACTTTGCAGACCCATGCAACCGGCTTCGACCTCCTCAAAGCCATGTTCCCAGGGGGAACGATCACCGGTGTCCCCAAAATTCGCTGTATGGAAATCATCGAGGAATTGGAACCGGTCCGACGCGGTCTGTATACCGGATCGATGGGCTACCTCAGCTGGAGCGGAGACCTCGATTTCAATATTCTGATCCGGACACTCGTCGTGATGGACGGGATGGCCTCTCTTCAGGTTGGAGCAGGGATTGTGGCCGATTCAGATCCGGCGCGGGAATACGAAGAAACCATTCATAAAGCGCAGGCTTTTTTTAGCGCATTTTCCTAACGCGATGTGGATCTACCTGAATAACCGGTTCGTACAAGAACAGGATGCGGTGATCTCGGTCTTCGATCATGGATTTCTGTACGGAGATGGAGTGTATGAAACGCTCCGCTCCTACGGCTCCCGCCTCTTCATGCACGATCAACATCTGTTACGATTATTCCGCTCAGCCGAAGCCATCGGAATGACGATCCCAATTCCCTTGAAAGACTGGCCCGACATTCTCCACAAAGCCATGGCTCGCAACGAGGTCGGGACCGATCAGCACGATGCCTACCTCCGCATCACGGTCTCACGGGGAGCTGGGGATATCGGTCTGAATCCGGCGCTGTGCCCTTCGCCGACTGTTGTCGTCATGGCCAAACCGCTGGTACGCCCAGCATCAGGTCTGTATGAGAACGGCGTCAATATCATTGTCGCCTCGACCAGACGGAACCTGCCAAGCGCACTGTCGCCGCAGATTAAATCCATTAATTTTTTGAACAACATCCTGGCCAAACGCGAAGCCATTGCCGCAGGCGCATTCGACAGTGTCCTGCTCAATTGGGAACACCACCTGACTGAATGCACGATCAGCAACCTGTTCTTCGTTGCGAACGGCAGACTCCGAACCCCCGCCCTCGAATGCGGCTTGCTTGACGGCATCACCAGAGGAATTGTGATTCGGCTGGCTGAGGAACTCCACATCCAAGTGGAAGAGGGACGCTTTACCGTCGACCAGTTGTATCAGGCCGAAGAATGTTTTCTTACGAACACGAGCATGGAAATCATGCCCGTATCCATGGTCGACGCGAGGAAAATCGCAAGCGGGAAGCCAGGCCCGATGACATTAAAGCTAAAGGCTCGATTTATTGAAACATATGGTCGTTTTCTGGAACCTCTTGAGTGTCATTAGCCGCTGATTTTCCTGTTGTTCCGCCACCGTCCCACCGTTTCTCACGGCATAAGGTCTGCATTTCCTTGACAGTCTGCTACAGGCTGCTATCGTTTGACCATGCTGAACAACAAATTTCGACTCGCTTCATCTCGCAAATGGACCGCCCTGATAGTCCCTCTCATGTTCGGGAGTATGTTCGGCAGTAGCCTAATGACCGCGGTCCCTGGTCTCCACGCAGAAATTTATCAATATATTGATGCAAAGGGGACGATATCACTAACGAACGTCCCCTCTGACGCTCGGTACCGCCGGGTTGACCTCAACCCGAACCGTCTGCACCCGATCATCTCGGAACGAGAGTTAGAGCCGATGATCAGCCGTTTTTCACAGGAGCACCGCATTCACCCCGCTCTTATCCGAGCCGTCATCAAGGCTGAGTCGGACTTTGACCCCCTCGCAGTCTCTCGCGCTGGAGCTGTTGGATTGATGCAATTAATGCCGCAAACGGCAGTGCGGCTCGATGTACGGGATCTCTACAACCCCGAAGATAACATCGGAGGGGGGACCAAGTACTTGCGACAGCTCCTTGACCGATTCCGAGGAGATCTCCCCCTTGCCCTCGCCGCCTATAATGCCGGAGAGCACGTGGTCGATCGCTACCGGACAGTTCCACCGATCACCGAAACTCGCCGATATGTTCGTAAGGTCTTACGATACTATCGAACTTTTCTAGCGAACGATCTCGCTTCGACCGGTCATGTCATCCCGTCTTCGGAGGACGTCGCAAGGCAACCTTCCCCCCTTTCCTTGATCCAGGTTGGTCAGTAACTTGTTCGGATAAGCGGAGACGGCTGTGTAGTTTCCAGCCAGGGCGTTGAGGTTTCGCATAGTCGGCGCGATAATGTGCTCCGACGCTATTTTCTCTCCAGAGCGCGGCTTCCGCCACACAATGGGCCACTTGCACCATGTTTTTGACCTCCAGATCGGCCCGTGTCGCAAACGATTGAGAAACCATCTGTTCCCACCGGGCAAGTTGCGCCGTGGCTCGGGTCAGCGACTCTCGGGAACGGACAAGCCCCACTTGACTCCACATCGCTCGGCGCAACGAGTTTCGCAACTTTTCAGCATCGTCCAATCGACCGGCTCCACCGCACCTCAACCGCTCACGATGAGCGGTCAAGTCTGGCGCCGAACAACATGAGGCCCAGGTTATCGCAGCAGCACCGGCCCGCATCCCAAACACCAACCCCTCCAAGAGAGAGTTACTGGCCAAGCGATTGGCACCATGCACACCACTGCAAGCCACTTCACCGGCCGCAAAAAGACCTGGCAGAGTCGTCGCCCCGTTGATGTCGGTTGAGACTCCACCCATCATGTAGTGCGCACTCGGGGAGACCGGAATCCATTCCTCCGTAATGTCGATATCGTGACGCAAGCAGGTTGCGTAGATGGTTGGGAACCGACGCTTCACAAAACTTGATCCTAGATGCGTCACATCAAGATAGACATGTCGTGCCCGCGTCGCCGCCATCTCCGTCCAAATAGCCCGTGCCACAATATCTCTCGGCGCCAGGACCCCACGCGGATGATAGCGTGGCATGAACGCTTCACCCTTATTGTTGCGCAGTTCTCCCCCTTCTCCTCGCATCGCCTCGGACAACAAGAAAGGAGGGCTTGAGGGCAAATACAGCGCCGTCGGGTGGAACTGCACGAATTCCATATCTTGCAGTTCTGCTCCTGCGCGAAATGCCATGGCCATCCCATCGCCCGTCGCATTGGGCGGATTCGTGGTGCGAGCAAAAATCTGGCCGGCTCCGCCGGTCGAGAGGAGGATGGCCTTTGCGGGAAGAATGAACTGTTCTCCTGAATTTTCATCCAGCACGACGGCGCCACAACAGCGACCGTCTTCCACCACAAGGTCGACGGTGAAATGGTAATCCAGCCGAATAATCTGTTTCTGCCGGATAACCTGTGAGAGCAAGGCACGTACCATTTCGTTTCCCGTCGCATCACCTCGAGCCCGGAGTATCCTACTGCGGCTGTGTGCGGCTTCCCGCGCAAAGGCAAACTTCCCACCCATTTTGTCGAACCTGGCCCCCCACCGGATCAGCTCCTGAATCCGATTCGGCCCTTCCTCAACCAAGACACGAACCGCTTCACGACGACAAAGCCCATGCCCAGCTTTCAACGTATCCGTGAGATGAATCGCGACATCATCTTCTTCGCTCAACGCCACCGCGACCCCACCTTGGGCAAAAATGGAGTTGCTCTGAAGGGGGTGTCCTTTGGTGAGCACAATCACTCGACCCACGCGGCAGAGCTCCAATGCGGCACGGAGCCCGGCGACTCCACTCCCAATCACGAGATAATCCGCCTCTGGAATGGTTTGAGACATCACTATCGCGGTGAGGCTTGTGGGGAAAGGGGCTCAGATAGCAGCTGCTTCGTCTTCATTCCGAACGGCAAATCCCCCTCGGCTGCGCGCAAAAGGATCGAGGGTGTCACGGCCCAGTGCAATCGTGCGTGGCCGCGCTGCCGCATCCCGGCATCATCGGCATCCTTCTTCCAGGTCCCTTGCCAATTGACGAACACATCGATGTCATCCTTTTCGAGCATGACTCGCTCGATCTTGAACTCAAGCGTGATGGCATGAAACGTTTCAAAATCCATCTCCACCTGTCGCTGGAGCTCCTCCGTCTGATCCGACGACACCAGCTGGGAATGGAAACCGGATCGATCCTTTCCTTCATATGCGCGCCGCAAGGATTCCAATGCCTGGTCCAGGTTGAGAAGACGGGCGTGCTCTTCAGGATACTGGATCGTCTTGGAAGGACAACCGGCACTCACAAGAATGAGCAACGTAAGCCACGCGAGGAATGAAATCGGGACCCGGCTGCATTTGTGAGCATCCATGGGACGGCAGTATACCATACGGACAAAAAGCACCGTGAGCTTGCATTTTGGATGGAAAGCTTTTAGACTCTGCCCCCTTGGGAGATACGAAGCATGTCTAGCGTTCTAAAAAAGCGCCGAAAGAAAATGCGCAAGCACAAATACAAGAAGCTGCGCCAGCGACAGAAGTTTCTTCGCCGAAAAAGCTAAACTCAGCCTGCGTGACGGGAGGAGGGTATCGTGGCCGAGGGCAAGAAAGTCCGCATCCGTGTACGGACGGTCAATTGCACCTATGTCGGAGACTTCCTGGTCCCTCCGATGCGGAATCGTGTCTCCGACGCGATTAACGAAGAAGCACGCCTCTTTATCAGTCTGACCGATGTCCTCATTAACGACAAAGATCGGTCGGACTTCGTCGCAATCAATAAGAACTTGATCGAGTCGATTGCTCAACTCTAACCACTTCCTCCCGTCTCCCGTCAATCTACTACTATTTCCACAGAGAACCGTGAGTCGGCGCGATTTCGTGGTCGAGATGACCGTCTGAGCACTCATGTTGATCTTCAAGCGATTCCTTCCATATGTACGACCGTACCTGGGCCGCCTGATCCTTGCCGGCCTCCTCGTGTCCGGAGTTGCCGCCGTCAATCTTGCCTTGGTCCGACTGGCTGGCACTCTCTGGGACATCGTGACGGTCCAGCACGATGCCGAACAAATGACGCGGTCGATCGGGATATTTTTGGGGTTGGTCGTTCTCCAAGGGCTCTGCTCCATGGGCCATAGTTATCTGACGGCCTGGGTTTCTCAGAATGTCATCGCCGATTTCCGCAAACATCTCTTCGCCCACCTCCAGACGCTGACGGTCAGCTTTTTTTCCCGTCGGCGCACGGGCGAATTACTGTCCCGATTGATGTCCGATGTAACGGTCATTCAATCTCTCGTCACAGAAACCCCCATCGACGCGGTGAAGCAACTGGTGACGTTCGTTGGAGGCATTACCTTCTTGCTCCTCATGAACTGGCAACTCTGTCTCCTGATTCTGATTCTGCTTCCATTACTCGTCGTGGTCTCCAAGCTGTTTGGGCGCAGATTGAAATCACTTTCAACATCGATTCAAGACCATACCGCCACGCTCAGCACCTTGGCCGAAGAAGTGATTTCAGGTATCCGCATCGTCAAATCGTTCGTGCAAGCACAACGGGAAAAAGACCGCTTTGCCGATCAGGTCGATCAGACGCTTCGTCTCACACTCAGTCGAGCAGGGATCATGGCCGTCTTTATTCCCGTGATCAGCCTCATGACCTTTTCATCGGCGACCGCCGTGTTGTGGTACGGAGGTCGGCAAGTCATCGACGGCACCGTGACACCGGGCGATCTGTTCGCCTTCGTCTTGTTCGCCGGCATTCTGATCGGGCCCTTCAGCGCAGCTGCGCGCGTCTTTACGCAGATCAAGGAGGCCCAAGGAGCCACGCAACGCGTCTTTGAAATACTGGATGCACAGCCGGAGATTCACGACCGCCCAGATGCACAGCCACTGGTCACAGTCGAGGGCCATGTGCGGATGGAGAACGTCACGTTTGGTTATGATCCTCGTTACTCGGTACTGTCCAACCTCTCCTTTGAAGCCAAACCCGGCGAACTCGTTGCGTTGGTCGGACCAACCGGCGCCGGCAAGACGACGGTGATCAATCTCATTCACCGCTTCTACGATCCAATAGAGGGTCGTCTTACCATAGACGGAAGAGATCTCCGGGACGTCACCCTTGAGAGTTGGTACCGACAGATCGCGCTGGTCCCGCAGGAAACGATCCTTTTCGGCGGCACCATTCTCGACAATATTCGGTATGGGATGATGGGTGCGGGCGAAGTGGCTGTTCGTGAAGCCAGCGAAGCCGCTCATGCACATGACTTCATCACCACCTTGCCGGATGGTTACCAAACGGTGGTCGGTGAGAAGGGAGTCAATCTCTCCGGAGGACAGCGCCAACGGATCGCGATCGCTCGAGCAATTCTGAAAAATCCTCGGATTCTGTTATTGGACGAAGCCACCTCATCGCTGGATACCGATTCCGAGCGCCTGGTTCAAGAGGCGCTCCAGCGCCTCATGAAAGGCCGCACCACCTTCGTGGTCGCCCACCGACTCTCGACGATTCAGCGTGCCGACCGAATCTTGGTGCTCGACAAGGGGAAACTGGTCGAAGAAGGCACGCATGCGCAACTGCTAGAACGTAAGGGGCTCTATCATTATCTTTACACCATCCGCCTGAACGAACCGACCACATGAACGCATTGTGGGGTTCCGCCCTCTTGCATCTTCATCCTATTCGCTGATCAGCATTATTTCCCCACCCCTACCGGATATGTCGTAGGCGGTAAGTCACCGTAACACGTCTGTAACACGAACCACATATGATGACTGTCAGGATGAAACGGACTGTGAGGGACCTCCGTGACTTCGCAACGGCCCAAGAAAATCCTGATTGTTGAAGACGAGCGAGAGATCGCACAGTTGATCAAGCACTACCTCGAAAAAGAAGGATATCAGCCGTGCATCGCAGAGACAGGGCTGGAAGCACAAAAACTCGTGGCATCGGAGCATCCCGATCTTGTCATTCTAGACCTCATGCTGCCACAGGTGGACGGCTTGGAAGTGTGCAAGACATTACGGCGCAAGCCGGAGACTGCGGCTCTCCCCATCATTATGCTGACAGCAAAAAACGACGAGTCCGATACCGTCGTTGGGCTTGAACTCGGAGCCGATGATTACATGACGAAGCCTTTCAGCCCCAAGACGTTAGTAGCCCGGGTGAAAGCTCTCCTTCGTCGCGTTGATCGAGTAACCGATCATAAACCCTCATCCTTGGCCTATGGTCCTCTTCACATGGATCTGACCAGACACGAAGTCACGACCAAAGGCCAGGAAGTACCTCTCACAGCCAAAGAGTTCGGACTACTGGAGCATTTGTTGCGTCACCCTGGGCGGGTGCTGACACGAGAAGTGCTGCTCAATGAAGTGTGGGGTTACGACTACTACGGAACGACGAGAACCGTCGACGTCCATGTTCGACGATTGAAAGTGAAGATTCCCTTCCTCAAAGAGAGCATCGCTTCCATCAAATCGCTCGGCTACAAACTCTTGGACCATCTTCCGCCACACTAAATTTGCCTACATTTTCAGATGGCAACAACATTGCGAACCAGGATCCTCCTACCCGACCTTTCGCCGTCTTCTGCGGTCATGACCCGTGAGGCAAAGACACCGAGCCAGACTCCGACAATTGATCAGCTGCTCGCAGCCACCCTTGGATCTGCTCACCAATCTCATCGCGTACTCGCCGAAAGACCCGCAAACGTTCAAGGGTCGAAAATTTAACCTGCGCGTAACCTCACGGCAACCATCTGGCGCACCCGGTGCTGTATGATTTCTCCATGAAACTAAGGGCATCTGTCTGTGCAACCGATACGGCATATCGGAAGATTGATCACACGGGCTCCATAACTTACAAGGCGTGTTGAGCCCGTTCAGATGAAGAAGCGTCCATTGTCAAAAAGGAGCCTACCTCAGTCTCGAGGGAGCCATACTGCCCTCCCATTCAAGTCCCTGGCTCCCCTACGCGTGCCCTTTCTCTCAAAAGAAAGGGCACGCGCGAGTGCTGTCGGAAAGCAACAGGAGATGAAGAAGGCGGTTATGCAATGCGCGCGTTGTACCGGGATGAGCATCCCTGAGGTCATCGTTGAAGGAGGAGCGAGACTCTTCGCGATGTGTTGTATTCACTGTGGGGACGTCATCGATCGCATCATCCCTATGAACCGCCGCCGGCATAGACATCTCAGATGGTCTTCACGCTCTCTCGGTAAGGGCCTCGGCCAATCTGGAGCAGCCTCGCACAGTAATGACTCAGAGATGATCGCCTAAGTACTGAATCACTGAGTTGCAGCTCCTTCTCACGCAGACCATGTCTCCCATTCTCTTTGCATAGCGGGCCCTTGGAGCTTCATTCCAAGGGCCCGCCACACTCATGGTAGTCTTAGCTTCCGATCCTGCCACCGTCGTCTTTCGTCACGACAATCAACGCTGACCGGGGCCGACCGCCGTCTGGACCATCCGGCCAAGAACTGAACTGCTTGGGATTCGTCGGATCGCTGGGCGAATCGTCAGGCCGCTCCCCAGGATGCTGAATCCCGACAAACATGGCTCGCCGATCCGGCGTCATGAAGACACCGGTGATTTCGCACTGGTTCGGGCCGACCAAGAACCGCCGGGTTTCTCCCGTCTTGGGATGCACCGCCAGCATTTGGTTATGACCAAAGTCCGTGTAAGCACCAGCATTGATGGTAGATGTCGAGACGTCAGTCTGGACCCAGAGCAAGCCGCCGGGATCAACATATAGCCCGTCCGGCGAACCATACTTGTCGCCAAGAATCGTCGAACCGTGGATCGGGTTCGCTGGGTCACCACAGAGCGCAAAGAGATCCCAGCCGAATGTCGGTTCAGTCCAATCCTGGAGATGGCGCCAACGGATGATATGTCCGTAGTTATTGATGGCTCGGGGATTGGGCGCGTCTACCGGAGGACGCGCAGACCCGGCGTTTGTGGTCCCGTCCGGATTATTGACCGAGGGTGGAGTCGTCCCCCGCCGGCTGTTGCTCGTCAGCGTTGCCAACGCGGTCAGATGCCTTGGGAATGTATCGATCCACTCAGGCCGATCCATCATGGTCGCCCCCACGGCATCGGCAGCCCCGCGCGTGTTGATGAGAATGTCGTTGAGCGACCACCCAGCTAAACTGGGATTGTCCGGCGTCAGAGGCAGCCATTGGCCGGTACCATCTGCTTGGAACTTGGCGACGTAGAGGATGCCGTCATCCAGGGGATTTATGCCCTGCGCGCACGCCTGCCTCCACGGCAAGTTCGAAACATAGCGGTAGATGTATTCGTTCCGTTCGTCGTCGCCCAGATAGACGACGACTCGACCATTCTTGGCCTCCTGCACCTTTGCCCCTTCATGCTTCATACGTCCTAAGGCCGTGCGCTTCACCGGAGGCGAAGAAGGCATCAACGGATCAATCTCGACGACCCAACCGAACCGATTCGGTTCATTAGGTTCCTCATCCACACGAAATCGTTTGTCAGTCGTGTGCCATAGATAGCCGAACCCCTCCGCCGTAATACCGTACCGCTTCTCCAGATCAGTTTGCGTCCCATTCTTCCTGAAATAACCGTTGAAGTTCTCCTCGCAGGCGAGGTAGGTACCCCAAGGTGTGACACCCATGGCGCAATTGTTGAGCGTACCCAGCACACGCGTGCCGTTCGGGTCGTCACCGGTCACTAGCCGGAGATCACCCGCCGCGGGTCCACCAATGTCGATCGGAGTCAAACCCGTAATCCGACGAGCAAACCGAGACGGACGCACAACATCCCACTTACCCCGACGACGCCGTATGTCAAAATGGGAGCCCGCCTGCATAGTGACCTCGATAATCGAGATCCCATGAGCATTCAACGATTTGTTGGTCTTCTCCTGCGACCAGTTATTCGCTCCGTCAGGGAACAGCAATCCATCGTCAGTGTATTCATTGTTCTGAACGATCAACCCGTGCCGGGATCCAACAATCGGGAAATAGACAAGACCATCATTGTGCATGCCCCACTGGCGCGCCTGATCATCGGCGGTGTTGCTCGCATCCTGTTTGAACAAGGGGCCGTTCGAGACGGGATCGCCCCAGGCTATCAACACCTCGGCCGTATACCGTTCGGCACCACAACCTCGTCGATAGCAGAGATGGGCACAGCGTCGAACCCGAGCCTGAGCTTTCGGCCCCTAGGTCCTTCTCCCCCCATTTCGGTGTCTGCTGTGTACTCGTTCTCTTGAGCTCCTGCGGGGATAACCCTCACGAGCGCTTCGGCTCCTCCGAGTGACATAACCGCTGCCGTCGCCAAACCGCCAGCTAGGAAGCTGCGCCGGGATAAACGCGTGTTCACAATATCTTGGAAATATTCGTTGTCGGATGAATTACTCTGACCCTTATCATCAATGATCGACATAGCTTCTCCTCCCTTGGTCCGGATAGATGGATCGTTATCACCGTGTGTCAGAGCTCTCTAGACCGGGATACTTTCACATCCAATCGTTACCGATCGATGAAAGTCTGGTAACGGATTCGTTAATTGTTGCCGGGCCGGATCGAATCATGCGTCGTCGCCTCGGGGAAGCAGGTTGACCTGTCGGGAGGAGAGGTGTGAAACTTGTTAGAGTAGTTGCGTGGTAAGGGATATCGTCGTGCAGGAACCTGTGACTATCACCAAAGGCACCTGTTTTGCTCTATTTGCGTACGATATCGGCCTCTCCATCAACCTGACTGATGCGGAGCGGCGGATCATCGCCGGAACCGAACGGGGCCGTCTGCGGCATAAGGCCAGGGCACCCCAGTACTTCGAGTATCGACCGGCTCCGTTGCGGCTGGTTCAAGAAGGGAGTGTCTTCGACGTTTGCCACTATCAAGCGAGCCCGACTGTCGAGGTCATGGTGTACGACTTCGGAGCGGTCACCATCACCTATCGCTTCCCAATCGACGGACCATTCAGTGGGTTGCTGGAGTTGAGTGAATCGCTCTATGAGAATGAACGGCTGCTGACTGAGTCGCGCGGCCGCGTGGAACAGTTGGTCCAAGCTCTGGGCCCAGCCATCGAGCGGCCAGCCATTGCGGGTGAAGTGGAAGACTACATCATTTTCTCGTTCGAGTCCTATACACCGGAGCGGCCACAGCCCTGGATGAGTCACGACACCGACCTGGCTCACCTCCTGCGGGCAGAGCAGACTCCGTTTTCAGACCAGGAAGTGGCGGACGCGGTCTCATGCCGGATCTCGTTCGGCCCAGAGGATGCGGCGCTCATCGACTGGCATTCCGCGGTGTTGTTCGGCAAAGAGATGGATGATGTCCGCGCCGTCCTGGAATTCGCCAACGTCGAGCTACTGGAGATGCGGATGCTCGACGAACAACTGGATCGAGCACTTGATGAAGGCTACGAGGCATTGTCCCGAGAGCCACGACTCTTATCGTTGCCCGGCTCTCATGAAAAAGACGTGACCCACATTGCCCAGCTGCAGGTCGACAGCGCGCTGCTCTTCGAGCGCGTCACGAATACGCTAAAACTCCTGGGCGACCAATACCTCGCGCGTGTGTATCGTCTGGTCTCGCAGCGGTTCCACTTGGAGGCATGGGACGCGAGCATTCTTCGCAAACTCCAGACCCTCGAAAGCATCTACAGCAAGATGTCGGACCGAGCCGGAACCAGGCGCATGGAGGTGCTTGAATGGATCATCATCATTTTGATTGCCCTTTCCATTATCCTTTCCTTGCTCCCACTTGGGGCAGGCCATTAAATAGTGCGGAGTCCGCCCAGCTGCTTGGCGACTTTCTCTTCCTACAGATCAACATCCTGGAGTCACTTGGAGGCCCGAAGCCCCTCCCCCACTGAGGAAGATGAACAGGCCTAAGCCACTTCACTCATTGCTCTGGTGCTCTTGCACACTCTGTCTCTTTCTGATCCTGAGAGATTCTCCAACCGTCGCTACAGCAACTCCTCCATCGGAGGTCGCGATTTGGTTTGAAGCAGATCTGGCCGTCGCTTCCAGCCAACTAAGTGGGCGGAGAGAAATCCCGCTCAGCACACAGGAGACCGTCATCAGCTCCGGAACGAATGGTATCAACGCAATCGTGGTGACGTCTCGTCGACTCTTAGGGTTTTCAAGCCGTGCCCTCACTTGGACCAAAATTGAGCTAGACGTCAATGAACAGGTCTTGGAGCGTCAGATTCTACCCACATTTAGCTTCATCAGGACGGATCGGCATCTGTACGGATTTCGCGGGGTCAACGGCCTCTGGCTTGAAGAAGCTTTGGGTGTGCGCGAGAAGGTTCGGCGTCTGTACAGCAACGACTATGGAGCGGTCTTTATCACTACTGAGCGCCTGATCGGATTTACACCACTCCTCGGCAGCTTCGCCTCGAAGCCGTTGGATGTCCACGAACAGATTGTGGGAGTCGATAACGAAAATGGGCTTATCCTCGTTTCCACCAACAGACGCACGTTGGTTTTTGGTAGCCGCTTGAGTGGATGGGATGAGTTCGAGTAATCGGCCTCCCCATCGTCGCCATGGCCGATTGACGGATCCCCACGCTGAACTCTCCAGCCTCGGTTAGGCTTGTCGTCGCAACATATTTCTGCACCGGCAGGTGAGAACATGCCGCAATGGCCTCTTCTTATTCTGACACCTAACTAAACGTCCACAAACTCGACCTTCGCCACCACCACGACATCTTTTCACACGAAATTGGCACAATCGTAACAAAGAGGAAACAGAGCCTCGATAGAATCGCGTCAGGTCAATGAAGAATAGGTTACCAACTACGAATAGAACCACATGAAAGGAGGTGAAGCGCAATGACGACAGGGTTGATCGAAGTCATGCTACTGAGCGCCATTCTGACCGTGACGTATACGATGGTCGCTGCCTGGCGAGAGAAGTAGCGGCCAGTCTGATCGGTTTCAGAAAGGAGGGATATTCGACCGTGCAGGGCAATAGACAGGCGGGAGCTGGGAGAGGGCAGACATGCTCACCGGTTTTCGCTCGGAATCTGAATTCTCGCCCACCGTTCCTCTCCTCCCAAATCCTCAGATTCCAGCACACCTATAGGTCGTGACCCTGGATCAGCGCTCTGCCGCTTCGCGCAGGGGTTGAGACGTCTGGTTTATCCAGCTCAGCGTGGGCGCGTCATCGGGCCAGCCGGACTCTGACAAATAGGCCGCAGAGGCTGATCAGGATGAGGGCCACACGGACCATGAGAGGTCTCATGTGTGTAGGCCAGACCTGTAGTTCGGCAACCATTGTGGTGTACCTCCTTCGCAGTTCAAAACAGGGGAACCTCCAGAACATCTGAAGAAGGATGTACCGTAGAGATGTCACTGCCTCATTGCCGAATCGTTAACACTGTGTGACATGGCAGGCCTCGAAAAAGTTTACCGACCTGTAATGGCCCCCTAACCCCCACGCAACCTTGAATGAGTAGTATGAAGCTACTACAAACATTACAAGGAGGATCGTTATGGTGACAGTCGGGAACTTAATGCAGAAGGACATGGTGACGGTGGACGTAGGCACGTCGGTCGTCGAGGTGGCGAAGCTCATGCGAGCGTGCAATGTGGAGAGCGTGCTCGTCTCGTATCAGGGACAGATCATCGGCCTGGTGACCGAATCGGATATCGTCAAGAAGTTCGTGGGCGCGGAAAAAGCCGTCTACTTCGTGTCGGTGGAAGACATCATGAGCAGCCCGATCCCAGGCATCGAAGAGCGGCGACCCTTGACGGAAGCGGCGGACATGATGGACAAGCATCGCACGCTCCATCTCGGCGTGACCAAAGGTGGGGCGCTGGTCGGAATGGTTTCGGTCCGCGACTTTCTCCGCCCGGTGTCCATCGACGAATTCTAATTACGCGGGAGTTCCCCACCTGGGAGGGTGGGGGTGTGAGCAGGGCGCCGTCTGTTGCTCGCCTGGTGCTATGATGGCCGTCGATGAAACTTCATCGACAGGCTCATGTGGTGTACAAGAC
>JAOUHJ010000143.1 GCA_029865225.1 Nitrospira sp.
TCCCACTGGTCATCCCGCAACCCATACCGTCTCACCATCCGCAGGCCCCTCCTTCGGCCTGGGACGGAGTGAATCACAACACGATGGCGTTGTGAACCTAGAAAATTAATTGATGACACGCCCTAGTGTCCTGAGTCTGAAATGCGCCGAATAAGTCCAGCGTGTAAAGTCGTCATGAATCAACCGGTTAGTTGCGAAAAATTATGATGCGAACTTCAGACTCAGGACACTAGACTGGCTTCAGCCAACATAACCGCATTTGCGATGCAGCGCTTGGTGCTCGGCACGGCCCAGTGCTTGAACCGCTTAGCCTCATAAACAATAGCGAACTGTTTAGCCCTACAACTTCAGGCGTTCGGTGTAGCCGGTCAGCTCGACGTAACCGTGGCCTTTTATAGGCTTGCCTCGTTTGGTCCCATTCATTACCACCGCCCCTTCCCAGTAGTTAACTTGGGTGCTGCGTGAGGGCCGGAGCTCTTGATCTCCGAGTAACGGCGTAACCTCAAGGACAAGGTCGAGTGATGGGAATTTTAGACGCCACTTCGCCGGATACGTGGCCTTGCTCTCAGGGCTGGTCCAGGTGGCCGTCGACTCGATCTGAAAGTCTGTCACCTCCAGATGTTGCGTGCGTCCATCCACCGACACGGCCGTTCCACTCGACGCAAGGTCGGTGGATCCATCTTTTAGACGCATCCGATACAACATGAGCTCGGTATTGTCCTCCAACTGGAGGCTGAACCAATCCCAGCCTACTTGATCAGCCCCCAGTTCGGTTGACAAGAACTCATGGTCCATCCAGCTTGTGCCGATCACGTCAAACTGTTCACCGTCGATCGTCAGGCTCCCGGTCGTCGAGAGTCTTGTAAATGAATAGTAGTGCGAGGCATGACCCACACCCTTCCCTTTTCGGCTGATGCCTTCTCGACCATTGATGACGGGCGGCTTGGTCGGTTGTAGCGTGAGGGTGAGGCTATGTGTTTCATCGTGAGCAACGAGGGTATGAACTCCAGCAGGATCCGGATCAGCTTCGGCACTCCACTTGTCGATCCATACGTGAAGTCGCGATTCGTCGGCTCCCGCCTTCCCCAACCCTTCGCGGCTGAGTTTTTCTGAAAAGTGGAATCGCTTGCCGGTGATGTCGGTCACGGCGAAATGGGCCAGATAGATGTGGTGCAGCGACCATTTCGAAGGCAGGGTCTTAATATCTTCAGGCGAAACCCCACGACGGAAAAAAGTTAGCTCGAAACCGAACGATCGTCCGCTCGTGGTATGCAGGTGGCCCGTGTAGTACCACCACTCGGTCCGGTAGCTCGGATGCGAGCCGTGGTCTCTTGGAAACTCGTACCGATACCCGGCCGTTGCCGATTCGAACGGTGGCGGAGGAGAACCGGCACTGGATCTCTCGGTAACATCGACGGCAAGAGCAACTGTGACCAGTATGGCGAGTTGAACACCCCGGATCATTTGGTTCCCCTTCTGATTCAACGCAGAGTACCAGGTTGGAGCCTGATGGCTCGAGCTGTTTATAGCACGCGTGTCCGCTTGCGAACAAATCGCTTGTCTGTGAGCGGCGTTTCACCGTTCTGAGGAAATCGACGGTCGGCACCCATCGTTGACAATTTTCACACGCCTCAGCTATCGTGAGTGATGCTGATGGATCGAGAGCGTGGGCCATCGAACCCGGGTTCGGCCAAGTATGAGGAAGCCTTCATCATCCCAAACCGGCTTCCGGTGTTCCCGTTACCAAACGTCGTCTTTTTTCCAAAGACCTATTTGCCTCTCCATGTGTTTGAACCACGGTACCGCCGGATGGTGGCCGACGTGACGATGGGCGGTCAATGTATCGCCATGGCTCTCCTGAAAGAAGGCTGGGAGCCGGATTACTATGCAAACCCGGCTATCTATCCCACACTCTGCATTGGACGGGTCATGAGCGTACAGCCCTTGCCCGATGGCCGTTCCAACATTTTGCTCCAAGGCCTCGAACGGTGTGAGGTTCTTGAGGAACACTTCGAGAAGCCCTACCGTGAAGCGACCATTCGTCTGACCTCCACGCAATCGAATGAGGGGCTGTCCACCAATGTCAGGCGCTCGCTGATCGAGGTGCTGGGACGGTATCTCCAGGCCAGGGAGGACAGCGCGGCATGGCAGGGGTTTTTTCGTGAAGAAGTCAGCGATGAAGTCCTCGTCAACACACTCTCCACCTACTTGGACTGTACACCGCTAGAAAAACAATTTTTGCTGGAAGCCGACGGATTGCACCAGCGGGCCCGTCGGTTGAACGATGTGGTGCAGTTCATGCTGCACGAGCATCGCGGCGCAAAGGACTGGGATTAGATATGGATCGAACCGTCGCGATTGACGTCAGCCGTTTGTGCAAAACCTACGATACCCATAAAGCCGTCGATGACTTGTCGTTTCAGGTCTATGCCGGGGAGATTTTCGGCCTCCTGGGGCCGAACGGCGCCGGCAAGAGCACGACACTTCGCACACTGATCACCCTGTTGCATCCGACATCCGGGACCGCCACCATTATGGGCTATGACTGCGTGCGGGAGGCGGACAAGGTGCGGACCGTGATCGGGTACGTCCCGCAGGAACGGGCGATCGATCGGTTCCTGACCGGGCGGGAACACCTTCAATTGCTGGGCGCCCTGTACCATCTCTCGAAGGAAGAGGCGACCAAACGGATCGGCGAGCTGCTTACACTCGTCGAGTTAGAGGCTCACGCGGACCGGCCGGCGAAGACCTACTCCGGTGGAATGAAGCGCAAGCTCGACATTGCCTGCGGGTTGCTGCCGGACCCGAAAATCCTGTTCCTCGACGAGCCGACCCTCGGCCTCGACGTGCAAAGCCGCCTCCGGATTTGGGAATACGTCCGGATGCTCAAGGCTCGCGGCATGACTGTCGTGATGACGACCAACTACCTCGATGAGGCCGATCAACTGTGCGATCGATTGGCCATTATCGACGGTGGCAAGATTAAGACGATGGGGTCGCCGGTGGAGCTCAAGATCGCGCTCGGTGGAGACATCGTCTCCTTGACCCTCAAGGAGCTCGACCGCATTCCGGCGCTCGAGACTGAGTTGAAGGGGCAACCAGCCATAACATCCGTCCGAGCCACCACAAAAGGCTTGGACATTCGGGTCGAATCCCCTGAGAAGGCGTTGCCCACCATTCTGGAATCAGCCAATCGATTGAACTGTAGTGTTGAGTTCATTCAGTACAACCGACCTCGCTTGGACGATGTGTTCATCGCCCATACAGGCCGGGCCATCACCGAATCCATACCCGAGGCCGAGTCGGCATAAAGGAGTCCCGTGGAGCACTATTGGCAGGAAATCAGCGCGTTGACGATGCGGTGGGTCAGGCGGTTGAGTCGCGAGAAGTTCAGCATGTTGTTCACACTGGTCCAGCCCATGCTGTTCTGGCTCATTTTCTTCGGAAATCTGTTCCAACGGGCGGCGGATACACAGGTCATGCAAGCGCCGAACTACATCAGCTTTCTAGCAGCCGGGGTCGTCGTCATGACCGTCTTGAACAATGGCCTCGCCGGCGGCGTCGATCTGTTATTCGACAAGGAGAACGGATTCCTCGAGCGTTTGATGTCCACCCCGATTCATCGCACATCCGTCATCTTGAGCCGATTTATCTTCGTCATGGCGATTACGTCGATGCAGGTCCTCGTCATTCTTGGCGTGTCCTATCTCTTCGGCGTGGAGCCCGCAACAGGCATCCTCGGCGTGGCGATGATCTTATTGATCGGGATGATGTTCGGCGTCGGCCTGACGGCCATCTCCATGGCCATGGCCTTTTCCGTCAAAAGCCACGGTGACTTCTTTTCAGTCCTCGGATTCCTGTCGTTGCCGATGATTTTCCTCAGCTCCGCACTGGTCCCGCTGACCGCCATGCCGGGATGGATGAGTTTCTTGGCCCAGTTCAATCCGATGACCTGGGCGATCGATGCCGTGCGCCCCCTCATCCTGTCCGGATGGAGCGAGGCGTTGCCTCATGTGGGGATGGTGATCGTCGTCATGCTGATCTTTGATGCGCTCTGCCTGTATGGAGGGGCCAAGGCGTTCCGTCGCGCGATGGGCTGATCGCACGGATAAATCGATCGCTTGACGTCAACCATAATCCATTGGATTATGAAATTACGCCGTTGTCGTATAGTTAGTGTCTGGCGAAGCGGCAGAAACCTCCAGACGCAATGATTCCAGAAAGCCAAATTCGCGCGCTTATTCGACTGTTGTCCGATGAGGATGACAAGATCGTTCAAACCATCAGCGGGAGGCTCATCGACATCGGCCCCTCGGCGGTCCCGCTGCTCCAGGAAGCGGAAATCGAGCAGCCCGAAATGGGGGACCGGATTGCGTCCGTCCTCGAAGAAATCCGTGGAGGAAAGCTTGAAGATGAGTTGACGAATCTGGTGACTCGTTCGAACGCATCTGTCTGCCTGGAAACCGGCGCCTTTCTCATCGCTCGTTACGCCTACCCGACGCTAGACGTGATGAACTATCGTGAACGGTTGAACATGATGGCGGATGAGGTTCGAGCCAGGATCGGCTGTCGAGCGTCCGGCGAAGAAGCCGTCAATGCCTTGAATCGGTATCTGTTCACCGAACAAGGGTTTAAAGGGAATACCAAAAATTACTACGAGGTCGAGAACAGCTACCTCAATTGCGTCATGGATCGGCGTATCGGGATCCCCATCAGTTTGTCCGCAGTCTACCTCTTCCTCGGCCAGCGCTTAGGGCTTCCAGTGTTTGGCATCGGCATGCCTGGGCATTTTCTGGTGAAGTATGAGTCCGAGCGCTACAAGATCTTCATCGACTGCTTCAATGGTGGCGCGTTACTGACCGAAAAGAACTGCGCCCGGTTTCTCACGGAAGCCGGCTACGGCTTCGACGACAAGTACCTGCAGAAGAGCCCGATCCCTGCGATCTTGTCACGGATGGTCAAGAACCTCTTGGCGATCTACTCCAAGGCCGGAGACTCGATTAAAACCGAGCGTTTGACCAAGTTCATCGAAATCCTAGGTGGAGCACCTCGCGAAGAAGGGCTGTAACAGACTGCTGAAAAAGTCCGCCAGCTGCGTTCTCACATCACTCAGAGGCTCAACGTACCGAAGCGTACACCTTGTATCTTGGAATTGTGGTACATGAGATTCTCGGAATGTGACAGATCGATACGCCTCCGGTCCGATGAGACCGTAGCCGAGCCAGGTCGTCGCATTCCACAGTCCACAAGCCCGAACAGTTGCC
>JAOUHJ010000142.1 GCA_029865225.1 Nitrospira sp.
TTGGCCCATGCGGTCAACGTCGATCGTTCTGCGGACGACAGGAGAATCGCTGGGGCCCGATGCATGGGGCAGAAGATAGCGCTCGCCGGAATTGATTGTCAATCTATTTATGACGCACTACACTAGTTCCCTGCTTTCTCAAAACAGTAGGTCGTGTCACGACCATCTCCTCAGCTGATCCGTCAACGTCTTTGCGATAAGCTGCAAATCAAAGGGCCAGGCATAGCGCAAGGCGACAGCCGGGTACTTCGGCCGCAAGTGATCAAGAAGTTCGGGTATTTCGACTTCCGAATGGGATCCTCCCGGTGTGAACATCGTCGTCAACACGGTGATGGATGTCGCGCCTTGGTGGACCAAATCCTCCACCGCTTCCTCCAATGTCGGGGCGCAGAATTCGTTGTAGGCCAGCCCAAACAACATGCCATTGAGGTGTGGGCGCAGTACGGCTCCCACAGCCTCCAGTCCTGACTGATAGGGATCGGTCGTCGCCGTCCTCGGCCAGCGCCGGATCTTTGTGTCCAGTTCGAGTTCTTCTGTGGACGGCGGTTGTTTGGCTGCGCGCCGTTGAGCTTCCAACCGTTTCAGTCTGGTCACCAATTCCTGCGGACAATCCTTCGGGATTCCACCGTGACCGACCAGAACGACCCCTCGCTTCTCTGTGATCATGAATCCTCCCTATACGTGGTTTCGAAGCATCAGTTCCTTCGGATGTGGATTGAGATAGACCTGGTCGCGCATGTAGCCCACATCGAAGATCTGGACGTAGTGCTTGACCAGTGTGAGAGGGACGATCAAGGGCGTAAGCCCCCGATGATAGTCGGCGATCACGTCCAACAGCTCGGCCTTTTCCTGAGTGGTCAATCGACTCTTAAAGTAGCCCACAATATGCTGCAGCACATTGACATGCTTACGCACCGTTGCCTTCATGGTCAGGGTTGTCATGAACTGTTCTCCGTACTTCAACGTCAACTCCTTGAGGCGATACCGCTCCGCTTGGCCGACGAGACGCCCCATCGCTTCGTAGTGCTGTTGGCTATGGGCTAAGAGCAGGTATTTGTGAATTGTGTGGAAGCGTATCAGAGTCTGTTTCGTGACTCCGTTCTGAACCAGATCCTGGAACCGGCGGTAGCAGAACACCCGCTCGATGAAGTTCTCTCTGAGCGCCGGATCGCAGAGCCGCCCTTCTTCCTCGACGGGAATCAACGGAAACTGCTCTGTGAACGCTTTCGCGAAGATCCCGACCCCGCTCTGACTCGGCATCCCCTGTACGGTGTACACACGCACCCGTTCGAGTCCGCAACTGGGTGAGCCTCTCTTGAAGACAAACCCTGAGAGGTCCAGGCTGTTGAGAGAATCGAGTCGGCCCTCGGCCATCGTTTCCATCGCTTCGGTGTGATCGTGCTTACTCGTGATGGTCACCAGGCGTGGGTGCTGTGGATTGCCTACCAAACGCATGGCTTCACGCGGAATGCCCAACCCCGCTTCCACTTCAGGGCAGACCGGGACCCACTCAACGTACCGACCCAGTACATCGGTGAGGAACTGGTCACGCTTGTGTCCGCGGTCGAAGCGGACCTCGTCGCCAAGGAGACAGCGGCTGATGCCGAGGCGGAGCGGTGCAGACGTCATCTCATCACCTGTTGCTTACCCAGATCCAGGTATTCCTGCCGTGCCTGGCGATGATCGACGACGGGAGCCGCATAGTCGACTCCAATGTGGCAACCAGACCGGCTCTGTTCGTCAGGGGACATGAGGTGTGGCTCATGAATCCTGTTCGCCGGCACCCGGGCAAGTTCTGGTACGTAACGGCGAATGTAGATCCCGTCCGCATCGAACCGCTTGCTTTGCAGAGCAGGGTTGAATATCCGATAACCTGGCATGGCATCTGTGCCGGTTGAGGCACACCACTGCCAATTGCCGTTATTGGCGGCGACATCCGCATCGATCAGGTGACGTATGAAGTACTGCTCACCGCTCTGCCAGTCGATCCGAAGATCTTTGATCAGGAATGAGGCCACGACCATTCGGACACGGTTGTGCATCCATCCCGTTTGATTGAGTTGCCTCATCCCTGCATCCACGAGCGGATAGCCAGTCTTTCCTTCGCACCACGCGCGAAACAGCCGATCCCGTTCACTCCCAGGCGGGCGGGCCGGCGGCACAGAAACCGCTTTGAATGGGCCTGTCGCAACATGCGGGAAAGCCGTGAGGACTTGCTGGAAAAAATCACGCCAGATCAACTCATCGACCCACGTCATGACATCAGAGCGAGACACCCGTCCCCCTTTGGCCAGTGAGCGAAGGGCGGCATGAATAGCCGTGCGGGGAGACAGGGTTCCAAACCGGAAATGCAGGGAAAGTTGTGAACTCCCATCGATCGCCGGCAGGTTTCTGCCGTGGGCATACGAATGAATTGGCCCATCGATAAACCACCGCAACCGCTTCTGGGCTTGTCGTTCCCCTGGCTCAAACGCCAAATCGACGAGATCGTACCCGAGTTCCTTAGCTGTAGGGAGAGGGCGAATGACTGGCAGGGGGGCAGCTTTCGTTTTTGTGAGGGAGGCCGGGACCGACTGAACAGCGGACTTTGTGGCATGCCATTTCGTCCACCAGCGTGTCCGATAGGCGCTATAGCGCTGCAACGGTTCTCCGGTCGCTCCCCGTATCTCAGCTGCTTCGAAGACAACATGATCCTTGAATGTCCGGACTGCCACTCCGAGCCTCGCTAGTTGCTGTTGTACCAGGCGGTCTCGCTCGATGGTCCCCGGTTCGTAGTCGCGATTCCAATAGACTACATCGGCTTTCCATTCACGTGCCGCTTGTGTGACTTGTTCCACCTGATCGCCGCGGCGCCACTGAAGTATGATTCCGCGATCGGCTAAGGAGGACGCCAACTCCTGCAAGCAACCGAGCATGAAGTTTACCCAGGCGGATCCGAACTCATCCGAATGGAGCAAGGGCTCATCAAACACGAACAACGGTATCACCTCGTCACATTCCTCGCAGGCCGCAGTTAATGCCGGCTGATCGTGCAACCGAAGATCTCGCCTGAGCCAGACAATTCCTCGCACAGCGCACTCCCTTCCACTCGGTGCTAAGGCGCCTGGTTTCCATGTGATCCTGACGGCCCTCTCGGAAGCTTGTCACCCGCTACACGCTCGATGGAGAGTGCATGAAGACCTTTCTCATCTTTTGCTTCTACCTTTACGACGGTGCCCGCTTCCCCTCGGATCATGGTGACCACTTCTTCGTAACTCTTTCCCTTCACCGGCATTCCATCAACACTGACGAGCTCATCCCCGTGTCGAAGACCCGCCTTGTGAGCAGGTCCCTCCGGGTGGACCATGCCGACATACAGGATTGCTGGATCACCGATTCGCTCGGCTCCAACATGAAGGGAAATACCGATGACACCGTTAGGAAGTTTCGTATCGGCTCCATGCCCATAAGGCATTTGCCTCGCAGGTTGGTCGGCTAGAGCCAATCCTGCAACGAGTAGGCCCATCATCAATCCCGCGGTGATATGTGATCCGGAGATTCTCATAAGCGCACCTCCTGTTGATTACCTGAGTGATTACCGAAGACTTGCCAATCCAAGTAAACAAATGATTGCGACCGTCAGAAATCCCACCATCATTCCTGTCGCGACATAAAGGGCAAAAAGTCTCATCTGCCCATCTCCTCGTGGGCGACATCGGGCGACCTCTCCTCGTCTAGCGCTGAAGTGCCATGAGGGGAGGTCGGCGATCATGCTGTGTGCTCTGCAGACAACGGTTTCTTGAACACGGCTCTCAAAGCCGGCTCCAGCGTCGGATAGTGAAATCTATAGCCTTCCGTTATTGCTTTCGTCGGGATCACCCGCTGGCCGGTTGTCATCAATGTCCCCAACTCACCAAGCAGAAGCTTCAATGCGAAGCTTGGAACGGGAAGCCACGATGGCCGGTGAAGCACTCGCCCAAGGACCTCACAGAATGTGTTCATCGTTACAGGCTCTGGGGCGACGGCGTTGAGCGGACCAGATACGGTTGGCTTGGTCAGAGCCCATTGAATCAGGCCTATGTGATCACGCCGGTGAATCCAGGAGACCCACTGGTTCCCCGGCATGATCGGACCGCCAGCAAAGAATTGAAAGGGCAACAACATCTTGGGCAGGGCTCCACCATCCTGTTCGAGCACCATTCCGGTACGTAAGAGGACCACACGAGCACCGAACTCCGCAGCTCGAAGGGCCTCCGCTTCCCATGCGAGGCATAAATCGGCTAAAAAGCCTTGGCCGCGGGCTGCCCCTTCATCCAGACGGCGATCGTCGCTGGCGCCGTAAAAACCAATGCCGGATGCGTTGATGAACGCGGCAGGCTTGGAAGAACGTTGCGACATGGCTCTGACCAGCAAGCGGGTGGTAAGCACTCGGCTGTCGGTGAGGAGTCGCTTGCGGGCGTCTGTCCAGCGTGCGTCGGCGATCGGCGCCCCAGCGAGATTGATGACGGCATCGGCACCCTCAAGAACCTCCTCCCAGGGGCCCTGGTCTCGCCCGTTCCAGGTTACCGAGTTGACGGGTCCGTCTGCTTTGGCAGAAACCTGTTCAGGCCGTCGCGTGAGGATGCTTACGCGATGCCCTTCACCGACCAGCGAACGGCACAAGGCCCCGCCTATAAAGCCTGTTCCTCCTGTTACCACGATGTTCATAGCTCTATCTCCCGGCCACGCCATCGAGCTGGGTGGTCATTTACAGAACGTCAGTGCTATCTCCTGATCTGCCTGATCCGTCGACGCGCGACGACAACGGCAATGGCCTGAGAAAGTCCGAGCATCACCGCACTCGCCAGGAACCCCATCGTGAGTAAAAGGACTAAGCTCATATCCATGGTCACCCTCCTTATCAACCGATAAGACAGGTTAACAACTGTGCACAGAATGCACAGTTCACCGAGGGGACAAGCCCCAGTTACACCGGAGACCTGTCCACCTCAGCGGGCAGCGCCGTGCGGAGTAGCGACGTCGCCTCAAGAGAACCATAAATGGCCTCCGATAGAGCCTTTGTGAGTCCATCTCATCGCCCTCCATTGTGGTCCCCCATCATTCAGAACTCGGGTACTCTCCGCCTCGGGCACAACGAAAGCCAGTCCCGTGGGTCTGAAGCGCGAATCCACCGCGCCCCCGCGCCGCGGTTGTGAGATCGGACGCCGGGCTGTGCCAGGAGCCGCCTCGAATGGACCGCACCACGCCCTTCTTATCCGGGCCCTGCGGATTGCGGTCGGGCGCAT
>JAOUHJ010000061.1 GCA_029865225.1 Nitrospira sp.
GGGCGTTGCTTTGGACTCTCCTTCTTATATTCGGTCACCCTACGACTTTCGGTATTGAGTTCAACCGAAGAGGTTGAGGCGACGACTTTGATGCCACGAAGGCGCTGTAGGTACTCGCGACTGTTGCCTACTGGCGTATCCTCGTTGGCATTCTCGCTGAAGGGCTGGATTCCGGAGATGGCTTTAATCGTTTCGGTGCCGTAGGGCTCTTCAATGACAAACTGCTCGGGACTGGCCTCGTCTCCGAAGGAATAGGTTTTGCCTGCTTGGATGAAGGCTTGCCCTCGAAACATATTCGGTACGAGATGGACGACGTTTCCATCCGCTTGGAAATAGTCCAACTTGAGGTAGGCATCCCGCTCAGACTGGATATACACTACGAGTTTCTCACCCTCGGAGTAATGCCCATCGGGTTTGTTGGTCCAGACTTTCAGCCCAAACTTCGGTTGTGCCGGGACAAGGGTGGCCTGAGCCTCCTGCGCTATTTCTTTGGCCGCAATGCGTTGTTGGATCATGTCTTCGATTGAAACCGGAGAAATCTTGGCTCGGAGCGTGATACAGATCTCTTGCGGTTTACGCTCTTCTTTCTCGACGACGATTTCCTGCAGCATCGCTGCGCTGGTCGTCTGGATAATGTCTTCCTCCATCTGGAAGTTCTTAATGCGCGAAGACGCTTTGACGAACACGCCGTGATTTCGCACGGCGTCCTCCTGGGCCTTGACCATCGCGCCCCGTCTGGCTTGGCTGGGCGTCTGGTCGTCTCCAAATCCGTAGCACCCATGTCCCCGCACGACTTCTAGTCCCTTTGCTCTTTCTGCAGCGGTGACACCGGAAGGACCAGCCAGGATGAGATGGAGACACGCCATCATGAAACCTGCAAAGGCACCGATGAGAAATCGGATACTCATGATCAATCCAGGACCTTGCCGCTAATAGCCATTCTTGTCGAGAACTACCGCGACCTTGGCTTGCTTCAAAAACTGGAAATACTTCGGCACGCCATGCAACGTCTGGGCATCGGCATCGCTGATGTAGAGATCCGCCCCTTTCGCTCGCACGGCTTTAATCGTCAACGGAGCGTTGGTGACCAACGGGTTCAACTGTGCGCTTGCAGGATCTGACTCGTAAGAGACAATCCTATCGCTTGGGGTTGCCTGCCGATCGACGTAGGCGACTGAGTAGACTTCCTCGCCGTCTTTATTCAGCAAACGGGGAGCCAGAGCGGGGCGGGCGCTGAGTCCCTGTGCATCCACCACCAAACCCGTATGGACTTTCGGTGTCTGAGCGGAATTTTTCTGATACCGTTTCAATGGGGCGTTCTTAGGGTCCGTCTTGGGGACGACCAGTTCGGAGAACTCTCCTGCCAGCTTCATTTCGACCGTTGTTTCATATGATCCATCGGGTAACGGATCCTCTTTGACAAGACGTGCACCCTTGATGAATCCTTCAACGCGCGTCCGCACCTCATCATTCGTAGCGACATAGTTGTTGACCGTTGTGGTCGAATCGACATGGACACCCTTGACGACTTCTAGGAGGTTAGCCAGCGCAACAGCCCAGGCCGCCTTGCGTGTCATTTCTTTGGCCTGCAGTGAATTCACGGGATTCTTAGGGGGAATCCCGATTCCACGAGCCGTTGCGATCCCTGCCGTCCAATTTATGCTGCCATTAGGCGTTGTCACTACTACATCCTCTGACTTGCTGGATACGAGCGTCGGTGTCATGATGAGAAGCACGAGGGCGGAGAGTATTGTCATACCTTGCGTCATAAGCCCGTGTTTAGTCTTCATCGATGCCTCCCTGA
Source organism: Nitrospira sp. (assembly GCA_029865225.1). GTDB lineage: Bacteria > Nitrospirota > Nitrospiria > Nitrospirales > Nitrospiraceae > Nitrospira_D. Next base: position 1,805 of record JAOUHJ010000061.1, read on the forward strand.
AGATCGCAATCCTTACAATCTTGGGAAGGTATTGTGCATCTTTTGTTCCAAAATGCAAGACTCGCCAAATCCACTACTTAGGACCGGTCAGTCCATAGCTCACATTGCTCCAGCATCTGATTGGATACGGGGAGTATCTTTTTGGATTCAACATAGACTGAATCCGATGATAAGCAGTCGAAACGTCGTGAGTGAGAGGATATGGGCTATGCTCATCTTAGCAGCGACAATCAATTCGTATGCCGTAGCATTGGCTTATACGTGTCTTCGAGAATACTAGCTACTGGAGCGCATCCAAACTCTTAACCAGCTCCAAGGTGTCTCGCAGCATCTCTGGAAGTTGTTCAACGATCTTGTCGTACGGTTCCGCTCGCTTCTTCGCGGCTTCATCGGGCATCTTCAGCGATGTCAATAGGAGAATCAAAATGACACCGAGGAGTGGGACCACTCCTATACCAAATGACTGCAATAACATGTGACTCACGAAGACGGTATGTTAATCTAGCCAGTGTCTATCCAGATTACATGGTGTCCGGGTTTGGGAGGTTTGTGACAATGGCCATTACCACAGTGGGACTTACCGAAGCGAAGAACAAACTTTCTGAATTAATTGGTCGGGTCGTTCAGGGAGAGGAAATTACTATCACCCGTCATGATGAAGCCGTCGCCAAGCTGGTGCCTGCGAAACGAGCAAGTCGGGAAGAAGCGATACAAGCGATCGAAGGGATTCGGGCGTTGCGCGCCAAACATCGTGTCAAGTTGACCACCGAGGATATTCTCGCGTGGAAGAACGCTGGGCGTCACCATGCTGTTCCTGAATTTGCTGAGCAAGCTTGCCATTGAGTCGGATGTGCATTCGGAACAGCAAGCCACAACGACCACCCTTGCGTTCGGGCGAAGGCACGAATTGAGCAGCTACGATGCGGCGTACCTGGAATTGGCCATGCGTCTTGGCCTTCCGCTTGCCACGCTTGATAAGCATCTACGCAAGGCGGCTCACGCCGAAGGCATTGCTGTCCTCCCGGTCAAGATTCCTCGATAAGGATGTGCTGCTGAAAGGAACGTGCTGATAGGAGATCCATTTTGTCGGCGTCGAGGACCTGGCGGAATCGGATGCACTGAGGAGGCCTGTCTCAGTCGCGCAAGCTCGTGTGCAGCGGCTCTGGGAACGTGTTCGTCGAGATAGCGTCTAATTTTCCCAGGCATCCACCTTGGTTCTGAGCGTAGAGGGCGTGGCTTGGCCTAAGGACTCAGCAACGGCCTGGCCGTCGGCTATGTCTTTGTCGATCTCGGCGCGATGATCAAACTAGTAGGCGAGGGCGGCATGGACATCGGCCATCGTTAGGCCGTAGTCACTGGCAATCTCGTCGACACTTTCTCCCAACCGTTCATCCCACATGACAATATCGCGCACGGTAATACGATGGCTTGCAGTGCGGGGGGAGCGGTTTAGGACGTCTGCGCGGAAAAGTGACGGACGATGATCTGAGGAATCTTGTGAAAATCGCTATCAGATGTGAGGACCGGGAGTCCGTGCTGCATGGCGCATGCGGCGATCCAGACATCGTTGATGCCGACCGGGGTGCCGGATTTCTTGAGCGTCACCTGAATGACGGCATAGCGCTCCGAGGTTTCTTCATCCAGGACCAGCACTCTAACGCGCGAGGATTCCAGAAAGAGTTGTAGCTCTCGCTCGTTGGTTTCACGTTTCGCACCTTGGAGAAAACCGGCACGGAGCTCGCCGAGGACGATTGGGCAGAGGAAGATCATCTCGGCTTGCTGCAGAATCTCAATCACCTCGGGATGTCGTTTCTTGAACGCAATATAGGCGGAGCTATCCAGCAGGAGCCGGGTCATTTCCAGAGTTCCGAGTCGATCCGGCGTTGTTCGGTGAGAAGTGCTTCGAACGTGGCGGCTTCTTTCTCCGTCCAAGTGCCGGCAAGGTGGTCCAGATCATGGTAGCGAACAGGCGTATGTGTGTGTGCTCGTGTTCCGGCCGATTCCTCCAAGAGATCAATGACCGCCTTGTTCACACTCGTCTTCTTATGCTTAGCCCGCCGTTGAACTGCGCGAGCGACCTCTGGGGGAAGGTTCCGTAACGTGATCGCTTTCATGGGAGCATCCTCCATGCATCATATGTGCATCATAGCGATGCACAGTATAGCGCATGAGATACAGCTCGTCAAACGGGTGCGAGCGTGAGGAGGCAGCACACTTGCCTTCGCAACCGTACCCCATCGACCAGAATTCCAAAGCCGATGTCGTCCTCTACTCACCCTCTTCTGCTACCACTCTGCTACCAGGACAGGGCAAACTAGCCCGATCTTGCCCCATGTCTGGGGGGTCCTGTTTTGTTGTTTCTTGCGGGGTTAGGTTGTCTGAGTTAGGATCAGGTACAGTTCGTAAACCGCAGGTCGCCCGTTTAATCCGGGTCGCCGGCTCCATTCTTTCAACAACTTACAGAAGCCTTACCAGACCAAACCTGCGAGTGTGCTAGTTTTGTGCTAACCGACCGGCCTGATTCCAGCGCCTCTACCCCCTCTCGCAAACTTTCCGGGTAATGATGGGCATAGCGCTGCGTCATGATCGGCGACTTATGCCCAAGGAGACGCTGGACCTTGTAGAGATCGACCCCGGCTTGGACGATCCGCGTGGCAAACGTGTGGCGCAGATCATGGAAATGGAAATCCTGAATCTTCGCCGCCTTCAGCGCGGCATTCAGCCCTCGCCGAATGTTGCTGCCATCGAGAATTGTTTCCGCTTGGCTGTGGAACACCACATCAGTGATCCGTGAGCGCATCGCGTGCTTGCGTGTTAGGACCTCAAGCACGACTGAGTTGACCGGGATGGTCCGCCGCTCGCCGTTCTTGGAACGAAAGACGGTCACGGTTCGCCGGAACAGATCGACTCCGGCCCACGTGAGGGCCAGAATCTCCCCCATGCGCATCCCGGTATTGAGTGCGAAGATAATCACGTCACGCAACCACGGGCTGACAGCCTGAAGGAGCCGTTGCTCCTCCTCCACGGTCAACCAGCGGTCCCGCGTATTGTTCTCTCGCTCCATTGAGACTCGGCTCACGGGATTATCCGTGCACCATTCCCATTCTCGACGGGCGAGGTTAAATGCCTTCTTCAAGGTCGCGAGCTCCCGGTTGATCGTCGCGGGTTTGACCCCATCGGCATACCGCTTGTTCTTGTAGGCCACGATCAGTTTCGGCGTGATGTGATCCAGCGTTGGATTGCCAAAGTATCCTGTGAGATTTTGGATGCTAGTCAATTCGCGCCTCTGATTCGCCCGTCTGGCCGCATGCTCACTCGCGTACCGATCCAACAGTTCGGCCAAGGTTCGCTCCTGTGCTTCTTGCTTCTCAAAGAACCGTCCTTCAATGATTTGGACTTTGACCTTGCTTAAGATCGCCTCAGCCAGCCGCTTATCACTAGTCCCTGTGGACCGTCGGATCTGCTGGCCCCGATACATAAACGACATCCACCAGGTGTTGCCTCTTTTTGCGAGCCCCATCAGTTCACTCCTTTCGAGTGGGACTCGGTGTGTTGGTTTCCCCGTGGCCGGGAGTATAGTCTCCCCGTTTTGCCGATTCAACGATCCGGTCCAGGTTGGGCACTGAATCGCGGGGCAAGAGTGGGACGGTCGTGGTCTGCCTTGGACTGAATGAGCGTAGCCAATCGGCAATCGCGTCTGGATCGAACCGGATCAGTCCATGGATCTTCTGACAGGGGATCTTCCCCTGCGCGGCCCAAAGGTAGAGTGTCGATGGTCTGATGTTGAGCTGCCGAGACAGGTCTTTGATCGTGAGCAACACGGCGTTCCTAATCGGGGGCGTCTGCCGACACCCCCATTCCCCCCTTCTTGCGCTCGCGTCCGTACGCCAGCGTCTCATGTGGTGGCTGGGCCCCGCTGAGGAGCATCGATCGGGTCCTTCTAAGAATTCAGGCCCAGTCGCTGCATTGAGCGTCGCCCAGCATCTCGGATTCACCCCTGTCCCTGGTTGGCAGTAGGGGACAGGGGCTGTATTTCGTTATGATCCGTTCAGCTCCGTCGGCCATACCGCTGCCGGTTCCCCGTTGTGGCCGCATTGCTCCAACAGTCGATGATGCTTGGTCTTCCAGCGCTTCTTGCCGGCTTTCGCGATACGCTGCAGACTCTCGTATCCATCAGGCCGTTCCAGGACCACGGCTAAGAGTGGCCCTACGGAGTGGTGAAGCCAGCTTTTCACGTCCGCGAGGGTCTGGGGCTTCTTCTCCACAACCAGCCGGGATTTTCGGAAGCCCTCGGTGAGCGTCGCCCACCAATCCAAGAGCGGAGCCCGATAACGATACTCCTCCACTTCGTCTCGCTGGGTGTCCCTGAAATCGACATGCGACCGCAGGACCCCGACGATGAACTCCAGCCAGAGGGTCTCGTCGAGGTATGAGAGCATCTGCCCGCAGAGCTGGGCCCGGTCTTGTTTGAGTTCGAGTTCCCAGCGGATCCCGTAGTCCTGCCAGTCGAGACGCTCCTGTGATTGCATCTGGAGGCGCTTGTCGTAGATCCGGAGGAGCGTCTGACTCTGCCGACTGCCGAGATAGACCGTTTCTCCAGTAGAGATCCCCTCATGGATCAACCCCGACCAGGTCTTCTGCCAACATTTGGCTCGGGTGACACACTGCCCCGCCCCTATCGCGTCTTTGATGGTGGTGAGGGACACAGAGCTGGCCCGGTCATCCAGGGCGCAATCCAGCCGGGTGAGGTGCCCGTTTTTCTGCAGCACCCATTGGAGGACGGCGCGCACTTTCTCGGGAGACCACTGGGCGACAAGGCCACCCGACAGGTCCACGTGGACTTCTCCCGGATTCCGATCGACTCCGGTCCCCAGCTTCCCGACCCCGCGTCCAGTGCTCGTCGTGATCCAGACAAACCGATAGCCTCGGAACACGCCTTTCACCTTGGTCCAATCGCCTTCCAGGATGTCCATGGTCTCTCGGGCTGAGGCCGTGGGGATTGTGAACGCAAGCCAGTCGATGCTCAGAGTAAAGGGTGATGTCATAGAACGGATAGAATCCTTGTAATGAACCGTGTGGTTTGCGCCCCCGTCTCTACCAAACGGGGGCGGCGCTGGCCGTCCGGCTTGCGCCGGACGGGACAGGCACGTGCCCTCCGTCACTCTGCCGTGGGGTTTGCTTTCAGCCGACGACTCAAGGCATCCATGGCCTTCATGCCGATGGTCCGGCCAATGATCTTGAGCGCCTGCACTTCCCCATCCATGACCATCGACATGAGCATGCTGGCGCGGATGTATTCCGACACGGTCATGCCTTCCTTCTTCGCGCATTTCTCAATCAGCCCCTTTTCCTCGTCATTCACCCGAAACTGCATCATCGTGGTTTTCATAGAGCCTCCAGTGTCATGCATCCTGCATGACGTCTTGTACATCAATCTGCATGACAAGTCAACTGACATCTCTTCAACCGGAATTAACTAACAGGACATGTACGACATCCGAACTTAGAATCAAGCTGTCTAGCGGGAGCGGGATAGGTCCTAGCCCAGAGAATCCCGTTCAGTGGTCGCGGAGAGAGGTCACCTACCAAGGTCGCGTGTTCATAAAGCCTGCAAGAATCTCGAGGGGTAAGTCTTTGCTATTTCAGGAACCGGAAGTCAGGCTCGTCACTGTCCATAAAACTGACGCCTAGCACAACAGAACCACCGCTTGAGCTGATCCCAGCATCCGAGGGACAGGGTTTGGCGTGAACTACCCTCACCGCGCCACGCTGTCCGGGCCCACTTCCCGCACACTGATTCTATACTGCAGCCCCTCACGCCTTTGTGGTGTCCAACAAACTCAGGCCAGTTCAGGCTGCCCGATTGTTGTTGCCCCACCGTCCCATCTGGGGATTCTTGACTCCCACACCTTCGACGCCGCTGTCTCGCAAAGCGACACCTCGCACTGCTTGTGCGGGCCGCCGGGCGCATGAGCAAACAGATTTGCAATTAGTACTCGCCGCATCGGTCAGTTCGCGGAGAATTCGGCGGCGGTCTGGATGGTATAGGAATTGCGGGTTCGAGATGCTCATGACGGGAGAAGCGATGCGATGAAACGACTCACCTGGGGACTACCGCCATACCGACGTTCTGATCGACTGCTCCCCATCCTTGGTGCTGCCCTCATCTTGGCTGTAGGTGGCTGCGGTGGGGACGACGGGCAGGAGGGCGGCTGTCCACCGGATCTCGTGGGCAACAATACCTTTGAAGCTGAGGCAAGCTTCATCGACACTGTCAACGTTGCCAGCCAATCTCAAATCACCCTGGTGGGCACCAATGGTCGAGTCACCGTCACGGGAACTGCGGGAGCCACGTCGATCATGATTTCCGCGATCAAACGCGTTCAATCCGAGAGTCCCCAGGATGCCGAACTGCATTTGCAGAAGTTGAATGTGGATGTCCAGCGCCTACCGAACGAGGTGCGCGTGCACACCATTCAACCAACATGTAACGAGGGACGACGCTATCTCGTCGATTACGACATCACCATGCCGATGAATCTCAGGACCTCGGTCACTAATTTGAACGGCATCATTACGTTGGACTCCCTGCAAAATCATGTCGCCGTCAAGAATCTCAACGGCAATGTCACGTTGACCAATATCCTCGGCGGCGCCCTGGTCAGGTTACTCAACGGCACGATCAATGGCACGCTGACCATGCCGCTAAACGAAACCCTTGATATGAAGACGCTGAACGGAAACATCGACCTCAAGCTTCCGGTGAACACAACCGCACAGTTCTTGGCCCAGATTTCCACGGGCACCATTACCGTTTCCAATTTGGTTCTTCAGAACGAAGTCAAGACCTCGACTTCTCTGAGCGGCACATTCGGCGCCGGACAGGGGACAATCTCCTTGGTCGTTGACCAGTTTGGCGATATTACCGTAACAGGAGTCTAGTCCGTGTCGGGATCTTGGTGAGATTGTGGTATTGCCCTGACTAAACCATCTCGAGCCGCTTATGAATATTGCCTGCGAGGCGAAGGAATGGATGAGCGCTCACACACCGAAGCGCTGAGGTGCATCACAGGGATGGCCGGAGGTTTCCCTTTCCCACTATACAATGGCCATCCCGGGCCATCCCGGTTTTTCACAGCGCACCGTGGTTTACGATGCTCGGAGGATCGTGCCTGGGCAGCCTGATCCAACAGCAATCCCATAATTCATCTGCACGCAATTGTAGGGTAGTGAGCGCCAGTTTGTTATGTTTTCCGAATCTGTGGGAGGAGGGAACCCTTACGCCTGCACCGCAGGGCTACACGCTATGACGCACTCGCGAGCAACGTTCCAATAGCATGTTTGCTCTTACGGTTACTCTGGGTTTAGGCTGCATGGGGGGAAGGCGCTTCTGGCAAGGCTTGCCGCAACCGGCATCGCACTCCAGATCAAAACGTTCAAGGCCGCCACAACTGCCGCTGATCGGACGGCGTCTGACCATGACACCCACCGCCATAATCAGTATGGAGATACCAATGACGATGAACGTCGCTAGAAAAATCGTCATGATAGCTCCCGTCTGCAATAACGCTGAAAGGCGCAGCAAACAGACTCCTCGAATTGTCCGTCGCGTTCGATGATGAAGAGAACGGGCAGACCGAGCCGTTCGGCTATGGCCATGCCACGTTCAGGCCCCAACACCATCAACGTGGTGGCGCAGATTGGATGGATGCATAGATGGTCATCCTCCGAAGTCATCGAGCATGATGTTTTCTCGCTCGACACCCAGACCCAACAGCATCCTGATCACGGCGGCATTCATCATCGGCGGTCCGCACAGGTAGTACTCGCAGTCCTCGGGCGCCGGATGGGTCTTCAGATACTCGTGATAGAGCACGCCATGAATGAAGCCGGTGTGGCCACTCCAATCGTCTTCCGGGAGAGGATCGGATAACGCGACATACCATTCGAAGTTGTCGTGTTCGGCGGCCAGTTTGTCGAAATCGTCGACATAAAACATCTCGCGTTTCGACCGAGCACCATACCAGAACGAGATCTTACGTTTGCTCTTAAGGCGGCGCAATTGATCGAAGATATGCGAACGCATCGGCGCCATCCCTGCGCCACCACCGACAAACACCATTTCTTTATCGGTTTCCCTGGCAAAAAACTCGCCGAAAGGCCCGGTGATGGTGACCTTGTCGCCCGGTTTGAGTCCGAACAAGTAGGATGACATTTTCCCCGGTGGCACATCTTCGGTGTTGGATGGAGGAGTCGCAATCCGCACATTGAGCATGATGATGCCGCGCTCCTCAGGATAATTTGCCATGGAGTACGCACGCTCAACCGACTCACTCACCCTGGACACCAACTCCCAGAGGTTCATCCGATCCCAATCGCCACGAAATCGTTCTTCGATATCGAAATCTTTGAACGATTGCGCATACGGCCGGCATTGAATCTGGATGTACCCCCCGGCACGGAAATCGACCTCTTCACCCGGGGGAAGCTCCAGGACCAGTTCTTTGATGAAGGTGGCCACATTGTGGTTGGAGCGCACGGTACATTCCCATTTCTTGACACCAAAGACCTCGTCGGGAATCTCGATCTTCATGTTCTGTTTGACGGTTACCTGACATGCAAGTCGGTATCCCTCCCGCGCTTCACGCATGGTGATATGTGAGGTTTCTGTCGGCAGAATCACCCCACCCCCTTCGAAGACCTTGACCCGACACACCCCGCAGGTGCCGGCGCCGCCGCAAGCGGAGCTGACAAACAGCCCGGCGTTGCCGAGCGCACCGAGCAACTTGCCGCCGATCGGAGTCTCGATAAATTTCTTCTCGTTGACCGTGATCGTCACATAGCGACTGGCCACCAGTTTTGAGCGCGTACTCAGAATGAGGACGGCTAGAATGAGGACGATTCCTGTAAAAAAGCAGACTCCGAGTAGGATCTCGATCATGTGCGGCCTCTCATCAGACTCAGAGTTGAATTCCAGAAAAAGCTATGAACCCGAGAGCCATCAGCCCCTCGCTGATGAACACGATGCCCAGTCCCTGCGACCCAGCGGGGATGTCTGAATACTTGAGCTTTTCATACACCCCGACTTTGGCCGCATAGACACGCTGCTCCGGTTCGCTGCTGATCGGCACATCCACCCCTTTTTTGATTCTGATGATCATGGACGCTGTGATGAAATAAATGCTGTCGCGATGGATCGATTCGACCAACCTTATTTGAACTGCCAGATTTCATGATCAGAGTTAGTGCAAAACGGCGCGGTCGGGGATGAAGGCGACTCCTGCCTCACACGCTGCTCTTCTTTTCCTAATAACCGAGCTGTTCGGTTCCGTCTTCAGCGCGCGCTCGCTGCCGATCATATTCCGAACGGAAGCGGTCAATGATGAGAGCTCCGGTAGAAGAAGGAGCCGCAGTAGGCCATCCACAAGAATGCGCTGAGCACGCGAGGCGCACCATTCTCTATTCACCATCCGTGCCAGACGAGGGGCGGCAGACCACAAGATTGCATCAACTTAAGAGGCGATGTATTTTTCAAGATGCTTGATGGTGTCTCCTTTTCGTCGATCACAAACTCCGCCAGATCGCTCAAGGAAGCGATGCTGATGACCTCGTCCTTTTCAAAGGCCAATGGGCAGCATACGAGCTGCTATCTCTGAGACCGCCTGATCCCAGCTTTGGTGTTCTGTCCCATTGCGGCTTAATGATCGGATCATCCGCCGGCATTGCATCCCGATCTTGTTTCCCGGGATCGCCAACACGCCCTGCAGATCGCCCATTTCGGCTCGGGAGCTGATCCATACTGAGTCTGCACGTTCCGAGTCGGTGCGCGGCCATCCGTTGAATTCGGCCAGTCCTGAGTCCGGATGGTCTTTGAAGTAGCTCACTAATCGGCGAAACAGCTTGGGCCACAGGACCAACTTTTGAAGTGTCTCAAGATTCCGAACGTTCGCCCCTTTGGTACTCTGCTTGTCGGTTCCTTCGGGCCTGATTTAGAGTGTTGTCTTCCGAGGTATGTATGCCTCAGGGTTTCGCTCCCAGCTTTCTTCTCAGTCTTCTGCTAGCGCTGGCGTCGTGCGGAGACTCCGGTTACCATCTCCATCAACCCCTAGGCTATGGCGCGATACCTCCGGGAGCAACCTGGGTGGCCATTGACAGTGCCTACCAATCCCCGGCACGGAACATAGTGTACTTCGATCCAACGACGATTCGCCGAGACGGAGCTCTGGTCACGCTGTGGCAGTTAACCGACTATAAGATGATGCAAGGGAACGCGCCGTTCGGGCGGTTCATGCTGGGTCCCCACCGGTTTTTCTCGACGAAGTCGCACAAAGAATTTGACTGTGTCAACCAACGTGTTCGGTTGTTGGCGTCCTCTGAGCACTCTCAGCATATGGGCACCGGCATCCACAATGCGGTAGCGGTTGCCCAGGGTTCCGGACTTCCTATCGAACCAGATAGTATCAACGAGGCGCTGTGGAACGTAGTCTGTCGCAAATCATGAGAAGGTTCCGATTATTCTTCTCCGGAGCGTCTTCAATAGGCATGCCAGCTTGCGACCTGTACCCTCTTGCTACAGGTCGTCGTCGCTCCTTGTCGCAGAATTCCACAATTCTTTCGCCCATCGTTTGTTCCATCCCATTTAGCCACACGAGATATTACTTAAATGTCAAGCTTCAGGCCGAAGGAGTTCCGGCATCAACTTTGCTCGATATGGCGTCGACATAGATGGATATAAAGTGTTTGGAAAGCACACTGGTCGGATCCAATAATGTCAAGTTCGCCGTTCCATTTTATTAAGGCACCGAATTTTATCAAGGTGGACCTATGAAACGCGTTTTGATTGCCTTCATCGGTGTTTCCTTGCTGGCAGGTCTTTTGAACCTGCTCCCTGTCTTCGCTCAAACGGATGAGACCATCCAGCGCGGGCAGAATGTCTTCAAGGCAAACAAGTGTATGCGGTGTCATTCCATCGAAGGGGAAGGAGGGAGACTCGGACCAGACCTGACCCATGTCGGTTCACACCGAGAAACGACATGGTTACAGACGTTCCTGAAAGACCCCCGATCCATCATTCCACAGGGCAAACAGCCGCCATTTAAGGGAACAGACCAGGAGCGAGAGGAACTGGTGACATACCTCTCCTCGCTACAATGAGTTTCACTGTTGTTAGGAACAGACTGGCCCGCAATACCATGCGCGTGCAGCGATGCCTATGGGTCCGCCTCGTCGGATTGTTCAGCCTCCTGCTGGTTTCCACCTTGTGGCAGTGCTCGCTTGACCCGCGACGCCACGAAGCGGTTTCCCCTCCCACCATCGCGGATGCCGCCTACGTGGGTTCTCAAACCTGCCTGGAATGCCATGCCGACCACCAACAGAATATGGAAGCAAGCCTGCACGGGAAGATTCTGCTCGGTTCTGTGGCTCGCACGGATCTGCAGAGGCAGGGATGCGAAGCTTGCCATGGCCCCGGAAGCCGACACATGGAGGATTACTCAGACCGTTCCGCAATCATCACCTTCGGTTCAGGTTCCCCACAACCGGCTGTCAGCCAGAACGCCGTCTGTCTCCAATGTCACGTGAAAGGCCGCCGACTCTTCTGGCAGGGAAGCGCCCATGAAATACGCGATGTGTCCTGTGTGGCCTGCCATTCGGTCCATAACGCGCAAACCCGCCATGCGAATCTGAGAGCGCCCTCTCAACTCCAGTTGTGCGGTCAGTGCCATGCGATCAAGGCTGCCATGGCATTCAACTGGGCACACATGCCAATCCGTGAAGGCAAGATGCAATGCGCCGATTGCCACAATGTCCACGGATCACTGACGGAATCACTCATCCAGGAAAACAGTGTGAACGAGAACTGCTATCGATGCCATGCGGACCGGAGGGGACCGTTTTTGCATGAACACCCGCCGGTCCGTGAAAATTGCATCGCGTGTCATGTAGCGCACGGCAGCAACAATCCCCGACTCCTGCGCATACGGCCTCCGCGGCTCTGTCAGCAATGCCACAATGAATCCCGTCATCCCTCTACGGCATTCGGCTTACCGGGCGGCCTGGCCGATCGGCGGATGCTCGGACGCTCATGCCTGTCGTGCCATACCAATATCCATGGCTCCAACCATCCCTCGGGCTTCGCCTTCACACGCTGATGGCTATAGGGGAATGGCATGTGATGACCCCACATCACCATCGAGTTAACACCCTTGCCGTGGCGATGGCCGGCATCATCGCATTCACGGCCTTGTGCGGTGGAGGACAGGTCCGCGGCGAGGAAATCGGGCCGCCGCCCCCTCACTGGAAAGAATCCCTGCCGTTCCGGCTGGAAGGAGAGGTGGAGGCGGGGTTTCAGACGTTGAACGGGAACACCGGTTCGCCGACCTTTTTTGAATATCGAGATCTCGCAGGGAAGCCCACCATCCCGAACCTGCGGTTGAAGGCGGAAGACTCATCGGGAACCAGATTTCTCGAACTGGGCGGGAGAAACATGACCAGAACCGATGGATCGTTTTTTCTGCATGCGGGACAGTATAACGCGCTTCAATTCGACTTCGGCTATGACAGGCTCCCCCATATCATCGGCTTGAACCGCACAACGATCTACAGTGATCAGGGCGGCGGCAAATTCGTTCTCCCCGGCGGCCCTCTCGATCCGGTCACGGAGGGATCATTCACTGCCGACCCAGGCACGACGGTCGGCCAACGAAATGCGATCGCCTCGTCCGTGAACAGCTTGCTTCATCCCACGAGCCTCGGCTTTCAAACGGATACGGCTCGCATGGGGCTGCGATACCTGCCCACCCCTGACCTCACATTGACCGCCAACTATTCTCGCAAAGAGAAATCGGGCACGCGCCCATTCGGAGGTGTGATCGGCACCCCCGGCGGACCGGTCGTGGAATTCGCCGCTCCACTCGACGAACGCATTCATGAAATGGGAGCCACCGCCGAATACGCCAAGGATTGGTATCAGCTCCGCATGAACTACACCGCGTCGCTCTTTGAGAACGGAGTCAATCAGGTTGAGTGGGACAACGTGTGCGGGAACGGGGCCCCCTGCGGAAACCTTTCAGGATTCGGCCGTGCCGCGATGATGCCAAACAATCTGGCGCACACCTTTTCCGGCGCCGGTGGCGCCAGCCTGCCGTGGTGGTACACCCGCCTGACCGGAAGCGTTTCCTACGCACTCTGGCGGCAGGACCAGACGTTTACGCCAGTGTCGACGCTCTCCACGCGCAATTTTTCCGATGGGGGAGCGACGAGTCCGAAAGCCGCCATGGACGTCCTGCTTGCCAGCTTCGGCCTGACCAGTCGACCTATCTCCAGCGTCACACTGACGGCGCGGTACCGCTACTACCACCTCGACAACAACACTCCAATATACACATTCACCAACTCGCTGTTTCCTGGCGATACCGGCGCCGGACAAACGCACAGCACGACGCCGATCAGCTTCCGCAAGCAGAATGTGAGCACCGATGCGGCATGGCGGATGACGAACCACCTGACAGCCAAGATCGGCTACGAATGGGAGCGGTGGGGCCGCTCGTTCCGGGAAGCCGCTGAGTCGGATGAGCATATCGGCAAGGCCGCGCTCGATTATCGGCCCACCGGCTGGGCGGTGAGCCGGCTCACCTTTAGCCATGCCGTTCGCACAATCGGCGCGGACGGCTATGTGCAAGTCAGTCCGATAACCGCCGTGGTGCTACCCCAGTTCAGAAAATTCGACCAGGCCGACCGTACACGCGACAAGTTCGAGTGGTTTCTTCATGCCACCCCGCTTGACCCGATCTCGTTCTCTTTGCAGATCTATGCCCAACAGGACCATTTTTTTAATACCAGCTATGGGCTGCAGCAGTCTCGAGCCTATGGCTATTCCGGCGACGTGACTTGGACACCGTTCGACCGGCTCAGTTTCTTCGGAGGCTATGCCCACGACGACTACCAGTCGCGCCAACAAAATTGTTATATCCCGTCGGCCTCTGGGCCCTGCGATCCGACGAACACCTATTTCAGTCGCCCGCGCGACTTATTGGATACATGGCACGTGGGGATGCACGCCATCGCAATCCCTCACCGCCTGGATCTGAGCCTGGACTACCGCTATACGTTCGGACGGAGTAAGTACGGCATGAGTGGGACGTCGGGCGGGCCCGGCGCCGGTGATCCGGTCCCTATGCCTGATATCAAGAATGTGTTCCACGTCGTCCAGGCTTCAGCGCGCTACCGCGTGACGCTCCGCTGGACGCTCAAGATGGTCTACCTGTACGAACGCTACCGCGAATCAGACTTTACCGTAGACAATGTGACTCCATCACTGGCCAACGTGCTCGTGGACGGCTTCACAACGGCGTCTGCCTCGGATGTCCGATCGGTCCTCATCCCGATCCAGCACGGAGCCTATGAAGCCCATTTCATGGGGTTCAGCGTGGCGTATCAGTTCTAACAACGGCAAGCCCTCGCAGGGAGAAGCGAGCGTGGAGGCAAAGTTAAACAAAGACGAAGTGCGCGCGGCCTACCGTAAAGTTGCTTGGGTGTATGACCTCTGGAGTGGCCTTACGGAATCCAAAGCGAGACGGCGGTGTCTAGAGGTCGCGGCTATCAAAGATGGTGAATCGGTCCTGGAAGTGGCGGTGGGGACTGGCATATTGTTTGAGAAAATCTTGGCCTTGAATCCGACGGGCAGAAATGAAGGGATCGATCTGACGGAAGAGATGGTGACTCGTGCCAGAGCACGCGCGCAGAAATCAGGGGCATCTGGTTATGATTTGAAAGTCGGGGATGCCTATCATCTTGAGCATGCAGACCATGCCTTTGATGTCGTCCTGAACAATTACATGTTTGACTTGATTCCGGAAAAGGATTTTGTGGTGGTCCTGAGCGAGTTCCGACGAGTCTTGCGACCCGGTGGCCGTCTCGTCTTAGTCAACATGACCACAGGGGCGGGCTGGTTCAATACCGTCTGGGAATGGCTCTACAAAACCTGGCCTTCCCTTCTGGGGGGCTGCCGAGGAATCGAGCTGACACCTTACGTGAAAGAAGTGGGGTTTGAGCAGGTCCGCAGGGAGTATGTCCGTCAGTTGTTCTTTCCTTCTGAGGTCATCTCCGGCGTGAAACCCTGAAAAAGAACTCTATCGCCTCACCAACCATGTCTCCCGACTTCTTACGTTGTCGGGGGAAGTCCACCGTTAGCCACCGAGACGATGACTCCCTTGCGTTGTCGTGCCATAGACTACGCATGGTCAAAGGAGCCAAGATGAACGTCAAAAAGAGCACCGTCATCTTCGGACATGCGGTTGTCGGATGGGCGCTGTGTGGGGCAGTTGTCTGGGTTGGTAATGCAGTGGTCGACATGGAGATAGCGCTCCTCGCCCATGCGATGGCTGTTCCTTTGATTTTCGCTGGAGTCGCATGGAACTACCACAAGCAGTTTGGCTATACCACCCCGACCCAAACGGCGTGCCTGTTTCTCGCGGTCGTGGTGTTGCTCGATATCTTCCTCGTCGCTCTTCTCATAGAGAGAAGCTTTGCCATGTTTCAAAGTATCGTAGGAACGTGGATTCCATTTGCGTTGATATTTGCCGCGACCTATTTGACCGGACGCGTCCTACAGTCGCCCAACAGGGCCGACGTCAAACGGATAACGGGTGGTCGATGAAGAATAAGCGGGGAATTGTGAGTGAGTTCGGGTGCGTATCGTATATGGAGAGGGTTTGTCGTTGCCGATTGCCGGAACTCTTGCTACGAGGATAAGTAGCCAGGGCGAGGTTCGCACACCGCCGCTTTGAAACGGCAGTGTGCTAAATCTTCCTCCTAAGGCCGAGACTCATTGGAATCACTGAAAACAGTGGAAACGGCCTAAGCGCACGATACATGGAGAGAAACGGGGAAACCATTTGAAACACCGAGTATTTAATTATTACTATCTAAGCCATTCACAAACCGTAGGTGAGCCCAGATGCGCCGATAGCCCCAGAACAGATGCTCGGCTTTCAACGCCTGAATCCGGGCCAGCACTGGCACATTGCGCTACTCGACCGCGGGCGAGCGACGGCGGCTCATGGCCATCCCTCTGCGTCGCTTTTTTTGAGCT
The DNA here is from genome assembly GCA_029865225.1 of Nitrospira sp. Taxonomy (GTDB): domain Bacteria; phylum Nitrospirota; class Nitrospiria; order Nitrospirales; family Nitrospiraceae; genus Nitrospira_D. The sequence goes on from JAOUHJ010000061.1 coordinate 17,895, forward strand.
CGAGCGTCAGTTCCCCGACCAGGTGCTTTAGCCGAGCATTCTTGCGTTGGAGACGTGCTTCGCGTTCCGTCTGCTGGGCCCCCTCAAACGTCTTCGGCGCATTCGTGAGAAAGTGATCGCGCCACTGGTAATACTGGGCCTGGCTAATCTGATAGACCTGGCAAATCGTGGCCACCGGTTTGCCCTTGAGGCCCTCCAGCACGATGATGGCTTTAGTCTTCGCGTCCCACTTCCGTCGCTTCATGGCTGCTCCCTTTTTGCTGGATCAGCCACAGTCTACTCAGTTCACATGACCGTTGTCTTAGAGGGGAGCAGTATATTGTCGAGTAGAGTCACAGGACGGATGGAGGAGACATCGACGGTGGTGATCGCCGCTGTCTCGCCCTGGAGGGTGAGGAATTCCGCCTCCAACGCCTCGCTTCCACGGTGAACATGGGTCACCGTCCCCACATCACCGGCTTTCAAACCTTCGGGCGCCAGGTCGTTCGTCAGAATCACACGTTGATGTTCTTTGATCATCGTTGCACCTCAAGCGGATGCGCCGTAATCAATCGCGCCCTCTGACTGTCCGTTTCCAGCATCCAGACCGTAGCTACTCAGAATTCGGGAGCCTCGTCGGAACGCATGCTACCCTCTGCACCTTGGCTTTCAACGGAAGCGGAGCGCAATGGCAGCCAGAACAGACTGGACCATTAGGCGATGCGAGAGGAGACAGCGCGAGCCGCAAGATCTAACTCGCATGAGGACCGTGGGACATAGGAGCGAGGGCGCGCCGTCCCTCCCCGCGAGTGGTTAGCTGGCTGTAGCCTCCAGAACGGAAACGCACCTATCTATGATTCTCCGAGGAGCAGACCTATCGCCACAAGCACTGGCGTCATGATGTTGATAATGACGTTCAGTCCCATGAAGGGAATAAGTTTGGATACATTTTCAGCATGAAGGAACGCGCCCCAAAAGGCAGGTGCCGAGATAAGAACACTACCTAACCCGAGAAGGCTAGCTTTAGGCAAGTATTCAAACCAAACGCCGAAAATAATAGTCAGATATGCAGCTAATAGGAACACCCCGTAGATAATGCTACTGGCTCTCCTGCCAAGGACGATCGGTAAGTGTCTCCTGCCAACGGTCTGATCTGCTTCAACGTCTGGAAACTGATTCAGTAGTAGTAGGTCGCTAACCAGAAAGAACGGTATGAGCGACGCAATAAACGCTGTCCAGGTGTATCCCCCAGTGAGGACAAAATTTGTTCCCATGACCATGAGCAGCCCAAAGCCAATTCCGGGCGCGATTAAACACAAGATCGGATGACGGGAGATCCACGTGGTATAGGAAATGATGATGAGAAGCCCCAGTACCCCTATCGGCAAGAGGGACAAGCCTCTTAAAGAGAGGAAGTATGCCCCAATCAAAATTGTGATAAGAAACGTGATCAATCCTGTGGAGAAAGCTTGGCGTGCCAGTTTTGGATTTGCAGGCAAGGTTCCACTTCCCCCGCTAAAGGGAGTCCTTCTTGTCATGGAATCCAACCCACTCTTGAAGTCGAAATACTCATTTAGGACATTGACACTCGTATGCGCAGAGACTGCCCCAATTAGAGCGAGAACGGAGTGAAATGTGTCTACCCTGCCAGATGTCCACACAGCGGTTGCTAATCCCAGCAAGACGCAGACTGGCGTTAGGATGATGAAACGAAGGCGCATCGGTCCCAGCAGATTTCTAAGATCACTCATACTTATCATCCTTGTGAGATCCTTTATTGCATGACCTAACGCTCAGCATGAGCGCCGGACCGTAGCCCCGTCCGCTGCAACCGGTTGTTAGGGCGCGCGGTTCAGGAAGCACTAGTATAGTGGTGCTGGCAGGCGGTGGGTTCGTGCGTGCACGACCGTTGGGCGCTTACGCCCCCTTTGCCACCCGTGGTTCGATTGGCGTAAGAACCGGTGCACTGTCCTCGATCGCTTGCGTGGCGTTCAGTAGAAGCTGCTCTCGGAAGCGGGTGCCAATCAGTGTAATGCTCCCCATTAGTCAAGCGGCCGCGAACTGAGTGCTGTGGCTGGCTCGGTATTCTTGTTCGACCTGACAGGGCGTCCGATACCCGAGCGCCGAATGCAAATACCTCGTGTTGTACCAGTCGATTCACACCGCCAGGGCGCGTTCCAGTTCCAGTGGGCTCGTCCACTCACGAAGCCAGAGGAGTTCTTCTTTCAGTGTCCGCATGAGCCGCTCCGTATCGGCATTCCCTTTCGGGTTGTTATAACTTATTCAACCTCTCAAACGCTGTTTTGCCCCACCATGAACCCATGATCTATAGTTATGCGCAGTTCTGAATCGAATAATGTCGTTCTGAACTTGTCGTTTTGAGCGTTTGTACCCTATTCTCCGCGGTAAAGCTATTTACCGCGCTACACCACACTAGTTTGGACCTCTGGGAAGCAGAACCCAAATGTCATGACCCTGAACTTATGGGACGAGTCATATTGAAAAGGTCCTTAAAATTGCAGATTGGTGCTCTGTATCGGATTAGCAAAGCTAAAGCCTAATATGAGCATTCTCCATGCCGTACAACGACTGGACAGTCGTTGTACATGAAGACGTATCTTTATATACGTTATCTAGGCCAACAGTGACCTCGCAATTTGTTTGCTATCGCCTACAAGGCCATCTCTTCGGACAATGCACGCGGACATCCAGTCGTCAGTACTCAGATGTGCTCTTGACAGGGAGCCAAACAGAATGCAGAGCTTCAGGCAGCGCTTGTGCCAATTTTGTGCTAAAAATTCCCCCAAAGCCCAATACCCATTGGAATCAATGAAGACAGTGGACACTTCCTAAGAGCCTGATACATTGAGAGAAACGGGGAAACCACTTGAAACACCGAGTCTTTAATTATTACTACCTAGGCCATTCGTAAACCGCAGGTCGCCCGTTCAATCCGGGTCGCCGGCTCCATGCACTACCTGTCCCAAGCGTAAACTCGTCATAGTCTCTAACCCAACTCCATTGTCCTTGGTGGTCTAGGGAGTTTTTACCAGCGTACTCTGGTTATTCCTAGTATGGCGACATGTTGGGCGCGTGTAATCTTAAGAGAACTCAGGAAAATACGGGAGACACCACGGAGGGACACCATGGGGGCACGCAATATGTGCTGCACACTTCTTACAGTGGCTGTCTGGGGCACAGGCGGCACTGTGTGGGCCTATGAAGGAGCTAGTGCTATCGATCCCACCTCAGCCCTTTGTGGCAATGTACAATTTACAGAATTTACCCCTCAGCAATACTCACAAGAAACGAACAATACTGAGGTAGCTTCAGGATCGGAGTTTTTATTTCTCGCGTCAAGAGAAACGTTTCCCAAGAGCATCGCAGTCGCGATCAAAGATGAAACGGTTCCGATTACTGTGACCCCTCACTACGCCGGGTATCAAGTAACGGGCAATCTTCCCAGCCAGGGAAAGGGCACCATCGTAAAAATCGATATCGGGGCGAAAGGCCCTCATGGATGTGAGCGTGGTGACGGATGGCTGCTGAAGGTAGCTGAAGCCGATGTAAACAAGAGCACGAAGGCCGATTGAAGCGGCTTTCAATTCCCCCATCATTAGCGAAGGTGGGTGAGGAGTTCTTCCGTGGGAGGCTAAAGCTGTTGCCTATCGC
>JAOUHJ010000062.1 GCA_029865225.1 Nitrospira sp.
GATGTGGTGTTGCGGCTCCTGACCGCCAAAGAAATCATGCCGCTCGAGGCCATGGACTTTTCACCGGAGACATTACAAACCGTCAAGGAGTTATCCGAACGGCCGTATGGAATCTTCCTCTGTGTCGGGCCGACAGGTTCTGGTAAAACGACCACCCTCCACGCTGTGATGAGACACATCAATACCGATGAGCGAAAAATCTGGACGGCCGAGGATCCGATCGAAATCACCCAGGAGGGTTTGCGCCAGGTTCAGGTGCATCCTAAGATCGGGTTCACCTTTGCTTCGGCGATGCGCGCGTTCCTCAGGGCCGACCCGGATGTCATCATGATTGGAGAGATGCGGGACAAGGAGACGGCCGATATCGCGATCGAAGCGTCACTCACCGGGCATCTGGTCATGAGCACCCTACATACCAACAGTGCGGTGGAAACCGTCACCAGATTGCTGGACATGGGATGCGACTCCTTCAATTTCGCCGATGCGATGTTGGGCATCCTTGCAATGCGTCTCTGTAAGCGCATCTGTCTCCATTGCAAGGAGAGCTATCACCCCACGCAACAGGAATATGATGAGCTGGTGCAAGGCTATGGAGCCCGGTATTGGGAAAAGCTGAACGTGGCGTACACGGAAGACTTTACCCTTGCCCGTGGAAAAGGGTGCGACGCTTGCAATCACAGTGGGTTTAAGGGGCGCGTGGCCCTCCATGAACTTCTGGTAGCAACAGAAGACCTTAAGAACCTGATTCAAGGGAGAGCGCGAACCGCGGAGATTCTGAGCATGGCAATGCGAGACGGCATGGTGACGCTGCTACAAAATGGCATTCAGAAAGTGCTGAGAGGCGTAACGACGTACCGACAAGTGCGGGCGGTCGCCGTAAAATAGCTTCACCAAAAGACGAGCGAGTTCAGTTAGGGGGTTGTGTCCAGGATCAGCACAAAAGCCGACAATTGTCTTAGGGCGTCCGATGACATCCGAATAAACTCGACTCCACATCGAGGCTCAGAAACCCACCGTACACCGGCCAGCTCAATCTGAACGGGTATCTCTCCATTCAAGAGGTCAATATCCAGTGACAGGTATGATCCTTTGCTGGGTAGGCGCTCAGCTGTGAGGGCGCATCCATGCGCTGAAAGATTCAAGATCGTTCCGTGGCTCTTGCCTTCAGACGTTCCAAACGTACAAGGAATCTGAACAGCGTACCGTTGTGCCTTGCGAAACTCTCGTTTCATCGCGTCACTCGGTCCCAAAACTAGGTCGATACTCTTTCACTCAGCGAATAAGCAAAAATTCCGGTCGCGGGAACTCCTTCGTATCCGCATGATGCCGGCACATTTCCTAAAGGGGCTGGGTATCCCTCCGTACCAAACCGTACGACCTGTGCGCCGAAAATTGTTGTTCCTGAGTACGAAAATTGGTCGATCTCCATCTACTTCGAAGCCAAACCCACAGAGTTAAATCAAGAGGTTATAGGAAAGTGATCTCTGCGGCAAAGAGGCATGTACCTTGCTCAACTCTGAGGCGTCATGAAGAATATGCCAATTCTGAGCCCAATACAGTCGGACGAGAGAGGGTTCACCCTCGTAGAAATTGCCATCGTTGGGGCGATCCTGAGCCTTGCAGCGGCAGTATCTGTTCCGAATTTTCTTCAGATGTACGCAAGGCATGAGCTGTATCAAGCCACCACAAGCCTGTACAACAAACTGATCCTTGCCCGTTCCTCAGCGATCAGCCGAAATGCCATGTTCACGGCAACACCTTCCAGTGTGCCTATGGGACTTGATGTAGTTGTAGTTACAGATGCAACGGCAGGGCTGGAAACGGGGCGAGAAACCTTTCCGGAAAAAATCAGATTTATCACGGCACCACCTCCATCGACGCCGCCTCCAACGCTACCGTTGCCAGTGTTGAGCTTCACTCCCCGAGGCTTGAGTACGAATCCGAATCCGTTGGGGCAGACAATTCAATTGCAGAGCACACGAGATCCGAATTTGATCTATTCAATTTCGCTGATGCCATCGGGGAAGGTGACATGGTGTCGGCAAGCCATCAATCCCTGTCTCGTCAATGACCGGTCATGAGTCAGAGGGTAAACAGATTATGAAGCCACAGAATGAAAAAGGATTTACGTTGGCAGAGGTCATGATCTCTGCTGCCATTCTAGGCGTGGGAGTCATGGGTATGGCCGCCATGCAGGGCGTGTCTTTTTCAAAGAACGTGGATGCCAATGATCTGTCCATCGTGACCAATGTGGCGGCCGACATGATGGAACGGATCCAAAGTAATAGGCGGTTCGCATGGGCGTACAACAATCTCGATACAACGGGGCCAGGGAACTGCTTAGCGGGTGGCATTCCTGCCCCTGCCCCAACCATGCCATTTCCCTCTGTGACCCCATTAGCCGCTGCCATCAGAGGCATCCAAGGCGATTGCACGCAATGGAGAACATTAGTCTTGGCCACCAACTTATTGAACGTTCGCGGAACCGTCCAGGCCGTACCGGTACCACCAGTTAGTAAAGATTCCGGCGCTGTGCAACTGACAGTGCAGCTGCAGTGGAACGAACGCACTGGCGTACAACGCCAACGCTCGGTCGCTTTTCGAACGGTGATCGAACCGGAATAGGGCGGATCACTGTGTGAACAAGGAATGCGTAGGGGGCATCCCATGAGACTTTCGCCGAAGTTATACGGTCGGAACCAACAGGGCTTTACCCTGGTGGAAATTATGGTGGCGACAATGATGACCGCAGCAATCGTTGCGGCAGGGTTCGGTGCACTCGTCGTCAGTCAGAAGACCACGCGCATTACCGGACAGATTGGGAGTACCCAAGCGACAGCCCGAAATGCCATGGATATGATCACGGCTGATTTGAAGCTCGCTGGCTTCGGGATGCGTGGCCTCACCACCACGGTAGGAGGGTGCCACATCAACGGCACTCCATACGCGCTTGTACCGGGTGATAACAATCCGCTTGGGGCGGATACCGGGCCCGATACCATCTCGATGGTCGTGCCGATGACCAATTCCATCACTGCAGTAGGACCGTTGTGGCAAGTCTTCGTACCAGGAGCCCCTGGGACTATTGGTGGCCTACAAACACCGATTTCGAGTATTCCCATGCCGGCCAATGCGACGACAGCAATGGGCAATGCCATTCCTGGTGGCGGAGCTGCGTTACTCGGGATGCCGGTGTCAATTGGGGGAATGGCTGGTTCGACCATACAGGCCGTCAGTCCAGGAGCCTTGACATTGAACCCAGCCATTCCGACGCCTGCGGCTTTTGGGTCGGGAACGCAGGTGTATCTGCTTCAATGCATCACCTATCAAGTCATTCCACCATCCCCTCCCCCAGCTCTTCCGGGATCCGATCCCCTCAACCTATGTCAGGGGAATGCGCCCTGTCTTGTGCGTGGCGCTGTCCCTGCTGTGCTTGTCGGGCCTGGCGGTCCACCGAACTGCAATCAAGTGAACTCAGGTTGCATTCCCATCATGGACGGGGTCGAAGACCTTCAACTGGCCTATGCGTGCGACGGGTGCGACCCACGCGTCAATAGTGGAACCCCAGACCTACAGCCGGATGACCTCAATCTGTCAAACAATTTTGACCAGGCTGACTTCATCACAGATCGAAATTGGTTCGGCACAGCAGGCCCCTATGGCTCGTTCATGACTCCGAGAACGATTCGGCTCGTGCAAGTGAACATTGTTGCGCGTCAGACGAAAGCCGATCAGGGCATGGGAGAAATGCAATCGACAGCCGTGCATGGCGGGAGGTTTCCAGTGATCAGCGATCACAGCCATGCCACAGGACTCTTCGCGCTGGGTGACACTGCGTCAGCAGCCCAGCAGTCGGCCTATTTTCAGTTCCGTCGGCGGGTCCTGACTCGGACAGTCGAACTCCGGAACCAGAGGCTCTAATCATGCTGATTTCTCATAGGGGTACTACATTGGTGAGGTTCTACAGAGATGATCGAGGCACGTCGTTCATGACAGTGATGCTCTTAATCCTGATCATTGGAGCTCTCGGGGTGGCTGCGCTCACAATGACAGGTATGGAAAACTCCATGGCGGGAGCGCTTCGCATGGTTGAGGAAGGAACAGATGCAGCCGAAGCTTGTGTGGGAACAGCAGTCCGAGCGATTCGTTTGACGATTGACGATCCTCAGATGACCGGGCCAGCGGCAGTCCTTCTTGCTCCGCAGGGACCGGTGCCTGTTGGCAATCAGGCAGTGTTTACCCAGGAAATCAACGGCACGCTTCGGAACAATGTTGACATTGCGGTTAAGGCTGATGGGAGGACTAAGCAGGACCCCAACCTTGAGATGAACGTCAACGGATACGCTGTGTACGGTGACATAGATTTTCTCTACTCCAAACGCCGAACCGGTAGTGATTTTGCCGATCAAGACCATCCGACCTACGATCAATACTATCGGGTCGACTGTGTTGCGGCCAATGCTGCGACTGGTGCGACGAGCCGTGTCATTGTCACCTTCGATTGCCTAAACACGACCGGTGAAGGATGCATGAAGCGAGGTGATAACGGTTAAGCGAGGATGGATAGGAGGCGGTGTGGTGCTATGAAAACAGTACCTGTACAGGGAAGGTTGTTGCGAGGCCGGCACGAACTGAAGACCTTGTTGTTCTTTGTGCTTCTGGCCGTCTGGTCTACTCTGCCTCAAACAAGTCGTGCCGAGGAACCGTTCCCTGCTGCGATGGCCAGTTATCCTACCGGTACCATTACGGCGATCCATGAAACGACGTTTGAGATCAACGGGCGAACCGTCAGCTTGGTGCCGGAGGCTGTGATCGTCGATCGCCATGGTGATCCAGTCGTCCTGACGGTCATTCGAGTCAATACCGACGTGAGATATCGCATTCAAAAAGGCACGACCGACAAGATCGATTGGATGTTGGTGATCTTACCCGAATAAGGGGCGACCAATGGGAAACAACAGGTCACAGACGAAAACTCCAATGGAGGGTGCCATGAAACGCGGGAATCGTGCAGGTTGTGGGACCGTCGCGTTTGCGTTGGCGGGAAGCCTTGTCTGTGCCGGGGTAGGGCAGGCTCAGACAATGGATCAGTACTACGCGGTCCCGCCCTTCGTGAGCGACCAGGTTGCCCCCAACATCATTTTGGTGCTGGACAATTCCGGGAGCATGAGCGGCCTTGGGTGCGATCAAAATGGTGATGGGGACTGTGTTGATTCTGCCGATCTTGATTTCGTGAATACGACGAAATGGTCAGGGTACTTCGACTCACTCACCTGTTACACCTATGACACCTCCGATACTCGGTTTGAGCCAACCACGGTTAGGGCGACATTGGCAACGGCCTGCGGCTCAACTCAATGGGACGGGAATTATCTCAATTGGGCCACCTTCCGCCGGTTTGACGCGCTCAAGAAAGCCATGATCGGTGGAGACTGTTTTGTGGCGCGAGCGGCCGATGGCACGTGCCCAACGAATGGAAGTCCCGCGCTCAAGACAGTACGAGCACAGGCCAACGGCGTGAATACAGAGATGGCTCTCGCCACATACAATGGAGGGACCGGGCCCAGCACCTATGTCGGCAGAATTCCGACAGCCGACACGAGCGGAACTCCAAGCAATCTGTATATCGGCACTAGCTCAGCCTATTTCTGTGTGGATAACGACAACTCGTTCAATAGCAATTGTGGAGATAGCTATAGTGTACGGAAATACGAACTCAAAATCGGCTATGCGACCGAGCCGACCGGCACGATTCAGCAAATCGGCGCGCAAGCCCGATTCGGTCTGTTTGAGTTCAAGCCGACTGGTGATGGCGCCCGTATGTTGGTGGGCGTCGGGTCTCGTCAATCTATCGATTTTAGTGGGAGCACCGTCGAAACCTTCAATACCAACACGGCAGCCATGATTGACGCGGTCCAAGAATCCTTCCCATCGACCTGGACACCCCTTTCCGAGTCGCTGTACGAGACGACTCGCTACATCGCACAAATCAATTCCACCTATCTGTCGTCGTCCTATGTATATCCGATTGCTTTTTCTGGTGGGAATTCAAACGGTGTAGCCTTTCAGGGGAGCGGCGTGGGTTCGATTGGTGGCTCAGAAATTACAGCCCTTACTGGGTCCGAAACGTGCCCTTCCGGTTATATTACGAATGCCTGTGGGCGAGATCCCTATTTCTTCGGCAGCAATCACACGCCGGCCTGGGCGACGACCTCAACCAAGGTGGCCTGCTGCAAGACGTTCGTCATCCTCGTGACGGATGGAGAGCCGACACAAGACACCAATATCCCCGCCGGATTGCAGGACTACGCCCATGGGCTCCATGGTCTTCACTGCACGGGAGGCAGCTTAACGATCCATGCACCGAATGGAACGTGTAACACAAACAGCGCAACGCCAGCAGCCACTCTGCTCGGTGAGCACAAAACTGATTACGGGAGCAGCGGAAACCATTACCTGGACGACGTCGCCTATTGGGCCCATACGAATGACCTTCGGCCCTGCAATGGCACAGCCGATGGACAGATCCCCGTCTTGAATGTGACCGGGCATTGCCTCCCAGGCCTCCAAAACATCACGGTCTACACGTTCTTCGCTTTCGGGAATATCGCGGGTCGAGAGCTCCTCATGCATGCCGCACAACTCGGAGGATTTGAGGATACCAACGGTAATAACATCCCCGACCTGGTCTCGGAATGGGATAAGGTCATCAATGCCACCGGTGCGCCAGGCAGCGACGGAATTCCGGACAATTATTTTGAGTCGTCCAACGTCGATGATTTGCAAGACCGCCTGATGGCCACCATTACCGCGATTCTGAGGAAAAGCGCGTCGGGTACCTCCATTTCAGTCCTTGCGACGTCTGCCACCGGAGAGGGGTCGATCTATCAAGCCTATTTCTTTACGAGCGACGTAGGTCAGGGCGGAGCGAACGTCAAGTGGACCGGATATACCCACGCTCTGTTCGTCGACGGGTTCGGGAATTTCAGAGAGGATACGAATCAGGATGGGAAGCTGACCTACGATCAGGATTTGATCGTGACCACTCGGTATGACAATAATCCTACGAGTCCGACCTACAAGAAGGTCCTTGTCGATAAGTTTGCGGACATCAGTCCTGCTGATGGAGTAGCGGATAGTACGACACCCACCTTCACCGGCGATCTTAAGTCGATCAAGCCTATTTGGGAAGCGGGCAAAGAACTCGCGAACGTGACCTCCGCCTCTCGCAAGATCCTGACCTGGGTCGATACCAATAACAACGGAATTGTAGACCCCACGGAACAGATTGACTTCAGTACGGCGAACTGTGCTGCCCTTCGGGACTATCTGCGGTATCCAGGCGACTCGTGCGCAGGAAGTACCAACGCCACGAATCTCATCAACTTCATACGCGGTGATGAGATTGCCGGTTTGCGTACCCGAATGCTTGAGGTCCCGGTCGGCAGCGGGACCTACAAGGTCTGGAGGCTGGGAGATCCGATCCACTCGACACCGACAGTCGTGGGTGCTCCAAAAGCACGCTACGACTTGGCGTTCGGCGATCCGACCTACACAGCGTTTTACGCGAAATATCGAAACAGGCGGCAGGTCGTCTATGTGGGTGCGAATGACGGGATGCTCCATGCCTTCAACGGAGGCTATTACCATAAGGGCGATGATCCTTCAACGACCTCTGACGTGGAACATGGCTGGTACACCAAGAATCCCACAGACAATTCCAGCGGGGCCGCGCTTGGTTCGGAGCTCTGGTCCTTCATTCCACAGGAATTGTTGCCTCATCTTCAGTGGCTTGCCAGGGCGGACTATACACACGTGTACTATGTCGATCTGAAACCGACGATCGCTGAAGCGAGGATCTTCACACCAGATGCTGACCACCCTGGAGGCTGGGGAACTGTGTTAATCGGTGGGTTCCGGATGGGTGGCAGTTGCGGAAATTGTGCTGCAGGGTCGGGAGCTCCGCCTATGACGGTTACGATCGGAGGAGTTTCTCGGACGTTCTACAGTGCCTACTTTGCCTTGGATATCACAAACCCAGAGGTGGATCCAAAGTTGATGTGGGTCTTTAGCGACAGCGGACTTGGGCTGACCACCAGCTATCCAGCCATTGCTCGCATGAACCCGAAGACGGACAGCCCCATCGATCCGACTAATGAGAAGTGGTACGCCTTATTTGGGTCGGGACCGAACGGGTATAAGGCCGATCTCACCGCGGTATCAGCCCAGACCGCAAACCTTTATACGGTGGATCTGAAGAACGGACCAAAAGTATCTGCAGGTGGGAGTTTGACGACGATGCCTGTCGGTACCTGGCAATCGTTTATGGGGCACGTTGTCGCGGTCGATAAGGACTCGGACTGGAGGACGGACGTCGCGTACTCGGTGCGAACGATCCACGATGGGGCTCTCCCGTGGCGAGGCAAGCTTTATCGACTTACCATGAACTGTCCCACTGCACCCTGTAATCCGAATACTTGGGGGATCAATAACGGAGGGACTCGGACTCCGACGGAAGTCATTGACACATTCTACGACGCGGCTAGCGGGACAACAATAGAAGTCGGCCCCTCTGCATCGGCTCCAACCGTGACTATAGACGATGCCGATAAAATGTGGGTCTTTTTTGGAACAGGTCGATACTTCAGCAATGCCGACAAGGTGGATAACACCCTTCAACGGCTTTTCGGGATCAAGGATTCTGTCATGGGCAATACCTGTACTCAAACGTCGACGACGAATTGCCAGGACGATGATCTCGTGGATGTCACCAACGCAGTGATTTGTATCGTCTGTAGCGGCAGCACCAATCAGGTGACCGATCCGACGAATCCTGGTGTCACCAGCTTCAATGGCACTGGGACCACCTCGATGATCGGCCTGGTGGCCTCGAAGGATGGCTGGCGTGTGACGATGCCGGGGACGGTCAACATCACCGATCCTGTGACACTTGTCACCACGAATTATTCAGCTGAACGTTCCGTGGTCAATCCAACTTTGGTGGCCGGAACCGTCTTCTTCCCGACATTCGCTCCTGCGAACGATTTCTGTGCCTCGGACGGGGCAAGTTATCTCTATGCACTCTTCTACAAAACCGGAACTGCGTCGACGGCTCCCGTAATTGGGACAACAACATCTGGCAGCAATACAAACGTGAACGCCAAGACCTCGTTAGGGACTGGGTTGGCATCCAGTGGAACAATCCATTGCGGGCAAGGGTGTAGCTACAACGTCCAGATGTCTACCGGTGCCTTTACACAGGGCGATGTGAAACTGGAAGGGAATTACAGCCGCTATGTGAGCTGGGTACACCAGCGGGATTAGGAATATGGAGTTGCAAACTGGAGCCGCGAATTGACAAGAGTATGAGGAACTGTAAGAGCGACCTCCTCAAGGTCTGGCTGCTGCTAATGGGGGTTACCCTCTGTGCCGCCTGTACTGATGGGGAGATGACCGAAGGGACTGCTCCGATCACCCGGTCTTCAAGTAATCGACCGCCGGTTGTCACAACTGCCGTAATTGTGGATGCGCCGATTTCTCAGTCAGCCCCCGCTGCCGTGGAGATTCAGTCTGAGGATCCTGAGCGGGAAGCGGTTTCGTTTCACTATCAGTGGTATGTGGATAATGCGCCAATCGCGGGCCAAACGAGTGCAACGTTGCCGCCTGAATTTTTTAGGCGTGGGCAAACGGTGTTTGTGGAGATCATTCCGACAGACGGCACGAACAAGGGGCAGCCGTATCGGACGGCAGGCGTTGTCGTCGGAAATACTTCACCGAGAATAACGGCGGTTTCACTTGTGCCCCAGACCTCCCGAGTCGGCGATAGGATAGAAGCACGAGTGGAGGCGAGTGACCCGGAGCATGACCGTGTCGATCTCACCTATAAATGGTATCGCAATGATACGGTGATCAAGGATGGGGAAGATTCGTTTCTCGACACAACCGGGTTCGCCGCTCCGGATAGGATCGCGGTTGAAGTGACGGCCAGTGATCCCGCTGGCTCTGCACATTCTTTGAAGTCCGAATCACTCACATTGGGTAATAGTGGCCCAACAATCGTATCAACTCCTCCCACGGTTGCTGTTCAAGGGCGCTTTGACTACTCGGTTAAAGCGCTCGACCCAGACGGGGATTCATTAACCTATCACTTGGAGATGGCTCCCCCCGGCATGACGATCAGTTCAGACACTGGGCATATCGGGTGGCAGATCCCAACGGATCAAGAGGGAACCTTTCATGTCAGAGTCGTTGCGAAAGACGGACGTGGAGGTCTCGCAACACAGGAATTTGATGTGACGCTCTCTGCGACAACTACACCTGCCCCCCGCGGAGCCTAACGGTTGGCTCAGGATCTTCCATCGGCTTGTCTCGTCCATTTCTTGTCTGTTACACTGCAGCCAGTTGATGTAGGAGGGAGACCAACCACAACTCGTGCGTAAGCTCAAATTACGAGAGGGCACCAACACCGCTGTCCTGTTCGGTCACCATGACCGACATCTCAAGTTGATCGAGGAGGAGTTGGGTGTACGGCTTTCCGCACGTGGCGAAGAACTCACCTTGGACGGCCTTCCTGAGGCCGTTCGTCAAGCTGAACGATTCCTCATCGAGCTCGCCGCTCTCACCAATGAGGGCGTTACGTTACAAGCTGATGATGTGACCCACGCGCTCGGCGCTTTGCGCCGGACTCCCGAAGCACCGCTCCGAGATGTGCTGGGTAAATCGGCCATGGTTGTCACCAAAAAGCGTTTCGTCGGTCCAAAATCTCCGACTCAAAAGGCATACATTGAGTCGATCGAACAACACGACATCGTTATCGCGATCGGTCCTGCCGGGACCGGGAAAACGTATCTCGGCATGGCTATGGCTGTGAGCGCGTTGATGAACAAGGAGGTGAGCCGAATCATTCTTGCCAGGCCTGCAGTCGAAGCTGGCGAGAAACTCGGTTTCCTTCCAGGTGACATTTACGAAAAGGTAAATCCTTATCTGCGACCGCTGTATGACGCGCTGTTTGACATGATGGATATGGAACGGGCCAATCGCCTGATTGAGAGAGGTGACATCGAGATTGCGCCGCTGGCGTTCATGCGCGGGAGAACATTGAACGATTCCTTTGTGATTCTGGATGAAGCGCAAAACGCGACGGCCGAACAGATGAAAATGTTTCTCACTCGGTTGGGGTTTCATTCCAAGGTGGTAGTCACCGGTGATATCACACAGGTTGATCTCCCCAATGACCGAGTGTCTGGCCTCATACAAGTGAAGGAGATATTGCGTGATATTGAAGGGATTGCGTTCATCTACTTCGATGAGAAAGATGTAGTGAGGCATCGCCTCGTTCAAGACATCATCAAGGCCTACGATCGCCATCAGGCGGTGAATGCTCCTGAATCCCACTCAACCCGCGAACCGCTCTCAGCTCCTAAGCGTCAACCTTCAATCTCACGCAAGTCGACTCCAGTCGAGTTGCCGCCTGTCGGCCACGCAGGGCGTTCTCATTAATGGCGGTGTATCTCAGGGTGAGCCTTGTGCGGCACACCGTCCGACAATCTTCCTTTAAACATCTGGCCCAACGTATCTTGATGGCAATCGGGGAGGCGAAGTCGGAATTGAGTGTGGAATTGATAGGAGATGCTCGGATACGGCGACTGAATCGTAAGTACCGCAAACAGGATCGAGCGACCGATGTGCTGGCATTCCCAATACGAGAAGCTATCATGCCTCAGGGGAAGTGCCCTACGACGAACATGCTGGGAGATGTGGTTATTTCAGTGCCGACTGCAGTTCGCCAAGCGCAGGAGGTTGGACGATCGATCGATGTTGAACTGGCAACACTCTTGATCCATGGCGTGCTTCATCTCTGTGGATACGATCATGAGCGAAGTCCACGTGAAGCGGTGAGAATGTCACGCCGAGAGCGGAAAGTTCTTGAGGTGATTTCTCCGGTGCCTCAATTGATCCGGTCTTCTCCTCAACGGCAAAGGAAGGTGTGCTGACGATGGGGTGGTTCCAACGACTCAGCGATGGGTTGGGCAAGACACGCAATGTCATGCAGCAGTCGGTTGATCGATTCCTTGGGCGCACGCCGGATCAAGAGGTTCTCGAAGAGCTTGAAGCCGCGTTGCTCACCGCCGATCTTGGTGCTCGGGTCGTTGATCGGCTTATTCGACAGATCAACGAAGAAACACGAGGGGCTGAGGCGCAAACTCCGGAAGGGCTACAGAATGTGCTTAGTCGGTCACTTTACAGCATCCTGAAACCTGTCTCTAGCGCTACGATCGATCAACTCGTAAACGATGGCCCAAAACCATTCGTTGTGTTAGTCGTTGGAGTCAATGGTGTTGGAAAAACGACGACGATTGCCAAGATGGCACAACGAATGAGACAGGCCGGACGTCGACCATTGCTCGTTGCCGGTGATACTTTTCGAGCTGCTGCCATTGACCAACTGCAAGTCTGGGGAGATCGAATCGGTGCAGACGTCATTCGTCAACGACACGGTGCCGATCCCGCAGCCGTCGCATTTGATGGAATTGTTGCGGCCAAGGCTCGAAAGGTCGATGTCGTCCTGATCGACACCGCCGGGCGGCTGCATACGAAATCAAACCTTATGGACGAACTACGGAAAGTAAAGCGAGTGATAGCTCAGGAATTGCCCGGAGCACCGCATGAAGTGTTGTTGGTCTTAGATGCCACACTCGGACAAAACGCCTTGGGCCAAGCTCGACAGTTTCATGAAGCGATGGGGGTCACAGGGCTTGCGTTGACGAAGCTGGACGGGACCGCTCGGGGCGGCATTGTCGTGGCGATCGCCGATGAGCTGAAACTTCCTCTCCGGTTGGTGGGTGTAGGAGAAGCCGCTGAGGATTTGCAGGACTTCAATGCCGAAGCATTCGTGGCGGCTTTGTTTGGGCAACGCACCGCTCCCCTATAAACCACGCATTTCCTTCTCTTATCATTTGCCTCGTGCTACTCTTTTGGGAAGGAGAGCGATGCGTGACAATTAATGAGGGTGTGGTGCGATGATCAAACTCTTGATCGTAGACGATGACCAGATGAATTGTGATCTGTTACAGAATGTGTTTACCAGACAAGGGTATCATGTCATCACGGCGACCAGTGGCCGAGAAGGACTTCGACTGTTCCGTACCTCCAGCCCTCGCGTGACCCTCTTGGATTTGCGAATGCCGGAAATGGACGGACTCACAGTCCTGAAGGAAATTCGAGCTCTCGACCCCCATGCGCCCGTGATTATCCTGGGAGGTGGAGCGACTGAAACTCAGGAGAATCAGGCACGAGCCCTACGAGCGACCGACTTTATCAGAAAAGGACTGTCGCTCGATGTTCTGGTTGAGGCCGTGAACCGAATCACGCAGGTGTCGATGCAATCGGCGATTACCTCATCCTCATCCGGCATCGGACCATCGATTCAGCAGATTGATGAGTCGGTCTTGGTGGTCGATGACGAACCTCTCGTATGTGATCTCCTCGTCCGATTCTTGAGTCTCCGAGGGTATCGAGCCTTCGGGGTGAACGATGGGCGCGAGGCACTCCGAATCGTAGGGGATACACCGCCAGATGCCATCTTACTCGACATGATCATGCCTGGGATGGCCGGGATCGATGTGCTTCGCGCACTGCGCGAGAAAGAATATCCCGGGGGGATCATCATCATGTCTGGGAGTCAGAGCGAGGAATTGCTTGAGGAGGCCTGGAACTTAGGACCACAAGAGATTCTCCTAAAACCGATTGATCTCGATCGCCTTTTGACAGTGATCCAGCTTGTACTCGTTTGCCGCGAGTGTTAAAAGTTTTCTGATGTCTATCAGAAAACAGACGCTTGGGTCGTACCTCCTTGCGCTGCTCCTCATCTTCCTTGTGCCCCTACTGGATGCATGGGCGCTACCCGCGAGTGGCGATGGCATTCTCGTCCACCACGATCTATCGGTTGTGCTCACTCCAGCGAACCACGAAATGACAGCGGAGGATCGAGTCACACTGGAGATTGATGAGCCGGTTCAGTCCTTCAGCTTCACGCTTGCAGGGACGCTAGAGGTCAAATCAATTGCAGTGGAAACGCCATCAATCACGATGAGACAAGAGAAGTCAAGCCAGCTCGCGTCTTTTACGATCGTGCCGAGTCCGGATACTGGCACACAGCGGGTCGTCGTTATGCTTCCTGAGGAGCATGGCCGCAAGATGACGTTGGTCTGGGTCTACCGCGGGCTGATCAAAGACCCCCCGAGAGAACCTCGTCACTTGCGGTTTGTCACCCCGAGTGAAACAGCAGGCCATATCGGCACCGAGGGAGTGTATTTAAGCGGCGAAAGCCAATGGTACCCGGATCTCCCGGATTCCTTCAGTACCTTTCGGGTGACTGCTGCGATTCCGGAGGAGTGGACCTTGGTTGGATCGGGACGGAAAGTCGCGCAGACCTCAACCGCCGGTATGGTTTCTTCAACATGGGCCGTTGGAGAGAGGTCTGAAGCGTTTACTCTCGTTGCCAACAAGTTCGTGGCGAAATCAAGGGAATGGAAAGCGTCGACGGGGCAGCAGGTCGAACTGCAGACCTATTTTTTACCGGACAATGCCGTCTTGGCGGATGAGTACCTCGAGGCAACCGCGGAATATCTCGAGGCGTATATTCGGATACTCGGTGAATATCCGTTTGAGAGATTTGCCGTCGTCGAGAACTTTTTCGCGAGTGGCCTTGGCATGCCGTCCTTCACGCTCCTCGGCAGCGGCAGCATCAGGCGGCACTATGTACAACCCTATGCCCTGGGTCACGAGATCGTGCATTCATGGATCGGGAACTCAGTCTTCAATCGAGACGGCCATGCCAACTGGGTTGAAGGACTGACGACCTACTTGGCGAATTACTACTGGCATGAATTGGTTCAGGATGATCGCCAAGCCTTGGAGCAACGGCGGATGATGCTCCAAGGATTCAATCTCTATGTGAAGCCCGAAGAGGATTACCCGGTGTCCCAGTTTCTGAGAAAGCACGACGAGAAGGATAATGCCATCGGCTATCAGAAATCGGCCTTTGTGTTTCACCTTCTTCGACAAGAGGTCGGAGAGGAAGTATTTTGGCGGAGTCTCAAGACATTTGTCAGTCAACATCGCCATCGGCCGGCAGATTGGGGATCGATCGAGCGGGTCTTTTCGCAAGAAAGTGGAAAGAACCTACGGTGGTTTTTTGCGCAGTGGGTCGAGCACCCTGGAGCTCCCGTACTCTCCATTGGAGATGCCAGTGCCAAGAGGGTGGACGGGAATGGAAACCAAGAGACGTGGCAACTAATTCTCCGGATTGAGCAGAACGAAACTCCGTATCGGATGACAGTGCCCATCCATATCGAGATGGAGGACACCACAGAAGTACGATCGGTCGACCTGGACCCTTCGCGCGGCAACATCGTTGAACTTCTAGTGCCGAATAAGCCGTTATGGGTGGAGCTTGACCCAGGGATGATGACGTTTCGACGAATGGCGAGGCATCAACTGCCGCCGGTTCTGAACAGCTATGTTACCGATCCACGCAAGACGGTGATGAGGGCATTTTCAAATTCTGGTTCTCCATTGGAGCAGGTCGTGTCCCGCCTTGCGGATCACGATCGGCCCGATTCGCAACGCACGAAGGTGTTGGCGCTCGAGGGTGCGACGCTCCCTCAGGATGGCTCGATTCTGATACTTACCGATACGGACCAGATCCATGCCGTTCAACCCTTGGTGCAAGAGTCATGTGGGGATCGCGCCGCACTCAGGGAGAACGGATTTCGCATTGACGGAGAGGTCTATGAGGGACCAACGATGGCGGTGTTGTTTTCCTGCCATCGGGCGAATGTTCCAGGTAGTGTCATGACGGTCTTGTATGGTGTGACATCCGACTCGGTTGCGAAAGTGGCACGACTCCTGTTTTATTATGGGTGGCACAGTTATGTTATTTTTCAAGACGGTGCCGTCAAGAAGCGAGAGATCTGGCCCGGACAAGAGGCCACCATGGAGGTACGGATTGATGACATGTCGTAAACTCGTCGGAGTCTGGCTGGTAGGGTTCTGTGTGTTGATGAGCACTCCAGAATTCGGAGAGACGGCTGACAGCCAAAAAGAAAAAGTTTCCCCCACTGGTTCTACCGAACGTCACTTGGCCAACATTCGGCAACTAACCTTCGGCCGCCAGAATGCGGAAGCGTATTTCTCCTTTGACGGAACCAAGCTTATTTTTCAATCGACCAATGACTGGTCAAAAGTGTCTGAGGCAAATCCGTTGAAACCGGCCGATGCTGGCCACGGTTGTTATCAGATGTATGTGATGGACCTGCAAAGCATGACGACGCGGATGGTCAGCACCGGCGTGGGTGCGACAACCTGCGGCTATTTTTTCCCAGGTGACCGGCGCGTCCTCTATTCCTCCACGCATCAGGCCGGACCCAATTGCCCACCGAAACCCAAGCGGGACGGGGCGTACCGATGGGCGCTCGACGACTACGATATTTACTCGGTACGCATCGATGGACAGCAAGTCCAGAGGTTGACGGCGACGCCGGGCTACGATGCAGAAGCGACGATCTCGCCGAACGGGAAAACCATCGTGTGGACATCGGTCAAGGACGGAGATCTGGACTTGTATACGATGAATCTGGATGGCACGAACGCTCAGCGCCTGACGAATGACCTGGGGTATGATGGGGGTGCGTTCTTTTCGCCGGATAGTACACGTCTGGTCTATCGAGCGGCTCATCCAACCGACCCAGCAGAAATCGCGAAGTACAAGGAACTGTTGGCACAACGATTGGTCGAGCCGGGCCAGTTAGAAATCTTCGTGATCAATGTGGATGGGTCAGGTAAGAAACAGGTCACCTCAAACGGCGCGTCGAATTTTTCACCGTATTTTCATCCCGACGGGAAACGGATCATCTTCTCCTCTAACTTGGAAACGAGAGGAGAGGGCGGTCGCCCCAGTTTCCACTTGTATCTGGTACGAGACGACGGGACAGGTACGGAACGGATTACCACCGAAGGCCATTTCAATAGCTTCCCCATGTTTTCGCCAGACGGGAAACGTCTCGTCTGGGTCTCGGATCGAAACGCCAACGCACCGGGTGAGTTCAACGTCTTCTTGGCGGACTGGATACCCTGACGGACGTATTCGGCTGTGAGTAATTGGTGACCAGCACCGGACACGCAGAAGTCTCTGACCCGGATCAGGCCAACCGACACGTGTCCTCTTCCATATCTGTCAAAAACATTTCGTCCCTCACAGCGTTCGGCTGTTCCATTGCAGCACTGGTCATCAGCTTTCTAGGATTACAACGATTTGATCTGCCGGTCACGAAGTATGTTCGATCGGTGACGGTGCATCTCCCTTGGGACCAGCTCACCATCCCATGGATGGCCTTCACGAGTAATGCCGGGGATTGGATCGGCCAAGGGTGGCGTCTCGCCTCTGTCAGTCTCCTGCTCCTGGCCTTCGCCTGGGCGTTCAGCAGGCCGATGCTCAAGCTCGCGGCGATTCAGTCGCTCATCGCCCATGGAATTGCGGCCGTGTTGGCGAACGTTCTGAAACACCTCATCGGCAGGCCTCGCCCGAAGTTTGTGCATTCGGGAGACTGGCAGATGGCCATCTCCTGGATCTCAGGGCTGGATTCGTTCCCGTCGGGGCACACTACGGCCAGTTTCGCTGTTGCGACCGTACTGGCCAAGCGATTCCCCACGTGGGGCCCGCTGTGTATGGGACTCGCGGCATTCGTGGCACTGAGCCGCGTCCTTCGCGGATCACATTTCCCCACGGATGTGGTGGGAGGAGCCGTCGTGGGCATTCTCAGTGGATCGATCGCTGCAGCTCCACTCAAAGAATGGCGTACTTCAGTCCAGCAAGGATGTCGCCATGCAGCGATTGGGTCCTCACTGGTCCTCGCCGTGCTGTGGACAATGTCCAACAAGATGGACGATGGCTTTGTGGGCCTGTTGTTCATCGCCGTGGGGGTAACAGCCGTTATGGCTGGCTTCTGGATAAGACGGACCTATTGGCTATCCAAGGATTGGCCAAGGGAAACCTGGTCGTCGAAGACCTCTCTCTATCTGATTGTCTATGGGCTCGCCGCCATGACGACATCACCCTTCGTGCTCGCGGCCGTAGGGTTTACCTGTCTGTCGTGTTGGCTTGATACCAAGGGGCAAGCGCAGGGAAGTCTGAAAGAATCGTCGAGCGTGTCCGTCGTAAAAGAAAGCGCTTTGCTTGGTGGCTTGGCTCTTGCCGCGCTGATCCTCGTTGGTGCACGCGGAGTGCTGCCCTTTCAGTAGCATCTGATGGGGAATGAATCAGTGCGCCGGGCTCGCACATCCCACTTGACCGACGACACCATCAAGAAATCTGAGTCAGCCTAGTGCCCAAATGACTTGGGCGGTGTGGTGGAGGGAACAGTGCCCGTACTCTGGGGAATGTCGACCATCGGTTCGTTAGCCAACAGGACATAGCCATGCCGTTTGAGAATCGGTTGAAATTCAGCCGCTTCTTTCGGCAAAGTCTCCCGTAAAGACTGCGGCAGCAGAATCATCGTCCGACCCTCCTTACTCAAGGCTGTACGCAGTCGGTCGAGTTCATTGGACGGAATGAACTGCACCGTCCGTCTTGCATAGAAGGCAGTCGATGGTCTGGTTGTGCCGAACGCGATCAACTGGTCGTTGGGCTTGAGATTCAGACCGGCGGCATAGGCCAATTCCTGCGGCGGTGCGATGGCATACCGATTGAGATTGGGGACGACGACCAGGATGGCGAGCAGAAAGACGCTTGCGAGCGTTGCGCCGGCTAGTCCAAAGGTGAGGTGGCGCTTTGTATCGTTGAGACCGAAATAGCCGATGAACCCCATGGCTGCCACGACGATGGTGGCACCCAGGTAGGGGCCGATCCCCAGTTCGAATTGGGTGGCGAGGGGGAACTCTTTGACCATCTTTCCGGCAAATTTGTGGAAGAGGTACGGGGCGCTCGCAAGCCCGATGGCGACCAGATACCCGATTCCCATCATGAAGTGAATCGATCCACGCAGTCCTCTGGCCGAAGAATCTGATAGACCCAGGGCCCAATAGGAAGTGGCGAGGAGCGCACAGGAAGGAAACAGCGGACCGATATAGTGTGGGAGGCGGGTGGACGACAGGCTGAAAAAGATGAAGTTCCCGATCACCCACAAGGCTGCGAACCAGTCCAATTCATGACCGGATCCTGCCGGCTCGCTTGTTCCAGGCGAACCATTCCGCTCCTGTAACCGACCAGGGGATTCCCGCCATGTGGCATAGGCTCGCTGGAACGCGGCGGGTAAGAACGAACTCCAGGGGTAAAAGCCCAGGAGTAAAACGGGAAAATAAAACCACCATCCTCCTCCATGCCCTTCCATCGGAGCGAGGAATCGCCCTACAGTGTGGACCTTGGCCTGAGAGGTGTACGCATCCCCATGGAGCAGAAACATCGCGGTATACCAAGGGCCTGCTAAGAGGATGAACAGCAAGGTGCCGGCGATGGGAGCGCCTCTTTGCCAAAACAGCAGCCATTGCCGAGTGGCGATGAGATAGAGCAGCGCGGTGATCAGCGGGACGGCAAATCCCACCGGCCCCTTCGTCAGGGTTGCAAGAGCCATTCCTGAATAAAATCCCCAGATCCAGTGTCGGCCGGCCCCCTGTTCGTGAATCCCCAGCCAGAAACTATAGAGCGACATCGTGGTGAAGAAGATCAGCACGCTATCGGTGATGGCCATGCGTCCCAGCGCCAGTATTTCAACATTCAACAGCAACATTAGCGCGCCCATCAGGCCGACGGTCGGGCCGCGAAGGCGGCAGAGAAACAAGTAGTGCATCACGATCAACGCCACGCCGAAGATGGCGGAGGGAGCGCGGGCAGCAAACTCGTTGACACCAAAGACCTGGTAAGACACCGTCATCAGCCAGTAGACGAAGACGGGCTTCGCCACGCGGAGTTCGCCGTTGAAGGTCGGTGTGATGAGATCGCCGGAGGCGAACATTTCGCGGCCTGCTTCGGCGTTTCGACCTTCATCGCGATCGGTCAGACCCATGCTGCCGAGACCGACAAAAAAGAGGAGGCCAGATAAGAGCAGCAAAAGCAGAAGGTGGACTGGCTGAGGGGTGAGGCGGTCCATGAGTCGGTGTCAGGTTATCCGTGAGGAAGAGAGGGGGGCAAGCGATAGGACGTGGCTGGATCACTCATGCTTGTGGTCCCGGGGCGCTCTTCGTGTGATCCGTACGGTGAATGAGAACCAGATTTCGGATGTACACGACCGATCCAATGGACTGGCCTGCAATAAACACCGGATCCATTCGGTAAATCGCGTAGGTGAGCGTGATCAGTCCGCCGATGAGACTCATGTACCAGAAGGAGATGGGGACGCGGCTCTCCGCAGTTCGCTCGGAAGCGATCCATTGAACCACCCAACGGCCGAAAAAGAGCCCCTGACCGAGGAAGCCGATACCGATCCAGATTGTCTCAGTACTCATGAAGTGTTGGAGGGGCTGATATCACGCGCGGTCGATTCACGTCGCGGGTCCTCGGAATTTATACAGAAGCACGCGTTGCTGCATCCAACGCACGGCGATCAGATCGTATAGCGATTTGAACAAGCGGTTTCCCATCCCGTACTTGGAGACCCCATGAATGCGGGGATAATGTCGGACGGGCACTTCGGTTACCGTGAATCCATACATTAATGCGAGTGCCGGAAAGAATCGATGCATTCCCTCAAAGAGCCGGATGCGCTCCAGCACTGGGCGACGAAAGACTTTGAGCGGGCACCCCGTATCATGGACGCCGTCATGGGTGAACACATTACGCACACGGTTCGCAATTCGAGAAGAGATCATCTTCACAAAGCCGTCCTGCCGCTGTTGTCTCCATCCGCACACCAGGTCATAAGAGTTGGTCAAAGGAAGCAGTTTTAAAATATCTTCGGTATCCTGCTGAAGGTCGCCATCGATCTGGATAATGATGTCACCGCTTGATTGACGAAAGCCGGCCTCAAGCGCACAGGTCTTGCCGTAGTTACGGTCAAAGTGGAAGACGCGGACACAGGCATGTTCAGCGGCCAAGCGGTCCAGTGCGTCACTGCTGCCGTCGCTGCTCCCGTCATCCACAAAGATGATCTCATACGGGCGCGATTGCGACGCCTCATGAGAGTCCATGACCTTCAATAAACTGGCGATGAGTGGAGATAAATTGTCTCGTTCATCCTTGATGGGGATGATTACGGAGGCCCAAGGGCTGGAAGGCAGCGTCATCGTACCCAAAAGCTCCAGCAATGGTCGGAGCGCATGTTGATAAGAGCAGCATTCTAGCCGAAGGTCGAGGGTTGGTCAAACGAGAGCCTCTTCCAATATGAAATGAGTCTGAAGCCGGGTCGTATTTCCAACGAGAAATGAGTCTGAGCGGCGGCTGTGCTGAATCGGGCATGATGCCAGGCATGGTGATCGACATGGAAGAAGCAC
>JAOUHJ010000063.1 GCA_029865225.1 Nitrospira sp.
TATCGCTTGACTCCGGTAATGAATCGGATCAAAGTGAATTTGGACGTATTGAGCTCGCTGACTTTCCCATCGCTCGCGCCGTTACTTTCACACCGTCTTTGCGCGTCTGATTTCTCAGTCTTTGCCGCTTCTACGCCTGAGTCTCCGTGAGGGCCTCTCTGCCAAGACGCTACAGGTCTTTGCACCGAGGAGCGGAGACCGTACATCTGACGAAGGAGTTCATATGAATCAGGAGCAGTTCGGACAATTCTGGGAGCAGCTCAAGGCACCGCTCAAGGCAACGTGGACAGGCATCAGCGACGAGGACCTCGGTGAGATCAAAGGGGATCTCGACACATTCGGCACAGTCCTCCAAAAACGATATGGTGAGCTTCGGAAAGATGACGTGGTGAGATGGGCCCGCCGCCGCTACTGCCATTGGTCGGGGAATTACATAGGCTATCAGGAAGAGCTCTCTGCGGTGTAAATGCGGGAGGCATTCGGCGAACGCGGAGGGGCTGCTACGTATTTACCAGGGAGTGAATATGACGCGAATCGTGATTAACAGAAGCTATGACAAATTTTGCGTGAGCCATCAAGCGTTGATCCGGCTGCGTGAATTGGGGCAACGGGAGGCACTGGAGGAAGAGGATACAGGAGCCTATTGGCCGGCGGCTTCAGGGCCGCGGGAACCGAGCCTGAACCAATACGGGAGACTCATTCCTCGGGACGATGAGCACCTCGTTCACGTGGTGGAGGAGCTTGGAGAGGCCGCCAATGGGCACGCCGCAACCCTCAGGATCGTAACGATCCCTGAGGATGTGCCCTGGCTGATTACTAAGACGGAGGGCGGCGAGCAAGTGAGTGAAGTCCATCGCACATGGGGAGGAACGACCTAGCGTTCTTCCAAATCCAACCCGCAATCCTGAAAATAATGGCCACTACGGGACTCTCGAAGGGGTGCTGCAATCACAGCCCCCCTTCGCGATTCCTATGGAACTAGAACGTGCTGCAGTTAATGGCGGTCCCGGTTGTATCCACCGCCTGATCGTCCACCACCTCCGAACCGTCCGCCCCCACCCGACCGACCACCACCTGAACGTGGTTCCATTGGTTTCGCTTCATTGACCGTGAGTGACCTCCCACCCATCTCTGAGCCGTTTAAGGCCGTGATGGCGGCTTGGGCTTCGTCTGAGGTCGACATTTCGACAAAGCCAAACCCTTTAGATTGACCCGTGAATTTGTCCGCGATGATACGGGCCGATTCGACGGTGCCATGCTGGGCGAACAGGGTATTCAGTTCCGACTCGGTTGCCGAATATGGCAAACCACCAACATACAGTTTTGTACCCATGGGGTCCTCCTTGAAAAAATGACATCGTCCATGACGCGAGGCTTCGGAGAAGAAGGAGAGGGCCAAAGACGTAGTGGGTAAACGGCTCAGGTCAGCCTTCCGATCAGATTCTCGGTAGGAACAACATCGGTGATAGGCCATGTGATAAACAGTTCATGCGAGGCCTTGCACATGAACGGTTATATTG
Organism: Nitrospira sp.; assembly: GCA_029865225.1. Taxonomy (GTDB): domain Bacteria; phylum Nitrospirota; class Nitrospiria; order Nitrospirales; family Nitrospiraceae; genus Nitrospira_D. The sequence continues at coordinate 1,521 of JAOUHJ010000063.1, forward strand.
TACAGCGAACCAGATCGAAAGCTGTCAATGTCGCACGCTATGCGACTCACTGCATCTCTGACGAGCGCGGCCCATGCCAGATCAAGTACGGCGGTTTTTTTAAGATGACTCCCGCACTTGGATAGCGTCGGAGGGCATACTCATAGGCGGACTCTTGCGCCTTCATACAGCTCGAAGCTGCAATATCATGCGAGACAACCTTAAACGCGATGCGGTCATCGTTCCCGACAACTGCACTGTATAAGGCGCAGGAAAATTCTTCACCCGCTGAATGTTGTGTGCTGATCACCAAATGCGATCCATCGGGAAAGGTCAGCAGCGGATCTAAATTGAGACGGCTCATGAGAGTGCGCCTTCGACTGGTATGGTAATTACTGAGAGGCGGATATAGAGGGCATGACGAAGAGTCGCAAACAATTGCCCTGAAACACTGCACCTTCTAGCGCAGCAACGGCACACGAAGCCTGCTGGCCCGACATCATTTCCACAAATCCATAGCCCGCCGATTTCCCACTATGTTTATGGCGGATCACATAGGCGCGCGTGACAGAGCCATACGTTCCAAATAGCTCACGGAGCTGATGATCGGACGTGGCGTCCGTGAGGCCACCCACATACACCACATGTTGACTCATTCTGATCCTCCGATGCAGAAGCCGTGCATACGCCATCCTGTGTTCAGACTGGCAACGGACGAGTTCACAAGGTCGAAGGCCGCGGGGGCCATTCGTCCAGACCAGCTTTGAGAGGTGCCCCCGTGCCAAGTTCTGCAAGTGAAGTTGTATCGCGCACGGAAAGAGCCATAGCCTCAATGACCTTCATGTTTGTCAGAAGAGCCTCTCAATACAGAGGAGATTGAGGCCCCCAGCGTAACCCGGCAAGATCGGGGTCTTCTCCTTCTCGTGTCGAGCCCGCAGTCCGTTTGGCCACCTGGCGCTGGACGCGCCTCGCCTCCTTCTCCCGCTGCTTCTGTTGCCGTGCTCGTTCGCGATCGCGTTTGCCGGTGGTCGTTTTTCCTGGTCCTGCGATGATAGTCTCCTTCCGATATGCGTGGTGATGCCGAGACCCGCTATGAACGAGCCCTCTGCTTCGGAATTGATCCCAATGCCTTGGGACCTGATTTACGGGACGCGCCTTTTGTCTGAGCGCGAGCGAGTGTCTCAGAACTCAGGCCAGTGCTTGAGGCTGAGATGATTTCCCGACGAATATCTTCGATGGACGGTGTGGATGAGGTCATCGCCGGATCTTGCAATCCCAACACATCCCAGTGGACCTTTGTTTTACGAGTGCCATGTTTCGGTCTGCGCGAGCCCTTTGTTGTCCAGGAGGTATACATGACAGTTCTCCCATTCAAAAAGTGTCGACCTCAGACATGCAGGGCAGAGCAGCCGTTCACGTCTTCTTGCGTGGAGAGGTCTGATCTGCAGGACCACGCTCCACGAAGCGATCCTCTGCAAATACGGATCGCAGCCGATCGGTAGTCCACCGACGATACAGTTCGGATTCGCGCCCCACCAGAATCAGCTTCTGCTTATCCAAGAGAATATTGAGATGCTCCTCCGAGACCAGCATTCGCGTGCTGCCGTCCACCTTCACCCGGTACTGCGTTTTTCCATCCGGGTTGCGCCCGGCGCCGGATACGATCACTGTCAATCCGTCAATGACCCCTTCATACGCTTCAGAGCGATGACGCACTCTCGTGCCATCGGGGATACGGACCCATTGGTTTGTCGGAGGCGATGAACTAGCCTTTGCATTAGTCATGGGCTTCTCCCAGTCTGTTGCTCGGCGTGGTGGATTTTCCGAGCTCGAACCGAGGGCAGCTGGCGGACACCACGACCATCGCCAGACGACGTACTGCTCTGTGATCACTTCATTCGCGCAGGGATATTAACGAGGAGGGAGCGGAGCGCGAGAACCAGAACTCAACAACAAAATAGCATATCATATGAAGCCAGAGAATGCGAATGAACAGGAAACTCTCAATGCGAAACCCAGACGTTACTATCTAGAGACCATGCATTCCCACCGCAATGACCATTGATTTCTCTTGTAATTTGAAAGGAAGCCCCCGGAGGGCCGAAGGCTTCCCTGTGAAGCACCTCAGCGCTTCAGCGTGCGAGCGGTCATCCACTCCTTCGCCTCAAAGGCAACATTCATGAGGGCCTCGAGGTCGTTGAAACCGAACGAGGTGCCGTTGCGCCATGCACCGGCTTGATCCTTGAACGGACGGGAGAAGGTCGTCGCAAAGAACGGGCCTTTCTCACCGACGTTCTGCCAGATCATCGCCTGGATGTTTCCTCCTTGTATGCCCGCATACATAATTCTCTCGCGGGAGGAAGAGAGGCACCATACAGGTTACAGAGGAAACAGTAGGAAGTGGCTGGAACGGGAGGGACTGGAGAGGATCACGCAGCAGGAGTGACCGGCCACTAAGGCAAGCGGGTGATTGATTGGCGCTTGCTTGTCGTTCTGACCAATCCCTCTCGTATCGCACGCGTGGTGTCACCGTATCCTTGCTCCTGCCGATCATGTAGATTCTAAGATTCGTCCCCTCTTGTTGCCGTCGCGTCACGACGCGTTACCCCTTTACTGATAACTCCCACCTGTATCGCTTCGGATAAACATGATGTATCTCATCCGATACGGGTTTTCGAAACGCACGCCCCTCTCAACCACCCCCTTCGCCGAAATAGCCAGAAAGTCCGGCCTGATTGCTTCCCGTTGCCCTGCGGAATGAAGCTTGCTCCATTGCATCTACGAAGTGACGAAGCGAAGGATCCTCGCTCGCCGCGATCAATGAAGGGAGAATCTTTTCCCGTCCCACGCGCTCGGAGCATCGCATCTGCGGTCCTCTCGTAAGAGTTAAGGGAGTGGCCTAAGTAGCTGGATCTACGACGGCATCGAAGGGAAGATTCCCCGCAGTGTTCATTCACCATCAAAACGACCGGCGTGCGTCGGATACTATCCGCATGGGTCGCTCGATGCCGACCCTCATTTCCGGTCACAAAGGAGGATTCGTAATATGAACAAGGAGATCAACAGAATCACACCAAGTGTTCAGGCTCGATGCTTGCTCGGGTGCGGGATCGTCACGGGAGCTGTCGCCCTGACGCTGTCGTTTGGCATGGTCTCTCATGCCGGCACGGGAAAGCTCGCTTGCAAGCCGGATATCAAAGTGACCAACGCCAAGGTGAGAGCAATCAAGGTGCTTAGGTTTGGCTACAAGGACCGCACTGGCAAGGATCAGAATGAAGGGCTCGCGAACAAGGTGCTGGAGCCGGGAGAAACCGAGACCTGGAAGAAACAAAAGCTACAGGACCTCGCTGAAGACACCGTGTCTGAAAGGATCCGGGTTGAGTTCAAGGATGACACCAGCGGGAAGAGCAAACCGAGTGATCCCTGGGGGAAAGCAGCCTGGTCCGCCTGGCTTGATCGAACCGAAGCCTGTGATGATAAGACACCTTACTGGATCAAGATTGAAGAGGACGGTGTCAGCGCAGGTGGTTCTACAACCAGTGCGTCTAGTTCTACAACAGGAGGAGGTTCGACCAGTTTGCGATAGCGGTTCGGGGAGGGGAGGTTGAAGAACCTCACGCGTTCCGTCGGATGGGAGGTTGGTACTCTCCCATCCGGCGGTGCATTTCCCAGTGGGAGGCGCCCGATTGATCCTTGAACGGGCGAGAAAATGTCGTCGCGAAGAACGGGCCTTTCTCACCGACGTTCTGCCAGATCGTCGTCTTGAAGTTCCCAGATCGTCGCGTCGTCACCAATCGGTGCAGATCATGGAGGAAACAGGAGGTAGAGGCCGAAACCAACAGCTAAAGAGTATGCCACCACGGGAATGATAAGATGGTGAACCGGCTGGGACTCGAACCCAGGGCCCTCGCCTTAAAAGGCTGAAATTGGTAGTATTTACAAAACCCTGATCTTCGGCTGGTCAACCGCTTTTTTCTCAAAATACAGTCACTTAACATAGTTCGCAGGTGTCGAGTTAATTCTATTAGGTTCAGTCCTTTTGAATGATTTAAAGCACAAATCTAGCACAGTCGAATAAGTGTGCCCTCGGTTGAGACAGATTGGAATAAGCACGCTCGGTGGTTCGATGATGGTTGCCACTTACACTGCCTTTATTGCTTCAATCTGATCCCCGTACGATGAGGCCGGTCGATCGAGTGCTCGAGAGCTGAAAACCGGAGAGTGGTTCCTATCGCCGAAACGGCCGCGTGCTCCAACTTTTCCGCTGAGTCATAGGCAAGCGTCGAATCTGATCGGCCGCATTTGCACTACGGCTCGATGAATGCTGCATGGCAAGGAGGCTATCGAACGAACGCAACAGTCAGCTGGAAACACACAAAGATTTTTCTTGCTCTCAGTTCACTTGCTTGGTGTCGGCACCACCAAGTCCAAACCAGCAGGCTTCTCAGGTTCTTCTTGCACTCGCGGCAGGGTATGCGGGCGAGCGGCCCTGAATTGAACCAGATCCTTCGAAAAGAGCACATCGAGGGTCCAGTCCAACGCCACGAGCACTTTCTTCTCAAATCGAGGCAGTTTGAATAAATAAATTGTCCGCCACAGCCACCAAGCAATGAAGCCTGAAAAGTTGACGCCGAGAATGGTCGCCACACCGGTCCGTTTCCCAATGGGGGCCAAGAGCCCGATCGTCGAGTATAGGAACGGTTTCAGCCGGTCGCCTCGAACAGTGGCCAGGATATTCCGAGCCGCCACCTTCCCTTCACGCAGCGCGTGTTGCGCGGTCGGAGGGTGAAATGTCCCGGTCTTAAGGTCCGGCACGAGCGCACAGTCGCCAAAGGCCCAGACACCGGGCCACTCGGAAACTTCCAGATACTCGTTGACGAGGACCCGGCCCTTTGCTTTCGGGCACGGCAGTGTGTCCAAGAGGGGGTGCGGGCTGACTCCGGCGGTCCAGACCAGCGTATTGGTTGTAACGATGGTTCCATCGCTGAGTGTGACCTCGCGGTCCGTCACGGCAGTGACTTTACAGTTCGAATGGATCTCTATCTTTTGCTCCGCGAGTTTTCGCTGTGCGTAGATGCCCAGTTTCTCCCCAAGTTCCGGCATAATGACCTTCCCCGAACTGACGAGGATGATCCGAAGCATATCTTCGCGCAGATGCGGGAAGAATTGCACCGCCTCCCGCAGAAAGTCGTTCATGGCCGCGATCGTTTCGACCCCCGCAAACCCGCCACCGGCCACGACGAAATTCAGCAAAGGGGCGCGGAGCGACGCGGTACATTCAAAGTCTGCCTCTTCCAGATTTGCGATGAGCCGGTTGCGCAGGGAAATCGCATCATCCAACGATTTCATGGTAAGCGCCCGCTCTGCCAAGCCGGGAATGTTGAAAAAGTTCGTGGTTGACCCAAGGGCCAGCACCAGGTGATCGTACGACAGCGAGTGACAATGTCGCTCGTGCCCATGCGACAGGCCGACTCGCTTCTCCACGAGATCAATGGCTTCGATATCGCCGTTAAAGAACGTCACCCGGCGCAACAGCTTGCGGATCGGGCTGACGATATTGGTGATATCAAGATCGCTCGCTGCGACTTCGTGCAACATCGGCGTGAAGAGGAAAAAGTTGTCGCGATTGACGAGAGTGACGTCCAAGTCGGCTCCTCGTGCAAGCGCGCGTTCGAACTCCAGCGCGGCATACATGCCGCCGAATCCCCCACCAAGAATTAGCACTCGTGGCTTCCCGTTAGACATTGTTCGCCTTTCCGATTAGCTCTTAACTATCCTGAGAAAAGTATTAGGCTAACACAGATTTAGCGTGCGCGTGAGTTCAATCTGGCAAGAGGTCTCTAAGCCATTAAATCATTGCGAAAATGGAGCCGGCGAATTGGATTGAACGGACGAACTGCGGTTCACAAATCCGGATTCATGCTGAAATGCACAGCATTCCGAATAGGTTCCACTCGCTGTGTATTGGCCGCTAGAAGTGGTTTTCACCGTTCTTGATTGAATGTGATGGGTTTACGCCTTTTGGAGAAGGTGCGGCGCAACATTAGTACAAGGCTAAGGCTCAATACCTAGCTCCTATCAGAGGTGGGGCTCAAGTCCTTGTTCTTAATGGTGAGCCGGCTGGGACTTGAACCCAGGGCCCTCGCCTTAAAAGTTCGAACGAACGGTTTTTGATAAGTGCTCGCTATCGCAACGGTTTCCCCTCTATTCGCTGTAATATTAAGAGGTTACCGCATTCCACCAATTCTATACGTTCCCGTGGCTTCCCTTCCATTCCTGCATGGTTTTGTCACAAAATTCACCACAGTAGTAGCACGTATACAGGTTGAGAGAGTGGGCTCCTGATTGTGGTGTCTCGCCTCGAGTGGAGGGCTTCTGTGGCGTTGTCGACTGAGCTATCTCCTTTCAGGGACTTTTTAGACGCTGCTTACCAGGTTCGGATTAAGACACGGGCCGCAGCGGCCTAGTGGCCTCTCTAGAACCAAGTGTAGCGATCCAATGAGCACCGCTGCCATGAGGCAGCTGCAGTTGAGATACGAGACAAGGAATCGTCGCTCACTAAACATGCGGGAGCACTACGAACCTTGCCCCTACCATGCTCAGCCCACCTTCCAGAGTCTCTGTCATTAGGGAAGACCGTTCCCATTGTAGAGAGCCAACGGGGAGGCGGACAAAGGTAACCTTCTTCATGGCCGTAGCTATCCGGCACCTTCATATTTACTCACAAAACAGCCCGTAACGAGCCCTGCCTTCAAGTTACTGACCGCATCCGCCGATACCTTCGTGAAGGGGGCCATTGAAGGAGGTAGCTATGCCGGGGTGCGCCTTGAGGTCTGCCTATCTGAACTCCACGACAGTGGGGCGGTTGCTTCTAACAGCTGCCCTGCTCATTGTGTGGGAGCTCCCATCACGGGGAGCAACCTCCAGCGAAGAGCCTGCCCCAACCCAAACAGATTCCACCTTGGATCTCCCCTTGGAGCTTCCCTCACCTGACGGCGCGTCAGCCGAACAGGCTTCATCCGAGATCTTTCTCAGCGAAAGCACGTTGTTCGACGAAATCCCTACCGTCTATGGAGCAGCCAAATATGACCAGAAGGTCCACGAAGCACCAGCGGCGGTCACGATCATCACCGCGGACCAGATCAAAAAGTACGGCTATCGGACCTTTGCACAGATCCTCGACAGCGTGCCCGGACTCTTCACCACTACTGATCGGAACTACGGGTACTTGGGGATCAGAGGTTTCAACCGTCCTGGCGACTACAACACCCGTGTCCTCATTTTGATCGACAACCATCGTCTGAACGATGCGGTGTATGATCAGGGAGCAATCGGGACTGAGGCGCCGATCGACGTGGATGTGATCGATCGAGTGGAAATCATCAAAGGTCCCGCGTCGTCTCTCTATGGGACGAACGCCTTTTTCGGCGTCATCAATGTCATCACGAAGCGTGGCCGAGACCTCAAGGGCGTTGAGGCATCCGGAGAAGCCTCCAGTTTTAATACCTACCTCGGTCGCCTCTCCTACGGCAACAAATTCTCCAACGGCCTAGAAGTGCTCCTCTCCGGATCTTACTCCGGTAGCGAGGGGCACCGGGAGCTGGTTTACCCGGAGTTTTCTTCCACGAATAATGGGGTCGCCAAGGATGCCGACAAAGACAATTTCTACTACTACACCGGGAAACTCACGTATGGGGACTTCACGCTGACGGGGGGCTATAAGTGGCGGAAGAAGCAGGTGCCGACCGCGGCGTTTGGAACTGTCTTCAACGACAATCGCTTCAACACTGTCGATGAACGGACCTATGTGGACTTCAGTTATCAACATGAATTTGCGAATCAACTTAATCTGAAGGCCCGGTTGTATTATGACCGCTACTACTATCGAGGCCAGTACCCGTATGATTATGCTAGCATCGGCATTCCTCCATTTACCCTCAACCAAGATGTCACACAGACTGACTGGTGGGGCGCTGAACTGACGGCCACCAAACGACTGTTCGACCGTCACAAAATCACAGCCGGAACCGAGTATCGTGACCAATTCCGGCAGTATCAAGCCAACCGAGACGTCGAGCCCCCAGCGACCTACCTCGAGGACAGGCGAGATTCCAGTTTCATCGCCGGCTACCTGCAAGACGAATGGGCCATCACGGATCATTTGACCTTGAACGCCGGTTTTCGACATGACCACTACAGCACGTTTGGCGGCACGACCAATCCCCGCGCAGGCCTCATCTCCACCTGGGGCAAGACGACGGTGAAAGTGCTGTATGGACAGGCCTTCCGCGCCCCCAATGCGTATGAGCAGTTTTATGTGAGCTCGGTAGATTATAAGACAAACCCCAACCTTCAGCCCGAGAAGATCACGACGTATGAACTGATTCTCGAACAGTACCTGGGCAACCACATCCGCCTCCTCGGTAGTCTCTACCAGTACAACATTTCCAGATTAATCACTCAGACCGTTGATCCCGCTGATGGCTTGATCGTTTTCAAGAACCTAGGAGACACCACCGCCCGGGGCGTGGAATTGACGATGGAAGGCAAATGGCCGACGGGATTGGAAGGCAGAGTAAGCTACGCCTTGCAAAATTCTCATATTGAACCGAGTGAGCAGAACCTCACGAATTCTCCACAGCACCTGGTGAAAGCCAACCTGATCGTGCCGATCATTGAGGACAAACTCTTCGGGGCATTCGAAGGGCGCTATACCAGTTCGCGGCTGACACTGGCAGGAAACAATGCCAGCCCTTTCTACATCCTGAACCTGTCACTGTTCAGCCAGCGGATCGTGAAAGGATGGGAACTGTCCGCCCACATCAATAATCTGACGAACCAGAAATACGGATACCCCGGTTCCGCTGAACACCTGCAGGACGTCATTAACCAAGATGGCCGAACCTTTTGGGCAAAGCTGAAATATCGCTTCTGAATAGGATTCGATCACGGTGCGATACCTCCATACTGGAGCGGCGATTGCATGCTGGTTTGCGATTGGAATACTGATCTGGGCAAGCCAGCGGCCGATGCTTGCCGAGGCTGTCTCGCCAAAGGTGGTGATTCTCGTCAGTCAGGACTCGCCTCCGTATGCTGAAGTTGTCAATGGATTTCGTGCTTCCATGGCCGCTGGCGGAGTTCGGGAGGGTATCGAAGTCTATAGTTTACGAGGAAATAGCGGGAATGTTTCTAATGTATTGCGCCAGTTCAAGGGAGAGCATCCGGCGATGTTCCTGACCGTCGGTTCATTAGCGACGCAGGCTGTCCTTACGGAACAGGGGGAGGTACCAGTTGTCGCCAGTCTCACTCCACACCTTGAAAAGCTCAGGATAAAGGGAAATCTCACGGGGGTTGGTTTCGAGTTTTCACTTGAAGAGCAATTTGAGGCGATGCGACGGATGTTGCCTGAACTGTCGACCGTCGGTGTGCTGTATAGTCCGAAAGAGAACCAGGAGACCGTCGACACGGCGTCGAAGCTTGCCAGAAAGATTGGCGTGCAACTCATAGCGAAACCCATAGAGACACCTCGCGAACTTCCTGATGTGCTGGAGAGCTTGGCGAATAATATCGATCTTCTCTGGGGTATTACCGATCAGGTGGTAGTATCACCCCAAACGGCCGAGCCTATCTTGCTGTTTTCGTTTCGGAACAAGATTCCGTTTGCCGGGCTGTCGGCTCCCTGGGTCAAAGCCGGCTCCCTATATGCGTTGGACCGAGACTATGGCGACATCGGAGCGCAATGCGCAGAAATAGCCCTTCGGGTCCTCAACAAGACGGCCCCTCACACGATTCAGGTGGTGCCACCGAGAAAAATGCTTCTCTCGATCAATCTCAAAACCGCTCGTGCCATGAAGATCGAACTGCCTCAGCCGGTCATAGACGCAGCGACCCAAGTACTTCAATGAAGGACCTGTTATGAAAACAAGCCTGACCGCGAAGTTTAATCTCCTGACGATCGGCATCATCCTGATCACGGCAGTCAGCATCGGTTCGCTGGTGATGTATCGTGAGGTGGCGACGACTCGGGACGAATTGGTCCACCGTGCTTTGATTACCGCGGGTATGTTGGCGCAGGCCAGTGAATACGGAGTCTACACGGAGAATGTCGAGACCCTTAGGAAAATCGTGGCCAGTGCGCAGATGGATCCCGATTTCGCCTACCTGGTGGTGCGCAACGCCGGCAACCAGCCATTGATTCAAGAGGGCAAGGATCAAGTTGCAAGCACTATGTCGGCAAGCGCGCCACAATCGAAGGGTGCTTCGTTCTCAGAGGTCATCGATCGTCAGAGCGGGCAACGGTATATTGATATCCGCGTCGCCATCGTGTCCCAGCCGAGCACTGCCCTATTTGCCGATGCGTCTTTTCCACAGGGTCAGGAAGAGACGATCGGAGAGTTGCAGCTTGGACTCAGTGAAGAGCGAATGAGGACAGAACTCTATGGGTATCTGCTCTGGATTGGATCGGTGACAGTCGCCGTCGTAGTGGTCGGTATCGTGGTGACCGTACTCCTGATCCGACGCATCATTCAGCCAATACAAGGCCTCGTTCACGCGACCAAACGGATTGCTGGAGGAGATTTACAGCAATCGGTGGCCGTGACAGGCAGCGATGAAATCGGAACCTTAGCCGAGTCGTTCAATACGATGACCCAACACTTGGCGACCTCTCAGGCGGAAGTGCAGGGGTATCAGCGCACTTTGGAAGCGAAGGTCGAAGAGCGAACGAAAGAACTTGAACAGAAAACGCATGAGGCGGTCGAGTTGGCTCAAAAGGCCCAGGCAGCAAGTCAGGCGAAGACGGAATTCTTGGCCAACATGAGCCATGAGATTCGGACTCCGCTGAACGGCATCATGGGCATGACACAGTTGTTACGGCTGACCCCGTTAACGGAAAAGCAGCAGCGGTTTGTCGATATTGCAGATCGGTCCTCTGTGAACTTGCTGGATGTTGTGAACGATATTCTGGACTTTTCGAAGATTGAAGCAAACAAGTTGCGACTTGAGAGCAGTGATTTCGATTTGCAGCAGTTAATGGACGAAGTGATGGATCTGTTTGCGCACCGAGTGGAGTCGAAGCAGATCGAGTTGGCCGCGAAGATTCACGACGATGTGCCGACATGTTTGCGTGGGGACGCCACACGAGTGCGGCAAATTCTTGTGAACCTGTTGGGAAATGCCGTCAAGTTCACAGAACGGGGAGAGATCGTGGTATCGGTTTCTCGAGTTGAGGAGCAGGCCGACCAGGTCACGCTTCGCCTGGAGGTGCGGGATACGGGAATCGGGATTGCTCCTGCTGTGCACGAGAAAATCTTCGAAGCCTTTTCGCAGGCCGATGGGTCGACAACCAGAAAATTCGGAGGGACGGGTCTTGGATTAACTATCGTCAAGCAGCTGGTGCACCTCATGAACGGAACGATCGGCCTTGAAAGTTCTCTAGGAATGGGGTCGACGTTTTGGTTGCAGATTCCCTTCAATCGGCCGCTCAATCTGGCGTCGAGGCGCTGGGAAGCGTGCGAAGCCTTCCGTAAGATGCGAGTCCTTGTGGTCGACGATAATGCGACCAATCGCCATATCCTTGAACAGTACCTGAACGCATGGGGAATAGCCCATAAGACCGTCTCGTCGGGCCAAATGGCATTGGAAATTCTCCGGAGCACACCGCGTCATGAGGTGATGTACGACCTTGCGATCATCGACGGCCAAATGCCTGAGATGGACGGGTTTGAATTGGCACGAACGATACGAGCAGACCGACGTCTGGCGATGATGAAAATCCTTATGCTCACGTCCATGGGGCAAGATGAACGGTTGCTCGCCTCGGAACAGGCCGGTGAGCTGGATGGGTCGGTTGCGAAGCCTGTTCGGCAATCACATCTGTATAACCGCCTTATCGCGCTCACCGGGCCGGGACAGGGACGGTCGGTTCCGTCTAAGGCTGTGCCCGTTGATCCAGTTCATCGAGACCCGGAGAAAGAGGTGTTCATCTTGGTGGCCGAGGATAACCCGGTGAATCGAGAGGCTGCCGCGGAGATGCTCGAGATCGAAGGATATCAGGTCCATACCGCCTGCAACGGGCGCGAGGCTGTTGATGCCATAGGTGCCCGCACGTTCGATCTCGTGTTTATGGATTGTCAGATGCCGGTGATGGATGGGTTTACGGCTACGGCTGCCATCCGTACCCGGGAAAGAGATCTCGGGCTTCCACGAGTCCCTATCGTGGCATTGACCGCCCATGCCATTGCGGGAGACCGGGAGCGGTGTCTTGCTCATGACATGGATGACTATCTAAGCAAACCATTCAGACAGCCGCAACTTCTTGCTGTTGTGAGGCGATGGGTGTCAGAAGGTCGATCTGTTGCCGGGTCCACCCCTGAAGTCACTGACTCGGATGCCTCAGCTGTTGCCGTCGTGGACGAGTCTGTCGAATGTCTCGACGAAGGGATATTACAGGACTTGCGCGCCCTTCGCCGTCCAGGAAGGAGAGATCCCTATGTCGGGATGCTGACGCGATACCTGACCTCGTCCAGCGAATATCTTGCCACCATAGTGCAGAATATGGCAGCTCAAGACGCCGCAGGGTTAGCGCAAACGACTCACTCGTTCAAGTCGAGCAGTGCAATGGTTGGTGCAATGACTTTGGCTGAACACGTGAAAAAACTTGAAGCCATTGCTCGTTCAGGGAATTTAGCGGTCGCGCAAACGGCATTTGCTCAGGTGGAGCAGGAATATCACCGTGTTCGGCGAACAATCGAGGGTCTGTTGGCAAAGGAGGCTGCCTAAGTCGTTTTAGGGGTGTGACCTGTGAGAAGTTCTCGAGGGAGTGGAGATCCTAACATGCGAAAAGTAGAGGAGACGACTTCAGCACTCGTCTTGGTCGTCGATGATGAAGCGCTAGCCAGAATATTCGTGCGTGAGGCGCTGGAACAAGCAGGGTTCGAGATCTGCGAAGCGTCGAACGGTATGCAGGCGTTGGAGCAGTTTACCGTTCGGCGTCCTGATCTGATCATCACGGACGTCACAATGCCCGTGATGGATGGATTTTCTACCTGTACGAAATTGCGTGAATCGCCGGAAGGGAGTCGTGTGCCGATCTTGATCATGACCGCGATGGATGATGCCGACTCGATCGCCCGTGCGTTCAAGCACGGCGCCACAGATTTCATCCCTAAGCCGATGAAAGCAGCGATCTTGGAGCATCGAGTCCGGTACATGTTGCGTGGAAGCATCACGCTCAACGCGCTCCTGCGCAGCGAAGCCCGGCTTGCGCTGGCACAGCGTATTGCGAAGATCGGTAACTGGGAATGGCATCCTGCCACGGACCGCTTTACGGCGTCGCCAGAACTCTGTCGGTTAATGGGGATTCGGCTCCAAGATTTTAGAGGAACGAAAGAGGCCTTCCTCAAAATGGTCCATGAAGAGGACCGCGATCGTGTCGACCACGCGTTACAGTCGATTCTTGAGGAGCGGACGCCGTGTGATATCGATCATCGGATCGTCCTGCCAAACGGGGGTGAGTTTACCGTGAATTTGCAGGCCGAGGCGGTGTTCGATGATCAGCTGAAGTCTTTGACGGTTGTAGGAACGGCGAAGGACATCAGTGAACGAAAGCGCTCGGAACGGGAAATCCACCGGTTGGCCTATTATGACAGCCTGACTGGGCTGCCGAACCGTGTCTTGTTCAAAGATCGTGTCACGCAGGCACTGGCCCATGCACGTCGTTACCACACGACTTTGGCGATCTTGTTCCTCGACTTGGACCGATTCAAAGTCATCAACGACACGTTAGGCCATAACGTCGGCGATCTGCTCTTAAAACAGGTAGCGGACCGTTTGGCGGATTCTGTCCGGCATAGCGATTCAATTGGGCGGTCGATGGAGCAGGGCGAAACGCGGGAACTGGCCCGGTTGGGAGGGGATGAATTTACCGTCTTATTGACGAGCATTCGACAGGTTCAGGATGCGGGGACGGTCGCGCGTCGCATATTGGAGACGTTGGCCAAGTCGTTCGTGATTGATGGGCATGAGGTGTCAGTCACCGTGAGTGTGGGGATCGCAACCTTCCCCACTGACGGGGATACCGTGGACCAGTTGCTGAAGAGCTCAGATATTGCCATGTATCAGGCCAAAGAGCAGGGTCGGAACAACTTTCAGTTCTATTCGGCGACCATGAATGCGTTGGCTGCCGAGCGGCTCGACATAGAAAACGAGTTGCGGAAAGCGTTGGACCGTCATGAGCTGATCGTGTACTACCAGCCGCAGGTAGACATCCGGACCAACCAGATCGTGGGAGCGGAAGCGCTGGTCCGATGGCGGCACCCTCTACGCGGAATGTTGATGCCTGCCGTGTTTCTTCCTGTTGCGGTTGAGACAGGAATGATTCGAAAGCTGGACGAGGAAGTGTTGCTCATCGCCTGTCGGCAAAACAAAGCGTGGCAAGATGCCGGCTATGCCCCTATTCGGATGTCCGTGAATGTTTCCAATTCCTTCTTTCATGGAGCCTCGTTGGCGATCGCCGTTGCAAGGGGCTTGCAGGAAGCCCAGCTTGATCCAAGCTATCTCGAGTTGGAATTGACGGAATCAATCACTATGAGACATGTCGAGAGGTCCATCACGATGCTGCAAGAGCTTAGGGCGCTGGGGGTTCGGTTGTCGATCGATGATTTTGGGACCGGCTATTCGTCGCTGAGCCATCTGCAGCGGTTTCCCCTGAACATGCTCAAGATCGACCAATCCTTCGTTCGGAATGTGACACGCAACGAGGCCAATGCCTCAATTACTCGTGCGATCATCTCGCTTGCGCACAGCATGAATTTGTCCGTGCTGGCGGAAGGGGTGGAAACAGAAGAACAATTGGAGTTGCTTCGCCAACAAGAGTGCGATCAAGTTCAGGGCCATTTGTTTGGTCGGGCAATGCCTGGTGAAGAAATTGTGGAACTGCTCGTACGTGGCCCCGTTCCACCGCGAAAGAGACAGGCGGCATAGGGGTCTAGAAAAACGGTGGAGGAATTGCGGCCAATCATCGACATACAGCACGAGTAATCTCTGGTCTCCAAGGAGACCGTGCCAAACCGGGGTCTACTCGGGCTACTGATACTGATGGGCCCTTGTTCGGTTCATTAGTACCATTTCCGGATACCAATGAAGGACGTCATCGTGTGATACGTTACCTCAGCACCTTACGCGTATACGTCAACAGGATAGATGCAGACCCTGCAGCGGAGCGAACGCAAACGCCATCCCCGTGGTGCATAGGAAGTAGTGCCGAATTCTTGCGCTATGGAACCTAAGATCAACAGTGGGCTGGGCAAAACACATTGTCGGCATTGTCTTCAAAGCGGATCCAACCTTAGGAATTGATTGCACCCAGATTAAGGATTCATCAGGGTTTCGGCGCGCCACGGTAGGAGAGCACCCCCGATAAGAGCGTGGTTTCCCCAGACCTTATACGAAGTCAACTAGATCCATTCGGCCCTGGGCCGAAATATTCTTGGCCTCAACTTCGAAACGTCCTGTTCGTTACTGCATTTTCCTTCCAACTCGTCCTCGTTGGTATCGCCCCACTCTGAAATACCTCCAATTCATGACGTGCTGATCCTTGCGTCTGGCGCAGTGATTCGGGTACTGCTCCTTCATCTTGCGAAGTATTTATGACGAAGGAGCCGAGAGTAACCGTGTAACCCATCACCATCGCCGCTCAACACTAGAGTCCCTTCCCTGTCCTCTGCTGACCCCTGGTGACCCCTCGCGGGTACTTTCATGAATTCGGTCGGCATCCGTATGGTTGAGACCATGCTGAGTCGGCGCGACACGAGGAGACGCATGCACGCACCGTGGCTGACCATTCATGAACTGGCCAAGGCCCTCAAAGTGAGCATCAAGACCGTGCGCCGGGCCTATCTCCGTGGGGAAATCCCTGTGGAGCGCATCTTCCGATTCGTCCGCTTCGACCTCGAACAGGTCAAGGAGGCAATGAGGCGGAATGCCCAAGCTGACCTCGACCAGGTCCGCCAGGCGATCCAACGGAACGGGCATGGATCACTGGGAATTGTCGATGCCAAGGAGGGAGCGACCCCCCGCGCGACCGGCGGCGCCAGCCGACGGCGCGACGGGGTGCCCAGCCCCCGATTAGTCAAACGGGGGCGCAAATTCCAACCCAGTACCCGGAGGTCTGTATGAGTAGCTGGTCCATGTCAATCGGATGGCTTCGGTTTACCGTTCCCTGTTCCACGGTAGAGATCCTCAAGCGAGTACTCGGTGAGGGGGACTGGATCCGAGATGAGAAGGGCTATGAAGGCTACCGGGAGGTCTGGATCTGCCGGGGCAATGATAGTGGCTATGGTCGGATCGCCACAGGCGCCAAACGAGCGCCCAGAGAATTCCATGTCGATCTCTCCCAAGAGCTGATCAGTCATTGGACGTACGAGAAGTTTCATCAGCTGGCGGAATGGGTTCTGGATCAGAAGGGACACTTCGGCCGGATCGATGTCGCGCTCGATGATCGCCTGGGCGTGATCGATGTGGACGGGGTTTATGAGGCCGTGGCCAAAGGCCACTGTGTCTCACATTTCCGGCAGTGCCGGATCATCGGTGGACTGGATGTCCCCACGGGGGCTGACCGAGGAAAGACGCTCGCGCTCGGGTCCCGCCAATCGGAGAGCTATCTCCGGATCTACGACAAGGCCGCAGAACAACGGGCCAAAGAGAAGCCGGTCGAGGGCCCCTGGATGCGCTGGGAGATGGAATGGAAGCGCGAACGGGCCCAGGCGGTGGGCTTGGCCTTATCCACATTGGATCAGGACTCCTTCCAACGCTACATCGTCGGGGTGTTCCGCACCGCCGTGGACTTTCGGGACTGTACCAGAGCGGATGACCCCAAAGATCGCTACTACGCGCCGATCCTCCCCTGGTGGAAAATCCTCACGGAGGGGATGGCCCGGGCCAAGCTCGCGATTGTCCAGGCGGTCAAGACGATCGAGCAGGTCAAACGCTGGGCCGAGAAGAGCTTAGCCCCCACATTGAGTTTGCTTTGTGCCCATCCCGAAGCCGGGGAACGCTGGTTGGTCCGCACGATCGTCGATGGCGTCGATCGCTGGCGGAGCAAACACCTGGCGCTCTTACAGCACGGTCGGGATCTCGAAAAAACGAAACGCCGGCTGCACTGGTGGAATCCCCGAGACGGATTCTCAGCGGCCTATGGCAGCGGGATGGCCTAACCAGCACCGCGCGCACACAAGTCCTGAATGAGGACTCAGACTGACACGATTACGGAGGACGTCATGAAACAGACTTCGAGCCAGACGGTGAAACTCCTGAATGAGGAACGAGCCCTCCTGATGAGCCTCGCGGCGAAACGAGACGCCAGTTATTCCGACGTGCTGCGGCTGGGACTCTATCAGCTCGCCACACTCGACGGACTCCATGCGCAAATGACACAGGCGGTGTGGGCGCGCATCGAGCATGTGCTGGAGGTCGAAGCCGTGTGGGAGGGCGTTCGCGTGAATGATCGTGCCGCAGCCCACCACTCAGCCGACGCGTCAACTCATACAGTAGTTCAGACAGGAGGCATCTGATGGCGACACCTCCATCGAATCCCATGCGGACACGAGCCAGCGCTCGAACCACGCAGACGAAACCGTCCGGGGTGGACGGTGAGCGCCGGGTCCTCTGCCGTCGGTGTCACAGCGGGGTGCTCTCGCTGTTTATGTGTGGCCCACGACTGCGTGGCCGTTGTCAGGATTGCGGCACCGTGTGGGTCTACTTATGGTCCTGCAGCAAGCAGGGCTGGTTTCCATGGTCCAACTCATAATTCACATTCATTAACCAGGAGGCATGACATGTCAAAGTTTGTCGCAACGTGCGTGGTGATGGGCGTCAAGGCGAGACCGAGTCAGGACGGCACACGGACCTTCCGGAATGCCGTGCTCTATTTCGAGGAGGATACGACCACCTTGGAAGCGAACATCTCTGAGGACCACGAGGCCCTCTATAAGCAGATGGAAGCCAACAAGATGAAACTGGCCCAGGTCACGGTGAATCTTCGAGAGTTCAAGGGCCAACGGTTCATCGACGTGACGGGCTATCAGCCAATCACTCACGGAGCGGCAGCTGGTTCGCACGGGAAGTAAGGAGACAGCTGGAGTCTCATGGTCTTCACCGATCTGACGTTGGAGCAACAACTCTCATGGACGATGTTTTATCTCGCGTGTTTTCTCACCGGCCTGCTGTCCGGGCGGCTCTAAGCCTCAGTACGTACAGTCTCTTTCTGTACGTCCTGGCCGTCATGCTGTGCTGGGCGCCGGCAACTGCGTTGGCGGGCTCCTATGCGCGGATCGCCACACCGGCCGCCCAGGCGGTGACGCTGGCGGCACAGCGGGGGGCGATCAGTACGGCGCTCGGTAGTGCGATTGCCCAGGCGAGCGGCACGAGTGTCGCGGTGCGGCTGGTCACGGCCGGGGCCGGAGGCTGGCCGGTCTTGGGCGTGCTCGCGGGGTTGACGCTGCTGTCCGTGGCGCTCAATAACGGGCAAGTGGCCGAGATCAAGAACGCCACAGCTGGGCCGAGTGGGGTGTCGGTGGATGGGGTGGTCGTCCCGCAGGGCACGTTGCATCAGTGTCCCGGCCATCCGGATTGTGACGCCAGTGCCGCGCAAGGGATTGCCATCCCCACCACCTATTGTTTGACGGGTCCGCCCTATCCGCAAGTGCCGGCGGGGTGGCAAGGCTGGTTTCTCAAGCCGTCGGGCTGTTGGGCCTATCCTGAGCCGGGATCGTCGCCTGGCGTCCTCGTGCCAGGGCTGCCCGCCACGCCGCAACAGGTGACGGACTATCTCAATAACCTTCCAAGCAGCGATCCAAATTCCATCGACAGTAACGTCACGCCCGTCGGGTCGGGGAATACGGCACCAGGAGCCGATTCCGTTACCACGATCCCCATTGATGCGACGGACTTGGCGACCCAGGTGGTGCCCGCCTCACAGGTGACCCCCGATGATGTCGTGGTCAACCCAGATGCGACCCCACCGTCGGGGACTCAAACGACCTCCAGCACCAGCCAACAGACGACGACTACGACGACCACCACCACGAATCCGGATGGCTCGACGACCACCCAAGATGACAGCACCACGACGGTGCAATGTTCGACGGGGGAGCATGATCTCCGGTCCTTTGGGTCGATTCTCGAGCAACATCTCACGACGTGGAGAGGATCTGGGATTGCGGGACAACTCGCCCTGCTCCAATCCCTCACGTGGCCGTCGGATCTTCCGACGATCGCATTGAATTCGTCGTTGTTCGGGAACTTCTCCGTCAACTTCAACGATTGGTCCGGGATGTTCCTGGCCCTTCGCGCGATTGTCATCGCCGGAGCCAGCTTCGCGGCCTATCGGATCATCTTTGTGGGGAATAGCTAAGTCATGACGGCCCTCTTGAACCTGATCTATTGCTTCTTGCTCGATATGATCCTCTCCTTTGCGGATGTCTGGAAGGGGGGTTGGGATTCGGTCCTCAGCGTGGCCGATCAGCTCTTGGCCTCCATCGGCACCGGCAGTCTCAGTGCGCCGGTCATTCCGATTCAATACACCTGGGTCTTGGGCGCAACCGGCATGAGTCAGGCCGTAGCAATTATTGCCTCGGCGATGTTGGTCCGGTTCACGTTGCAAGCGATTCCATTTGTCCGGTGGGGATCATGATCACGTTGCTCGAAGGCACCCCTGGGAGTGGGAAATCCTATTACGCCGTGGCGGACTATCTGCTCCCCTGGCTACGAGCGGGACGCCGGCTCTATGTCGCGGTCGATGGGTTCTATTTGGATCGGCTGGCGCTCTTTGAAGGACGGTCGCTTCCAGAACTCCAGCAGCAAGTCACGCTCTGGACGGACCGGCATGCGATTCCGTCGCTCCTGCTCTCGATTGAGCCCGGCT
>JAOUHJ010000144.1 GCA_029865225.1 Nitrospira sp.
GCGCTTGGCAAGACATTCGAGCAATCTAGTCGCTGCAGGAGGCTTGTCCGGAGAGGGAAATGGACAAATCTGAGGGGCAGGACTTGAATATGTCTACGTGCCGCCTCAGCCTGGGTGTGACCTCGGTTTGGCAAGAACAGGCATCACGCCATCGGCCATGCTCGGCTGGTTGTCAGAGAAGGAATCGAGGGCTTTTGATCTGGGAGGTCGTGCACGCACGGCTGGTGTTGGGTAAAGAAGACTGTGTCGAGAAGCTTAGAGGGTATGTGCAGGGCTGCGAGGAGAGGACGGAGATCCCTCGCAGCCAACGGTATGGGGCGAGGCCGAAACTGAAAAAACAATTGCGTGACCGGACGTGCACCAAGCCCATGCGAGAGACACGATTGTTGTGGTTGCCTTGCCGCCACGCGTTTGGCAGCAGCGGTGCGCACAACACCCTCTGCTGCAAGCGGTTATGAGCCCGCATCATTCCGCCTTGTAGACCGTCCTGCCTTCTTTGATCGTCTCGATGACCTTGATGCCTCTGATGGATTTTGGCTCTACCTTGGTGGGGTCCTTGTCCAGAATGACGAGGTCGGCGAGTTTCCCCGGTGCAAGCGTGCCCTTACGGTCTTCTTCGAAATACTGCCACGCCGCCCACTCTGTGATCGACTTGAGGGCAACGAAGGGGCTGACCCGCTCGTCGGGGCCGATCACATCACCGCTGCGGCTGATGCGGTTGACTGTGGCGTAGAGGATCATGACGGCGCTGGGCAGTGCAACCGGCGCGTCGTGGTGTTCCGTGAACTTCATGCCGCGACGAAGTGTTGAAGCCGTTGGAGAGATACGGTACGCGCGTTCCGTTCCGAGCGTCTCGTCGCGATGCCAGTCTCCCCAGTAGAACGTGTGCATGGAAAAGTAGGACGGCACGATTGCGAGTGTCTGCATCCGATCAAGCTGATCCTCCCGCACCGTCTGCGCATGGATCATCACCGGGCGCCGGTCGCCCTTGCCGTACGTTGCCTCAGCCTTCGCGATCGCACCAATCAGCGCGTCCGCCGCGGCGTCACCATTGCAATGTGTCAACAGCTGCCAGTTGTTCCGGAACGCGAGGTCGACCAGGCGCTGTCGCTCATCGGCTTCGGGGATGGCTGGATAACCGACATAGGTCGTCGGCTGGCCAGGTGGGGGGACCACGTAGGGCTCGGAGAGCCAGGCGGTCTTCCCTTGAGGTGAACCATCCAGACTCAGCTTCACCCCCGCCACGCGAACGTGATTGCGGTAAGTCGGACTCACGCCGACCTGCTTCACGTACTCTGCCTCCGCTTGAATGTCCGGATAGACCGCGACATCGATGACCAGCCTGTTCTTGTTGGCGAGCCGGCGCCAGGTCTCGCTCGCGGCCTTGCTCGCCCGCCCCTCCTGCGCGGTCGTAAAGCCGAACTGCGTGTAGGCCTGCACGCCGGCCAGCGCAATCCTTTCGTTCGCGTCCTCGTCCAGGGCGCCCAATATTTGGAAGATCGGGCCGAAGAAGGCCATCTCCTCCAGTACGCCGTTCGGGGTCCTGCCATCGTCCTCGCGCCGGATAACACCGCCGGCTGGGTCCGGGCTCTCGGCAGTAAAGCCGGCCAGAGCCAGTCCCTTATGGTTCATGACGGCCAGGTGGCCGGACTGGTGGATGACCACCGCCGGGATGTCGACCGACACCTGGTCCAAATCGTCGGCCGTCGGGTGGCGCTGCTCCGCCAGCTGGGCATCGTCGTACCCGAAGCCGATGATCCACCCTGACTTCTTAACGGCAGCCGCATTTTGCCTTTGCCACTCTTTCAGTAGCGCTATGAGGCTGGTGGCATCCTTTCCTCCACCATCAGGCGGTGGCAGCAGGTTGGCGGTCAGCTTCTGAATTCCCGAAAGGAACACGTGGCCGTGGGCGTCGATAAAGCCCGGCAGCAGGGCTTTGCCGCCAAGATCCACGCGGTTCTTCGCCTGCATGACAATATCGGCATCGGCGAGGCTGCCGACGAAGAGGATCTTGCCATCCTTGACGACGAGGGCCTCCGCGTACTGTGGAGCATCGCCTT
The DNA here is from genome assembly GCA_029865225.1 of Nitrospira sp. GTDB lineage: Bacteria > Nitrospirota > Nitrospiria > Nitrospirales > Nitrospiraceae > Nitrospira_D. The sequence goes on from JAOUHJ010000144.1 coordinate 2,061, forward strand.
CCATGGTCAGGATCGGACCTCCGAAATAGACTGTGTCAGCCGCCTGGATAGGGGGCTTCAGTGCGCACCCGGTCACGAGCAGAATTCCGGCAAGAGCAGCGAGCACGAGCGTGGTGTGGGTATTCATATGCTTCTCCTCGGTGATTGTCAGTCGGCAGAATGATCACTGTAGCAGGTTCTTGTGAATCTTTTGGGGATCTCAGCGGTCATGTTTTCAAGAGAATCTTCGTTGTAAGATCCGCAGGAATGGGTAGAATTCTGCCACCGATGAGTTGCACCGAACTGGCTCGCACAGTCATCTGGATTATGCTGGTTGCTGGCTTGGCTGCCTGCGGGATGGACAAGCCTGGTGCACACGTTGACGGGAAGAACGCGACAGATCCGCGCACGTGGGTCTTTATGTGCCCGGACGAGTCCAGCTATGTCGTGCGCGCCACGAAAAATGAAGCGTGGGTCTTCCGTGCCGGCGTAAGCCTTCGACTCACAGCCGTCTCGGGTGGGACTCTGTTGCGGTATGAGCACGGCGATGTCCGACTCGCGATCGAGGGGGACCACGGCATGCTGTCCGAGCCGGGCAAGGAAACCTTTACCTGCCGCAACGATCGCCGGCAGGCCATCTGGGAGCACGCGAAGCTCGACGGCGTGGATTTTCGAGGTGTCGGGAACGAACCGCCCTGGATATTGGAAATGCGGGAGATGTCGCGCATTGTGTTGATGACGGACTATGGTGACGCGCGCATCGAGCGCCCGCTGCCGGAAGCCATCACCGATCAGACCCGCAAGATGACGCGGTGGGATGCTGGCGACCTGCAAATCGAAATCACGGCTGAAATGTGTCACGACACCATGAGCGGCGAGTCGTTTGACTCGCGCGTTATCATCCATTGGCAGGGGCAGGTGCTCCGAGGGTGTGGACGGCCCTTGCATTAGTCAACCTGACAACAGTGGAAGGGGAGGCGGATTCATGACAAGCATCACACCAGCCGCAGCTGGAGTGCTCCTGCTGCTGATCCTGTCGGCCTGTGCGCGGCCGGAGGTAGCCGACCGGGGGAATGTTGAAACCAGTCACCTGTCTTTGGCCGAGACCTCCTGGACCGTCGAACGCCTCGGCGAGGATTCCGGCCCAGCACTCCAGGAACTGACTCTCACCTTTGCGGAAAACGGGCGAGTCAGCGGCCATGACGGATGCAATGCCTTTGGTGGTGACGCGACGGTGAAGAATTCCACGATCCGTATCGGCGACGAACTGGTCGGCACGATGGCAGCCTGTGCGGACGACATTGAAGCCCGTGCCCGAGTCTATCGCTCAACGTTAATGCGGGCGACGCTGTTCCGGATACAGAATGCCAAGCTCGAACTGACCGATGCCGATGGAACTGTCCTGATCGGGCTGACTCCCGCGCCGACCGTTCTCGCGGGAACTCAATGGGACGCCATTTCGTACAACAACGGGAAGCAAGCCGTCGTCAGTCTGCTCAACGGCACGTCAATCACCGCCCGGTTCGGTGAGGACGGGAGACTGACCGGTCATGCCGGCTGCAATGGCTACGTTGCTGCGTACAAGGTCGAGGGTCGGATGATTGTGATTCAACCACCTGGCTCAACCCGTCGTGCCTGTACAGAGCCAGCCGGCGTGATGGAACAGGAAAGGTTCTATTTGCGGGCGCTGGAAATGGCTACGCAATATCAGTTCTCTGGTAAGCGACTCGAATTGCGGAATGCCGAGGGAGCGCTCATGGCGGCTTTCATAGGTGGTGGGTGAGGGATCGCTGAGAGTAAGAATGGGGATTTCGGAAATTCTCCGCTTAGCGATGGGAGGCACCGCATGCCATTTCGGTTCCCTCTGACGTGAGGCATGAGACCGGTGGGCGAGGCTATTCGAGACGGTACCTCGCCCACCGTACCGCTATTCTTATTTTAAGGGTTGAAAGCTGAACTTTTGACCCCCAATGGCTGCCTCGTACATCAGACCACCGACCGCCTGTGTAAAGACGGCCATTCCCTTGTGGTAGCCTAGTGCGACTTGTTCACCGGATTTCGGTCCGGCACTTGCTCCCGCTGATGCGCCCTTTGTTCCGACCTGGACTTGCGCCCCGGCGGTAATGGCCACGGCTGAGGCCGTGGCGTCAAAGGCAAATTCTCCGGTGGTAAACTCATCATAGGCGCGCTTATCTTTGAAGAAGATGATTTCAGAGAACCCCTGGCCTCCTGCCTGAAAGCCGAATGAGAGCTTGATCAGCTTTGTGAGGCCGGTCACCTTTCCTCCTTGGTAGACTTGCCCCGACCCATAGGCGCCGCCGACCCCCAGCCCCCCTTTCCCGATGAGGGGAAGGACCGCATAGCCGTACGAATCCTGAAAGAACGGTTGCACCTGCTCAGAAGACTTAAATTTGTCGATCGTGGACGAATAATCCTCGGGTACCCAAGCACCAGAATGCGCACATGCCACGGCTGCCATTAACAAAACGGCTGACACACAAGCACGAAATGTTCTCATGGTAATTTCCTTTCTCTCAAGTTATGTGATTGATACCTGCTAGGGGCCTGTTGTCCCGTTTCACCTATGTCCTCGCGAGCGCCCTATTCACAGGTAAAGAATTTTTCTGTGCTTGCGTCCGAGATTACATGAAATCTTCCATCGTAGTTCGTGATGGAGCCTTGTGCGAGGTGTTGATTGCTTTCGATACCACTAACACGACCATGAAGCCATCCGCAACACCGCCGGCTGTGAGGCAGATGAAGAGATATAGTTGAAGGCAAAGTTATCGTGCATGCCCGCACCAATCGTAGCGATCTCCGGCAACCTGTAAAGAAAACCCAAGGACTGACTCGGTAGGCCTTGAACCAGCCATTCAAAAGCTCTTGAACGTGCGGCGAATCCCGACTTCCACGTTCCAGTCGTAGGTGGCGGCGACGCCCTGTCGGGTTAAAGTCAAATGTTGTGTATGAGTAATCAGGCGGCGATTCTCTGACCCTCCACTTTGACCCCGTCTTTGAACTGCACGCCGGTGATGATATCAGCGAGGCGCTCAGCTCCGTTGAGCCGACGCCACCCCTGCGCGGCGCTGGCGGCCAGTTTAAACACCATGGCCAGAATACTGTCCCGTGACACACACCCGCGTGTTTTGGCCGTTCTCAGCCGAACCGTGGCGA